>NZ_LR743507.1:4330000-4699166 GCF_902712855.1 Variovorax paradoxus
GCTCTCCCCTGGCTTCCTCCTTGTGATCGCCCCTGTGTTCTTCCTTCTCTTCCTTTTCCTCCTTCCCTGCCTTGCCCCCGGCGTCGTGCTCCTTGTCGCCATGGCCGGCGGCTTCGCCGTGGCTGTGGTCGTGGCCTTCTTCCTTGCCGTGGGCCTTGCCCTCTTCAGGGTGATCGCCGTCGCCGTGCCCGGCGACTTCGGAATGGCCGGCGGCCTCGGGCTTGGCCGGCGAGGTGCGCAGGATCATCGCGCCCGCGACGAGGCCGAGCGCCAGGACCACCGCGATGGCGATCCACTGCTTCCTGCCGATGCGCTCGGCAAGGGATGTGCGTTGTTGTGCATTCATGGTGTGTGAGCTTTCCTGTCAGCGCGCAACGGATGTCGCGGGCGAAATGTCATTGCCGTGGCGGCCCAGCAGCCGGTCGAGTTCGCCGGCCGCGCGATGCGCATCGGCCAGCGCAAGCAGGTACTGCGCGCGCACCTGGAACAGCGTGCGTTGCGCGTCCAGCGCTTCAAGGAAGCTGAACTTGCCCAGCTCGAAACCCTTGGTGGCCGCCTTGTAGGCGCTCTCCGCGCCCGGCAGTGCGTCGCGCTGCAGCGTCTCGGCGGTGGCGCGGGCGGAGCGAAGGCGCTCGGCGGCCTGCGCCACGTCGATGCCCAGTTGCAGTTCCGCGGCGGCGAGGTCGTCGCGCGCCTTCTCCTCACGGCTCAGGGCTTCGGCCACGTTGCCGCGGTTGCTGTCGAAGATCGGCAGCGGCACCGACAGGCCCACCACCACCTGGTTGCGCCGCCCGCCTCCCGGATCGCCGTCGGAGGAAGGCACCCGCTTGGCACCGAGCGACACGGTCACGTCGGGGATGCGCCGGGCCTGCTCCAGGTCGGACAACGCCCTGCGCCGCTCGACCTCGAGCCGCGCCTGACGCAGCACGGGCGCGTCGGCCATGCGGCCCTGCACATCCTGCGGCGGGACCGAGGCCGGCAGTTCGTCGACCGCACCGTCCACCTGCGTGAAGCGCGGACTCGGATTGCCCCACGATGCCGCGAGCTGCTGCCGTGCCGACCGCAGCGTGCCTTCAGCCTGCAGCAGTTCGACGCGGATGCCGGCCTCGGCCACGCGTGCCTTGGTCTCCTCCAGCGGAGATACCTTGCCTGCCGCCACGCGATTGGCGGCGGCGCGGGTGCCGGCCTGCGCAAGGCCGACCGAATCCTGTGCCAGGCGCAGGCGCTCCTGCGCTGTCAGCACCTCGAAGAAGGCAGTGACGGTGGCTGCGCGGATCTCGGCGCGGCGCGCCTCGAGTGCCGACACGGCCTGGTCGCGCGCACGCTCCGCCGCCGTGACGCGCGCGGCGCGCTTGCCGCCCAGCTCGAGGGGTTGGCTCAGTTGCAGCGTGGTGGTGCGGTTGTCGCGCCGCAGGTCTTCCACCTGCGCGTCGAGCGTGGGGTTGGGCCAGGCGCCGGCCTGCACGACGGCGGCCTCGGTGGCGTCCTGCTCGCGCGACGCCGCGGACAGGTTCGGATTGGCCTGCAGCGCCATCGCAACGGCGGCCTGCAAGGTCAGCGGGGCCGCGGCCTCCCGAATGGGGACGGCCATGCGGGCCTGCCCGGAAGCCGCTGGGGGGAATGGCTCGGAATGAGCGGGAAACGCCGCCATGGCCAACACGGCCAGCGGCACGAAGAGCGTGCGCATCGAATTCTCCTGGGTTGCGAAACAACGGACGGACGAATTCGGCGAGAGCTCAGCTGACGGTGAAGATCAGAAGAAGTGGGATGGGTTCTCTCGCCGAATCAGAGGGCGAGAGACCAGTCGGGACGAACCGGGACTTCGGAGATGTGCGAGGCGAAGCGTTCGTTTGCCGTTGCGCGAAGGCGCTGCGCCACGGGAGTTGCAGCGGGCACCGGCTCGTCCGATGCATCCGCATGCTGCGCCCAGCCTGCATGGCAGACGGCGCAGTCGCCGACCACCGCGTTGGGCTGGGTGCTGGCGTTCTTCTGGGCGCCCTCGCCGCTGTGGCTGCGGTCGGTGCCGCGGCTTTCGCTTTCGTGATGGCCCCAGTGCTCGGGCTGCGTGTCCCGCTCGTGCTGGCAATACGCCGATGCCGCTGCCCAGCTCAGCTGGAGCGGCAGGAGTGCAAGCAGGAAGATGAGAAGCCAGCGGCGCATGGAGGCAAAAAGTATATCGGCGGCATGCGCCGCGCCCTTCGCCAAAGGCCTTGCGCCCGCAGGGCCGGGCGCGATGTATGACAGCGACGCGCGACCTTGTCCGTCAATAGAGTTACTAAATCGTAATCACTGTATCGAAAGGCCTTGGTTACCATCTGGCAATGCGCATTCTTGTCATCGAAGACGAGCCCAAACTGGGCGATTACCTGAAAAAGAGCCTTGAAGAGAACGGATACGTGGTCGATATCGCCCGTGACGGCATCGAGGGAAAGTACCTTGCGACCGAAGGCGACTATGCGCTGATCCTGTTGGACGTGGTGCTCCCGGGCATCGACGGCTTCGCCGTGCTGCAATCCATCCGACGGACAAGGAACATCCCGGTGCTGGTGCTGACCGCTCGCGACAAGGTCGAGGACCGCGTGCAGGGCCTGCAGCAAGGCGCGGACGACTACCTCGTCAAGCCCTTTTCATTCTCCGAACTGCTGGCCCGCGTGCAGGCCCTGCTGCGGCGCGGCAAGGCGCAGGAGTCGACGGTGCTGCGCCTGGCCGACCTCGAACTCGACACGGTGAGCCGCAAGTGCTTCCGCAACCGCACGCGCCTTGAACTCACCGCCAAGGAATTCGCGCTGCTGGTGGTGCTGCTGCGCCGCCGCGGGCAGATCCTGTCGCGCACCACGCTGGCCGAGCAGGTGTGGGACATGAATTTCGACAGCGACACCAACGTGGTCGAGGTGGCCATACGGCGCCTGCGCAGCAAGCTCGACGACCCCTTCGAGGTGAAGCTGCTGCACACGGTGCGCGGCATGGGCTACGTGCTCGAAGACCGCTCCTGGGCCTGACCCACCGTCTGCCGGCGCCTGCTGCAGCGCCGGAGCTGGTGGCGATGCCTCAGGACCTGGCGGGTGCGGCGGTATCGTGCTCGCTGCCTTCGCCGGCCGTCGCGCTGGCCTTGCGCCCGAGGCACAGGTTGATCATCGGCCCGGTCATGGCGGTGGTCACCAGCGCCATCACCAGCAGCATCGTGAAGACCTCGGGGCCGATCAGGCCGGCGTCCAGGCCGATCTTCATCACGATGAGTTCCATCAGCCCGCGCGCGTTCATCAGCGAGCCCGTGGCCAGGCTGTCGCGCCAGCCGTAGCCCGCCATGCGCGCACCGGCGGCGCCGCCGGCGATCTTGCCGATGGTGGCGACGCCCACGATCAGCACCATCGCGCCGAGGCCCGTGCCCGAGAACGCGCCGGCGGTGGTGCCGAGACCGGCGAGCGCAAAGAACAGCGGCATCAGCACGACGATCGAGACAGGCTCGATGCGCTCGGCGAGCGACTTCAGCAGCCGGTCGTCGCGCGGGAGGCACGCGCCGAACAGGAATGCGCCGAACACTGCGTGCAGGTGCAGCCACTCGGTCACCAGCGCCGTGACCAGCAGGCCGAGCATCAGCGAGGCCATCACGGTGGTCGAGGGCTCACCACCGGGTGCCTTGGTGCGCAGCAGCCAGGCGAAGGCGGGCTTCGCGCCGAGGAACAGCACAGCCAGCACCACCGCCATCCCGATCGTGGTCTTCAGCAGGCCGTGGTAGCCCTCGCCTGCACCGACCAGCGCGACCACGAAGGCCAGCAGGATCCAGGCGAACACGTCGACCACCGCGGCGGCACCGAGCGAGAGCTGCCCGAAGGACGTACGGGTCATGCCGCGGTCCTTCAGGATGCGCGCCATCACAGGGAACGCGGTGATCGACAGCGCCGCCGCGATGAACAGCGCGAACGGCCAGAAGCCCACGCCGGCCGGCGCCAATGCCGGGTGCAGCGCGGGCGAGATGGCCACGCCCAGCGCGGCCGGCAGTATGGTGCTCAGCACGCCCACAAAGCCGGCCGAGCGCAGTTGCGCGCGCACGCCCTGCGAAGCGCGCAGCTCCAGGCCCACCACGAACATGAAGAGCACGAGGCCCAGCGTCGACAGCGCCGACAGGCCCTGCAGCGATTCCTTGGAGAACAGCTGCGCATGCAGCGAGGGAAAGAGCGCGCCCATGACCACCGGCCCCAGCATGAGGCCGGCCGCCATCTCGCCGACCACGGCGGGCTGGCCCAGATAGCGCAGGACCCAGCCGCACACGCGTGCGGTGGCGAGGATGACGATGAGTTGCAGCAGGAGGGATGTGGCGGACATGGGCGGTTCGCAGTGGCCGGCAGGAAAGCGGCACATGTTAGTGCCGTTCGATGACGCGGCCAAACGCCTCCCGGCCCTTGCGGCCCTCGCGGTCCCTGCGGCCGCCGCGGCCTCACTGCCCGCCGGTGCGGGCGCCGGCCATCGCCATCGCGCTGCCGGCGCCGGCCGTGCGGCCGCCATGCGCCAGGTAGAACGACCCGCTGTCTTCGCCATAGAGCGCATCGAAGTGGCCGCTCTTCTCGGCGCTGGCCAGCTCGGCCTTGACTTCGGCACGCGGCTCGCTCGACATGAAATGGCGCGACAGGTAGGCCGAGCCGCTGTCCGTGGAGGCCAGCACGCCCAGCGTGCCGTCGGCCCTGGCCTGTGCCAGTTCGGTCTTCACTTCGGTGCGCGTCTCGCTCGGGTGGAAGTGCTGCGCCAGGTAGGCCGAACCGCTGTCCTCGCCAGTGAGCGCAGCCAGTTGTCCGCTCGCCTGGGCGGCCTTGAGCTGCGCGACGACTTCGGCGCGGGACAGGCCCTGCGCCGAGGCGGCGCCGGCGGAGAGCAACAGGGAGGCGGCGAGCGCAGCCATCGCGGCATTGAGTTTCTTCATGATCGTTTCCTTCACGCGCATCTGCAATGTGGAAGGGCCATGCCGCCAGACACGCGTCCGGCACGCCCCGGGTTCACTCGGGGAGGCAGGCATCGCATCCTGGTTTCGGAGCGTTGCCTGTCTCTGGCCTCTACTGTGGTCAGGGCGCGTTGCGACGGCATTGCGCGCGGGCGCAGGCCGATTCAGATGAAGCGCGCGCGGTTTCAGATGAAATGCGGCGCGTCCGGGTGCGAAGGAACGTGGCCGGGGAGCGCGTTCGGTTCAGTCGCGGCTCGCGCGCATCAGGCGCAGGCCGTTGGCAACCACCAGCAGGCTCGCGCCCATGTCGGCGAACACGGCCATCCACATGGTGGCGCTGCCGAACACCGCGAGCACGAAGAACACGGCCTTGATGCCCAGCGCCAGCGTGATGTTCTGCCAGAGCACCGCGTGCGCGCGACGCGACAGGCGGATGGTCTCGGGAATGCGGCGCAGGTCGTCGTTCATGATGACCACGTCGGCCGCTTCCATCGCGGTGTCGGTGCCGGCGCCGCCCATGGCAAAGCCGATGTCGGCCTGCGCGAGCGCGGGCGCGTCGTTGATGCCGTCCCCGGTCATGGCTGCCGCGCCGTAGCGCTGCTGCAGGGCCTTGACGGCGTCGAGCTTCTCCTCGGGCAGCAGGTTGCCGCGCACCTCCTCGATGCCGGCATGCGTGCCGATGGTCCTGGCGGTGGCGGCGTTGTCGCCGGTGAGCATCACCGGCACCACGCCCAGCGCGCGCAACTCGGCCACCGCCTCCCGCGACGAGGCCTTGATGGTGTCGGCCACGGCGAACAGCGCGAGCACGGCAGTGTCGGAAGCCAGCAGCGTGACGGTGCGGCCGGCCTCCTCGTGCGACTGGAGTTCGGCTTCGAGTTCGGGCGTGCACAGGCCGCGTTCCTCGATCAGCCGGTGATTGCCGAGCACGTAGCGCTGGCCGGCGACCACCGCTTGCACGCCGCGGCCGGGCAGCGCGGTGAAGTCGCTCGCTTCCTCCGGCCGCACGACATTCAGCCCTTCGGCAATCGCCTTCGACACCGGATGGTCCGAGCGGCGCGCGATGCTCGCGGCCGTGGCGAACACCGCGGCCTCGTCGGCCGACGCATCGCGCAGCGAAGAGGCCACCAGCTTCGGCTTGCCTTCGGTGATGGTGCCGGTCTTGTCGAGCGCGATCGCCTTCAGCCCGCGCGCTTCTTCCAGGTAGGTGCCGCCCTTGATCAGGATGCCGCGCCGCGCGGCCGAGGCCAGCGCGCTCACCACGGTCACCGGCGTGGAGATCACCAGCGCGCACGGGCACGCGATGACCAGCAGCACCAGCGCCTTGTAGAGCGCCTGCGTCCAGGTCCAGTCCATGAACAGCGGCGTGAACACCGCAACGGCCAGCGCCAGCACGAAGACGGTGGGCGTGTACACGGCCGCGAACCGGTCGACGAAGCGCTGCGTGGGTGCGCGCGAACCCTGCGCCTCTTCCACCGCATGGATGATCCGCGCGAGCGTGGTGTTCGACGCCACCGCCGTCACGCGGAACTCGAGCGCGGCGGTCTGGTTGATGGTGCCTGCGAACACCGGGTCGCCCACGGTCTTGTCGACCGGAATGCTCTCGCCGGTGACAGGCGCCTGGTCGATCGCGCTGGCGCCCGACGTGACGATGCCGTCGAGCGGCACGCGCTCGCCGGGACGGATGCGCGCCACGGCGTCGAGCGCGACATCGGCAGCCTTCACCGCCTGCCAGCTGCCATCGGGCTGCCTCACCTCGGCCTGCTCCGGTGCGAGCGCCAGCAGGCCCTGGATGGCGTTGCGCGCGCGGTCGACGGCGCGCGCCTCGATGAGTTCGGCAATGGCGTACAGCGCCATCACCATCGCGGCCTCGGGCCACTGGCCGATGACGAACGCGCCGGTGACGGCGACGGCCATCAGCGCATTGATGTTCAGGCGCCCGCGCACGAGCGCGGCGAAGCCCTTCCTGTAGGTGTCGAGCCCCGCGAGTCCGATGGCGCCGAGTGCCAGCGCCATTTCGACCGCAATGAAGCCCCTGCTCTCCAGGCCCATGAACGAAATCGACTCTGCCGCGATGGCCAGCAACAGCGCGGCCACGAGGCGCGCGAGCCCGATGCTCATGCCGGCGATCTTCGCGGGCGCGGCGGCCGGCTCCGCGCCTGGTTGCATATCGACCGGCTCGGGCTTGAAGCCGGCCTTGCGGATCGCATCGAGCGCCTGCGGCAGCGCACCGACCTCGGTGGTGATGGCCATGGTGCGCTCGCCGAGGCGAAAACGCAGTGCCTTCACGCCGGCAACGGGCTCAAGCGCACGGCGGATCTCGGATTCCTCGACCGCGCAGTCCATGGTGGGAATGCGAAAGAGCAATGCGCCCTTGGGCAAGTCGGCCGGCATGGAGGCTGCAGCCGTCGACCCGCAGACCGGACTGCCGCAGCAGGCGGACTCGGCATGCGCATGGCCGTGGGCATCGTCGTCACGAGCGTGCGCATGGTGGTCGTGCCCTTGATGGCCGTGCGCGCGGTCATGCGCATGGTCGTGCGGATCTGCCTGGGGAACCTTGAGCTTCAGGGCGTTCTCGTTCGTCATGCCATCGATTGGAAACCCTGAAGCAGGTGTAGAGTCAAACGCTCATTTCCACTCGTTCGATGCCGCATCATGAAAATCGGTGAACTGGCCAAGGTCACGAACACGCCGGTGGAGACCATCCGGTATTACGAGCGCGAGCACCTGCTGCCCGAGCCCGCGCGCACCGAAGGCAACTACCGCATCTACGATGAAGACCATGCCCAGCGGCTGGGCTTCATCCGCCGCTGCCGTTCGCTCGACATGACGCTCGACGAGATCCGCAGCCTGCTGAAATTCCGCGACGCGCCCGAAGAGGACTGCGGGCAGGTCAACCAGTTGCTGGACGACCACATCGGCCACGTGGCCGCACGCATTGCCGAGCTGAAGACGCTCGAGAAGCAGCTGAAGGCGCTGCGCCTGCAGTGCGGCGGCCCCGAATCGGCGCACCCCTGCGGCATCCTGCAGGAACTCGACACCGCCACGCTCGCGCCCGACGGTTTCGGGTCCGGCACCGGCCATGCAGGGCACGTGCACGGCGCGCTGCACGCGCCGGCCCGGCGCGGCACCTGAGCCTCAGGACGAGGCGGGGTCTTCCGGCTCGCCGCCCGCTTCCGACAGCCGCTGCGCGATGGCGATGGCCTGCGCCACCCACTGGTTGCCGCAGTGGTGCCGGCGGATGGCAGCCACCTTGCGCTCGAAGCGTCCGCCCACGATGCGCACCCGCTCCAGCCCGCGCGACGCCACCATCGCTGCGCCCAGCCGCGCCGGCAGGATGCCCATGCCGCAGCCCGCGGCGGCAAGGTCGAGCGTGAGTTCGACCGAATTGCTCTCGATGGCCGGCTGCAGCGGCCGGCCGCATTCGCGCTCGACGATGCGCCGCAGCACATAGGGCCGCGGCGGCAGGATCAGCGTCTGCGCCGCAAGCTCGGCCACGGGAATCTCGCGCGGCAGCCCCTGGCCCGCCAGCCGGTAGCCCACCAGCCGCTCGTCGTGCAGCAGCACGCGCTCGACCTCCTCGGAGTCGATGGCCACGTCGTAGACGAAACCCATGTCGGCCTTGCCGCGCACCACCGCCTCGACCACGTCCTGCGAGCTGGCGGTCATCAGCGTGAGCCGCGCTGTGGCGCCCTGCGCGCGGAAGGCCACGGCGAGGTCCGGCAGCAGGTAGGCCGCGAGCGTGTTGACGGTGGCGATGGCCAGGTGATGGGTGGACGCACCGGCCGCCGCCGCGGCTCCCATCGCATGGTCGATCTGCTCGAACGCCGGCTCCAGCCGCGCCAGCAGTTCGGCGCCCGATGCGGTCAGCGCGACCCCGCGCCCGTGGCGACGGAACAGCGCGAAACCCAGATGCTCCTCGAGCCGGCGGATCTGCTTGCTCAGCGCCGGCTGCGAGATGGCCAGCGTCTCCGCCGCCTTGCGCAGCGACGGCGAGCGCGCGGCAAACACGAACTGGCGCAAGGCGTGGTCGGGGGTGTCCATGGGAAGGCAAGGCTAGCGCATCCGGCGCCGGGTGCTGATTGTGAAAGACCCGCTGGCGATAACCACGGGTTATCTCTGGAATGCGGCGCGGGCGGTTACTCAGGCCGGGGCGAAGGCGGACCATGGCGCCTCCCCGACCCGACCCCACGAAGAACCGACCATGCAACGACGCCAGCTTCCCGCCGCGCTCTTCGCGCTCTCGATGGCCACGCAGGGCGCGCGCACCGCGCTGGCGCAGCCATCCTCGCCCTCTTCCGCTGCGTCACCCGCCGCCGCGCCTGTTTCGCGCGCCGTGCGCCTGATCAACGGCTTCTCCGCGGGCGGCGCCGTCGACACGCTCTCGCGCACCGTGGCCGAACGCCTGGGCGCCGTGCTGGGCCAGCCGGTGGTGGTCGACAACCGGCCCGGCGCCTCGGGAATGATCGCGGCCGATGCAGTGGCGCGGGCCGCGCCCGACGGCCTCACTGTGGGCGTGCTCGATGTCGGCGCGCTGGCCGTGAACCCGGTCCTGCAGAAGCGGCTGGCCTACGACGCAGGCAAGGACTTCGCGTACATCGGGCTGGTCGCACGCATTCCGCTGCTGCTGGTGGCGCACCCTTCGGTGCCGGCGGCCAACCTCCGGGAACTGACGGCGCTGCTGCGCGCCAACCCGGGCACCTACGCCTATGCCACCGCCGGCATCGGCAACCCGCTGCACCTGGCGATGGAAGCGTACCGGCAGGCCAGCGGCGTGGACGTGGTGCACGTGCCTTACAAGGGCGCCACGCCGGCTGTGCAGGACGTGCTCGGCGGCCGGGTGCCGCTGATGTTCATCGACGTCAACACCAGCGCCCAGCACCTGCGCGCGGGCACGCTCAAGCCCATCGCGATTGCCACGCGCGAACGCAACCCCGCGCTGCCGGACGTGCCGACCTTCGCCGAATCGGGCTTTCCGGCCTTCGAGGCCACGCCCTGGATCGGGCTGCTCGCACCCGCCGCGCTGACGGCCGACGCCAGGGCGCGCATGGCCGGTGCGCTGGCGCAGGTGATGGCGCAGTCCGACACCCGCAACAGGATCACCGCGCTGGGCTTCGTTCCGCTGCAGGACGGACCCGATGCGTTCGCGAAGCTGGCGAGCGAAGATCGCGTCGCCTATGCCAGGCTGGTCCGGGACCGCGGCATCACGCTCGACTGACGCCCTGGACCGATCGACACCCTACCGGAGGTTTTCATGACGGAATCCGAAATGCTCGAACTCGGCGCGGTCGAGGCACTGGCCGCCTTCGCCGATGGCACGCTGAGCTCCGAGGCCTACGTGCAGGCGCTGCTCGCGCGCGCCGAGGCCCAGCGCTCGCTGAACAGCTGGATCACGCTCAACGCGCAAGGCGCACTGCAGGCGGCCCGCGCCGTGGATGCGGCGCGGGCGCGCGGCGACAGGCTCGGCGCGCTGGCGGGGCTGCCGCTGTACATCAAGGACAACATCGACACGCGCGGCATCCGCACCACCGGCGGCACGCCGGCGCTCGGCGACTTCGTGCCGCGCGCCGATGCGCCGGTGCTCGAGCCGCTGCTGGCGGCGGGCGCGATCGTGCTGGCCAAGGCGAGCCTGCACGAGCTCGCGTTCGGCAGCACGTCGAGCAACGCGGCCTTCGGCTTCGTGAAGAACCCGTACGACACCGGCCGCATTCCGGGCGGCTCGTCCGGCGGCACCGCGGCCGGCATCGCGGCGCGCATCGCGCCGGCCGGGCTCGGCACGGACACCGGTGCATCGGTTCGGCATCCGGCCTCGTTCTGCGGCATCGTGGGGTTGCGTCCGTCGGTGGGCAACGGCGGCGGCGAGAGGCGCTATGCGGGCGGCGGCGTGGTGCCCATCTCGCGCACGCGCGACACGCCCGGCCCGATGGCGCGGACGGTGGCGGACGTGGCGCTGCTCGATGCCGTGGTCACCGGTGAATCCACGGCGCCGCTCGCACCGGCATCGCTCGCCGGGCTGAGGCTCGGCCTGCCGCGCGCGTACTTCTGGGACAACCTCGACCGCGAGGTCGAGGCCGTGATGAACACGGCCGTACAGCGGCTGCGCGAGGCAGGCGTGATCTTCGTCGAGGCCGACCTGCAGGGCGTGCCCGAGCTCAATGCGCAGGTCTCGATGCCGGTGGCGCTCTACGAGTTCTACTACCGCGACCTCGAGGCGTACCTCAAGGAAGAAGGCCTGCAGCTCACGCTCGACGAGGTGATCGCGCAGGTCAAGAGCCCCGACGTGCAGGGCATCTTCGGCATCGCGAAGGACATGCCCAAGGCCGCGTACGACGAGGCGATGGCGGTGCACCGGCCGAAGCTCGTCGCGGCGTACGCGGACCACTTCGCGCAGCACGCGGTCGAGGGCGTGCTGTTCCCGACCTGCCCCATCGCTCCGCCGCCGATCGATCCGGAATTCACCGGCAGCGTCGAGATCAACGGCATGCCGCAGCCCGGCGGACCCGCGGCGCTGTTCCAGGTGCTGATCCGCAATGTCGACCCGGGCAGCAACGCCGGCATTCCGGGCCTCGCGCAACCGGCCGGCATGACCGGTGGCGGGCTGCCGGTCGGCCTCGAGATCGACGGGCCGCTGGGCAGCGACCGGCGCCTCCTCGCGATCGGCCTGGCCATCGAACAACTGCTGGGCAAGCCGCCCGCACCCGACCTGTGATGACGCACGACACCATGAACGCACCCGACCGCGCGCAGCTGCGCGACACCGTCAACGCCACGCTCGGCTCGCCGCTGCGTCCCGCGCCCGAATGGACGCTTGCGCAGAAGATGGCCATCGCCTGCCGCTACCTCGCGCAGCAGGAGCACTGCGAGACGCTGGCCGGCCAGATGACCGTGCGCCTGGGCGAGGGCCGCTTCGCGACCACGCCGCTCGGCGTGTCCTTCGACGAGATGCGCCCCGGCGACATCCTCGTGGTCGACGACGAGCTGGCGCTGCTCGAAGGCCGCGGCATGGCCAACCCCGCGACGCGCTTCCACATGTGGGTGTACCGCGCGCGGCCCGATGTGGCCTGCATCATCCACACGCATCCGCCAGCCACTTCGGCGCTGTCGATGATCGAGGAGCCGCTGGTGGTCGCGCACATGGACCAGACGCCGTTCTTCAACGACTGCGCCTTCCTCAAGGAGTGGCCCGGCCTGCCGATCGCCGACGACGAAGGCGTGGTGATCTCCGCGGCGCTGGGCGGCAAGCGGAGCATCCTGCTGGCGCACCACGGCCTGCTGACCGCGTGCGCGACGCTCGAGGAATCCACCTACATGGCGGTGCTGCTGGAGCAGGCCGCGCGGCGCCAGCTGATGGCGGCGGCCGCCGGCACGGTGCATCCGGTGGCGGACGCGCTCGCGCAGGAGTCGCACGACTTCCTGCTGAAGCCGAGCATCGTCAACGCGACGTTCGCGATGTACGCCCGCCGCGTGCTGCGGGCGGGGCATCCGCAGGACGACTTCCTGGCCGACCCGGGCGGCTAGCCAGCTGGCGCGAAACGGCGCGCTACTTGCCGACGAGCTGCGTGAGCTTCTCCGCCTCGAAGCTCTCGTCGCGCGCCGCATCGCACGGCACGCAGTCCTTGCTGCCCGGCTGCGCCGAGAGCTTCTCGATGGCCTGCCACAGCAGCGCGATCTGGTGTTCCTGGCTCGAGGCGTTGTCGATCAGCCCGCGCATGGCCTGGCTCAGCGGGTCGTCTTCCTGCGTGATGCCGTATGCGGAAAACTTCTGCGGGGCCACCACGTCGGCGCTCTCCCCGCTCTTCGAGGGAATGATGCGCGCGGGAATGCCGACCGCAGTGGCGCCCGCCGGCACCGGCTTGATGACCACCGCGTTGCTGCCGATCTTGGCGCCGTCGCCCACGACGAAGCCTCCCAGCACCTTGGCGCCGGCGCTCACCACCACGTTGCGGCCCAGCGTCGGATGGCGCTTCTCACCCTTGTAGAGCGAGGTGCCGCCGAGCGTCACGCCCTGGTAGATGGTGCAGCCGTCGCCGATCTCGGCGGTCTCGCCGACCACCACGCCCATGGCATGGTCGAAGAACACCCGCTCGCCGATCCTGGCCGCGGGGTGGATCTCGATGCCGGTGAGCCCGCGCGCCACGTGCGCGATGAAGCGCGCCGGCCACTTGAAGCCATGGGTCCAACAGGCATGCGCCCAGCGATGCAGCACCACGGCATGGAAGCCGGGGTAGACCGTGATCACTTCCCAGGCACTGCGGGCGGCCGGGTCGCGTTCGAGGATGCACCGGATATCGGCGCGCACGCGAGAGAACATCGCTGACTACTTCTCGTTATTTGGTTATGTCGACGGGGGGCGCAGTCTATAGCCCGATGTCATCGCATACGTGCAATGGGGTCTTGGTCGGGGTCCTGGGGTGCCGGCTGCTGCGGCGAGCCGTTGCCGCGCGGTGGCTTCGTCGCATCGCTCATGGCCTTCGCGATGCCGCGCAGGATGTGGATCTCCTCCGGCGTGGGCTGCGCCCGGTTGAAGAGCTGCTGCAGCCGCGGCATGAGCTTCTTGGGCGCGGCGGGGTCGAGGAAGCCGATGTCCACCAGCGAGCGTTCCCAGTGCTCGAGCATGCCGGCCACGGCCTGGGCATCGGCGGCCTGCACCGGGTTGACCGCTTCGCGCACCTCGTAGCCGCCGAGTGCCAGCCGCCATTCGTAGGCAATGACCTGGATCGCCGCGCCGAGGTTGAGCGAGCCGAACTTCGGATCGGTCGGGATGCTCAATGCCACGTTGCACCGGTAAACGTCTTCGTTTCGCATGCCGAAACGTTCGGAGCCGAACAGGAAGGCGACATGCTGGTCGTCCTGCTGGCCAAGCGGCACCAGGTGCTCGCGCGGCGTGCGCGTGGGCGGGCCGAAATCGCGCGGGATCATGGCGGTGGCGCACAGGTGGGTCACGCCGTCGAGGGCCTCGCCGAGCGTCTCGACGATGCGCGCGTTGGCCAGCACGTCGAGCGCGCCGCTGGCGCGCTGGATGGTTTCCTCGCGCCGCAGCACGTTCGCCCAGCGCGGCGCCACCAGCACGAGGTCGGTGAAACCCATGGTCTTCATGGCGCGGGCGGCTGCGCCCACATTGCCGGCGTGGCTGGTCTGGATCAGGATGAAACGGGTGCGCATGGCGGGTTGGGGAGACACGAACGGGCGGAGCCGGTAAAATCCCCCGATTCTCGCCGCCCGCATCGCCGGGCCGCTCACGGGGCGCCAAGCCCCTTCCCCCGTTCTTCTCACAATCCAATGTCGTCCCCCAACCTGCATCCCATGCTCAATGTGGCCGTCAAGGCCGCACGCGCCGCCGGCGCGATCATCAACCGCGCTGCCCTCGACGTCGAGGCCGTGCGCATCTCCCAGAAGCAGGTCAATGACTTCGTCACCGAAGTCGATCACGCCAGCGAGAAAGCGATCATCGAGACGCTGCTCGGCGCGTACCCGGGGCACGGCATCCTGGCCGAGGAATCGGGCTCCGAGTACGGCGCCAAGGATTCCGACTACGTCTGGATCATCGATCCGCTCGACGGCACCACCAACTTCATCCACGGCTTCCCGGTGTACTGCGTGTCCATCGCGCTGTCGGTGCGCGGCAAGATCGAGCAGGCCGTGGTCTACGACCCGACCCGCAACGACCTCTTCACGGCCACCAAGGGCCGCGGCGCCTACATGAACGACCGCCGCATCCGCGTGTCGAAGCGCACCCGCCTGAACGAGTGCCTGATCTCCACGGGCTTTCCGTTCCGCACCGGCGACAACTTCAAGCAGTACCTGGCCATCATGGCGGACATGATGCCCCGCGCGGCCGGCCTGCGCCGCCCCGGCGCCGCCGCGCTCGACCTGGCCTACGTGGCCGCGGGCTTCACCGATGCGTTCTTCGAGACCGGCCTGAACCCCTGGGACGTGGCCGCAGGTTCGCTGCTGGTCACCGAGGCCGGCGGCCTCATCGGCAACTTCACGGGCGAGCCCGACTTCCTCGAGCAGCGCGAATGCCTGGCCGGCGCCCCCCGCGTCTACGGCCAGCTGGTGCCGCTGCTCGCCAAGTACTCCAAGTTCGCCAACGTGGACGACAAGCTGCGCGCCAGCGACCGCGTGCGCGCCGTGTCGGCATCGACCAAGGCCAGCACGGACGACGCATCGGTCGACCTGTACGCCCGCAGCACCGTGGTCGACTTCGCCGACGAGCCCGCCGAAGGCTCGGCAGCGCCCGCGCCCGCCGCAGCGCCCGCGCCGCGCAAGCTCACGCGTGTGCGCCGCGACGCGCCCCCGCCCCCGCCACGGTGACGGTGCCCCTTCGAGGGCGACGCTTCCTCCAAGTGACCATGCTGGGGCCGAACGCCGCGCCCCGGTTGCGCGCCGCGCTGCGCGTCGCGCTGAGCCACTACGTCGCCAGCGGGCTGACCGTGGCGCTCGGCCTGCTGTTCATCTCGGGCGGCATCCACTTCTGGCTGGGCACCCTCGCCGCCTCGGCCGCCGCCACCGGCGTGATCGTCACCGCGCCGCCCGACCTGCCCGGGCCGCGCCGCGGCAAGTTCCTGCAGATGCTGCCGGCGCCGCTGATCGGGCTGCCACTGTTCTTCGCGGTGCAGCTGCTGCACGCCGCGCCCATCCGCCTCGGATTGCTGCTGGTTCCCGCCACCTTCATGGCCTTCCTGGCCATGGCATGGGGCAAGCGCGGCATCCCGATCGCCATCGCCGTGATGTTCTCGATGGTGTTCTCCATGGCCACGCCGGCACCGGCGGGCATGGCCGACGCGCTCGAGCGCACCTGGCAGTTCGGTATCGGCGCGGGCCTGTACGTCATCTGGGCCACGCTGGCCAACCTGGCGCTCAACGGGCGCTTCCGCACGCAGTCGATGGCCGACGTGCTCTATTCGCTGGCCGCGCTCATGCGCACCGAGGCCAGCCAGTTCCTGCCGCACGACGACACGCGCGACGTGCGCGACACGCCTGCCCCGCTGCTGGGCCAGCTGCTGCGCGAACAGGCCGCGCTGGCCGACCAGCTGCAGGCCACGCGCGACATCGTGCTGGAGTCGCCGCGCACGCCGCGGCGCCAGCGGCTGGCCGCCATGCTGGTGATCGTGCTCGAGATGCGCGACCAGCTGCTGGCCAGCGAACTCGACCTCGACACCCTGCGCACCCACCCCGCGCATGCGCAGGCGCTCGTCGAGATGCGCCGCGTGCTCGAGGAGCTTGCCGACGAGACCGTCGCGCTGGCCGACGCCCTGCTGCTGCGCCGGCAACCCGATGCCGTGGTGGACCGCCGCCCCCGCCTCGCGGCCATCCACGTTGCGACCGACGACGGCGCCGACAGCCGCACCGGCGGCAGCCACATCGGCCCGACGGCCGCCATGCTGGCGCGCGGGCTGGCCAGCCGCATCGGCCACATCAACGACGAGGTGCTGCGCCTGTCGGCCATGGCGCGCGGCGAAGCCGAGCCCAACCTCGCGGTGGTGCGCGCCAACTGGCAGATGTTCGTGAGCCCGACCGACTGGTCGCTGCGCCCTTTCCTCACGTTGTGGAGCTGGGACCAGCCGCCGCTGCGCCATGCCATCCGCGCCGCGCTGGCCATCGCCGCCGGCTACGCCATCGCGGTGTCGATGCCCTGGGGTTCGCACGACTACTGGATCCTGCTGACCATCGTGGTCGTGCTGCGCGGCAGCCTGTCGCAGACGCTCGAGCGGCGCAACGCGCGCGTGGCCGGCACGCTGCTGGGCTGCGTGCTCGCGGTGGGCCTGCTGTCGGCGCATCCGTCGGCGCTGATGCTGCTGGTGATCGTGACCGTCGCGCAGGCCATCGCGCACAGCTTCGCGGTGCGCCGCTACCTCATCACCGCCGTGGCGGCCACCGTGCTGGGCCTGGTGCAGGCGCACCTGCTGAACGTGGGCGTGGCGCCGATCTTCGCGCTGTTCGAGCGCATTGCCGACACGCTCATCGGCGCCACGCTGGCCTGGGGCTTCTGCTACGTGCTGCCGTCCTGGGAGCGCACGCAGATCCCGGCGCTGGTGGCGCGCGTGCTCACCGCGCAGGCGCGGCATGCGCGGCTGGCGCTCGGCCTCGGCCAGCTGCAGGCCGTCGACAGCAGCCCCGAGCTCGAATGGCGCCTCGCGCGCCGCGAGGCCTACGACAGCCTGTCGGCGCTGGTGCAGGCCACGCAGCGTTCGCTGTCCGAACCGCGCGCGGTGCAGCCGCCGCTGGAGCCGCTGGAACACCTGCAGGCCCACAGCTACCAGCTGCTCGCGCAGCTCAGCGCCGTGAAGTCGATGCTCGTGCTGCGGCGCGACCGCCTCACGCCGGGCGAGGTCGAAGGCCCGATCAGCCGGACTTCGCAACGAATCGAGGCCGCCATCGGAACTCTGCCCACCACCGGCCCCTCTCACCCCGAGAGCGCGGGATCGACCACCGTCGGCGGACCGATTCCCCTGCCTGACCCGTTCGACAACGACATCAGCCCCTGGCTGCTGCGCCGGCTCGACCTGGCCACGGCACTCGCCACGCAGCTGCGCGACGACGCGGCGCGCATTCTTCAACCTCTGAACGAGACAACGGAACCAGCAAAGACGACCACCGCCTGATGATCAAAGAGATACTTGCCCACCCCTGGTTCGGCACATGGGTTGCCGCCCTGATTGCAGTCCCCCTCTCTCTTCTCGCGCACCGCATCGGCGGCATTGTCCTGAGGCGGATCACCCGCCCGGCCCCGACGATCCACACCATGGTGGTCAATTGCAATGCCGCAGCGCGCATCGTGCTGCCGCTGGTGGCGCTCAACGTGGTGTGGCAAGGCGCTCCCGACGACCTGCGCTACATCGGCAACGTGCGCCATCTCACCGGCCTGCTGCTCATCGCGTCCACCACCTGGCTCGCGGTGAAGGCCATCAGCGGCTTCGCCGACGGCGTGCTCGCGCAGAACCCCGCCGACATCGCCGACAACCTGCACGCGCGGCGCGTGCTCACGCAGACCCGCGTGCTCGCGCGCACCGCCGCCACGGTGGTGCTGGTGGCCGGCGGCGCGATGATGCTCATGACCTTCCCCGGCGCACGCCAGGTCGGAGCGAGCCTGCTGGCCTCCGCCGGCGTGATCGGCATCGTGGCCGGCCTTGCCGCCAAGCCTGTGTTCAGCAACCTGATCGCCGGCCTGCAGATCGCGCTGTCGCAGCCGATCCGCATCGACGACGTGCTGGTGGTCGAGGGCGAATGGGGCCGCGTCGAGGAGATCACCGGCGCCTTCGTGGTGCTCAAGATCTGGGACGAACGCCGGCTGATCCTGCCGCTCACCTACTTCATTGAAAAGCCGTTCCAGAACTGGACGCGCCATTCCTCGCAGCTGCTGGGCGCGGTGTTCATCTACATCGACTACGCCATGCCGCTCGCGCCGCTGCGCGCGGAGGCCGAGCGCATCGTCAAGGCCGCGCCCGAATGGGACGGCCGTTTCTTCAACCTGCGCGTGACCGACGCCACCGAACGCACCATGCAGGTCCGCGTGCTCTGCACCGCCGCCACCTCGGGGCTGGCCTTCGACCTGCGCTGCAGCGTGCGCGAAGGGCTGATCGACTTCATGCGGCGCGAGTACCCGCAGTTCCTGCCGAGGATGCGCATCGAGAGCGACATGCAACCCGGCCCGGAGCGCACGCAGCCCGACACACCGCCGGCAATGGCCTGACACCTCCTGCGCAGAAAGGCCGCCGGGCGCTGCCGGCAATCCTTCTTTTCCAGCGCAACGCGGGACCGTTTGCCGACCCGGCGCGCCCGGCCGGTTGCATGTGCAAGAAGGCTCCACGCCGGGTGCGGCCTTCCTGTTCAAGCGCGGCTCCGTCCGCAACGGCAGCGCCGTGTTCCAGCTCTCCGACAGCCCCGACAGCCGCAATGCGCGCGCTGCCCGGCCGCGTGACGTGGCAGGCACGGCCTTCTCTCGGGGCAATTCCGCTCCGGCCGCGAAGCGCAGGCCCGACCTGGTGAAGAATCGGAGCTCGCGAACATGCCGAACCCGAGCGGCAATCGCCGAGGCCCGATCACCTGAGAGCGCTGCGTTGAAGCCAGACCCCCGACAAACCTCCCCGCTCGCGCGGGCCTTGCTGTACGGCTTTGCCGTGCTGTGCCTGGTGCTGGGCCTGATCGGCGTCGTGGTGCCGGGCATGCCGACCACGGTGTTCATCCTGATGGCCGCCTGGGCCGCCGCGCGCAGTTCGCCGCGCCTGCACCGTTGGCTGCTCAACCATCGCATCTTCGGCCCGCTGCTGCGCAACTGGGAAAACGGCCGCACCGTGAGCCGCCGCGCCAAATGGAGCGCGACTGTGACCATGGCGGCATGCGCGGTGATCGTGTGGTTCACGGCGCACCGCGTGTGGCTCGCGCTGCTGGCCATCGGCTGCATGGCGACGGTGCTGGCGTGGTTGTGGTCACGGCCGCCGCCGCCTTCCCGCCGCCCCCATCCGCCTAGGACGATGACCGCCGGATGGCGCGCGCCATCCGCCGCGGTCGCGGGCCTCGTCGCATGGACCGGCTGGCAACGGCCGGCACACGGCTGCCGTTGCGCATGACTACAGGCTGGTCGGGGTGGCTGGCCTGTCGGCGGTCTGCGCCCTTCGGGCACGCACGTGACCGGCCTGACTGTCAACGCTCGCGTTCGCGCTCGCCGGGCCTTCGCATCGGCGGCCATTCGAGGTTGGTGAACGCCCTCAGAAGCCATTCCACCGGCCCGTACGCAAAGCGTCGCATCCACCAGCGGCTCAGCACCAGTTGGCAGCCGAAGATCGCGAACGCGATGCCCGTGGCCGCGAGCGGGCCCATGGTGCCGATCCATCTCAACCCGTAGGCCAGGAAGAGCCACGCGCACACGGCCGATTGCAGCAGGTAGTTGGACAGCGCCATGCGCCCGGCCGGCGCGAGCCAGGCTTCGAGCGCATGGCCGCGCGGGCCGAGCATCCACAGCACCAGCGCGCTCGCATACGCGGCGGACAGCAGCGGCGCGGTCAGCAGCGTGGCGGACAAACCATAGAGCTCGCGGATCGAGTTCTCGACCCGCACCGACGGCCACGCGTAGAGCGCGGCGCCGGGCACGCCGAGCGCCAGTCCCCAGAACAGCAGCCGGTGCAACAGCGCGCGATGCGCCTCCGCATGCGCGAGCACGCCACGGCGTCCTGCGATGAATCCGACGAAGAACATGGCCAATGCCGTGGGTGCCTGCACCAGGCCGGTGATCCACCAGATCTGCGTGAGCTCCCGCACGTGCTGAACGATGACCGTGGCAGGCGTTGCCCGATAGGCCGCGAGCGCCGTGGCCGCTTCCGCGTAGGCACCGCGCAGGTCCATCGGAACGCCGGCAAAGGACAGCAGGTAGCCGACGCCGGCCCACAGCAGCGAGGTCGCCAGCACGAGCCCGATGGCGCTGCGCATCAGGAACACGTCGCCGCGCCGCCGCACCATCAGCAGCACCGTGCCGATCACCGCATAGGTGGTGAGGATGTCGCCGTGGTACAGCAGCACCGCGTGCAGCAGCCCCAGCACCCACAGCGCGAGCAGCCGGCGGCCCATGCGCGGCACGAAGCGCCGGCCCTCGCGTTGCGCCGACTGCATCTGCAGGTTGAAGCTGTAGCCGAACAGGAACGAGAACAGCAGGTAGAACTTGGTCTCGAACACGAAGGTGCGCACGAACGACGCGCAGCGCTCCACCCAGGACAGGGCCATGGGGTCGGGCACGCCCGCGCCGTAGTACGTCGACGAGAAGCTCGCGATGTTGACGACCAGGATGCCCAGCAGCGCGAAGCCGCGCAGCGCGTCGACGAGAGACTCGCGTGGCGGTGCGGCGCTGGCGGCGTGCGCGGTGTTCACGGTGGGGAGCGTCGATGGGTCCATCAGCGAGTCCGCGCTGCGTCGGCGAGATTGCGGGGCTCCTGCATGGGGTCCGTGCGCAAGCGATGTGATCGGCGGGAAAGCGCAGACTCTAATCGCGCCTGCCCCCGCCGCGCCTGAAAAGACCCCGGGCCTGCACGCATCCGGCGAGGCATCAGCCCTTGCGCTGGCGCACGATGCCGCGGATTTCCTCGATCAGCAGCCGCGCGCCTTCACTGTGCTCCACGGTGCGCCGCACCGTGAGCCCGACCGGCCCCTCGGTGTTCGCGGTGTCGATGGCCACGCGCTTCAGTTCACCGCTTGCCAGCAGGCCTTCGACCGCGCCCTGCGGCGCGAACCACACCGCCTCTGAACGCTGAAGCAGGCCCACCGCGAAACTGGTGTCGGTCGCTTCCACCAGCTGGTTGGGCAGGGCCAGGCCCTGTGCGATCAGGAACGCGTCGGCCGTGTGCCGGATCAGCGTGCCCGACACGGGCAGCACCAGCGGATAGGCCGCGAGCGCATCGAGCGAAGGCTTGCGCCGTGCGGCCAGTGGATGGCCGGGCCGCACCACCAGCCGCAAGGGCTCGCTGTACAGGTGCTCGAAGGCCAGGTCGGCCATGGCCGAGGCCTGCGCGAGGCGGCCCAGCACCAGGTCGATCTCGCCCTGGCGCAGTTGCGTCATGAGCTGCGCGTTGGTGCCGCTGACCACGCGCACGCGCATCGACGGGTAGGCCGCGTGCAGCCGCGCCACGGCCTCGGGCAGCAGCTCGCCCGCCATGTTGGGCAGCGCGCCCACCACCACGCGCAGCTGGTCGGCCTCGGGCTGGTCCATGGCGAGGCCCAGGCCTTCGCGCAGCCCGCGCAAGGCCGACACCGCATGCCGCACCAGCCTCGGCCGCGGGCGTGAGTTCCACGCCGCGGCGGCGGCGCAGCAGCAGCTGGCGGCCGACGATCTCCTCCAGCTCCGCGATGGTCTTGGACACCGCCGGCTGCGTGAGCGACAGCGCGCTCGCCGCGCGCACCAGGTTGCGCTCCTGCGCCACCGTCACCAGGCACTGAAGGTGCCTCAGCTTCAGGCGAGAAAAGTTCATGGCTGAGATGGCGGTTTCTTCTGAGCGGGCATCGCCGGAATATAACGATCGGGAATACCTGGCGGAAGAGCTTTCAGTTGTGCCCGCGTCGCCACCCTTCTAGAGTTGCCTGCAGGACCAGAACCAGAGAGACAAGAGACAACCCATGACCGCCGCATTGCCCCGCACCACCTTCGGCCGCACGCGCCGCCTCGCCCTTGCAGCCGTGGCTGCCTGCGCCGCCCTGTCGCTCGCAGGCCCCGCCATCGCGGCCGATGCGCCCTACCCCACCAAGGCCGTGAAGTTCCTCACCAACTTCCCGGCCGGCGGGCCCATCGACATCCTGGGCCGCGCGCTCGCCGACGCGCTGCAGAAGGACCTGAAGCAGCCGTTCATCGTCGACAACCGCCCCGGCGCGGGCGGCAACATCGGCGCCGACCTCATGGCCAAGAGCCCGGCCGACGGCTACACCGTGCTGCTGGGCATCGACAGCACCTTCACCATCAACCCGCACCTGTACGCGTCGATGCCCTTCGCCGCCAAGGACCTGAAGCCGCTGATGATCTTCAGCTCCTCGGGCCTGAGCTTCGGCGTGGCCTCCAGCGTGAAGGCGAAGACACTGCCCGAGTTCATCGCGCAGGCCAAGGCCGAGCCCGCCACTTTCAGCTCGGCCGGCAACGGCAGCCCCGGCCACATTGCCGCGGAGATCTTCGCGAGCGACACCGGCGCCAGGATCACGCACGTGCCGTACAAGGGCAACGCGCCGGCCGTGCTGGCGCTCATGGGCAACGAGGTGCAGGCCGGCATCCTGGCCACGCCGGGGCTGCTGCCGCAGGTGCAGTCGGGCAAGCTGCGCGCGCTGGCCGTCACCGGCAAGCAACGCTCGCCGCTGCTGCCCGAAGTGCCGACCGTGGGCGAACTCGGCCTGAAGGGCCTGGAGTTCGAGGTGCTCTACGTGGCCATGGTGCCCGCCGCCACGCCCGAGCCGGTGATGCAGACCCTGCGCCAGTCGCTGCAGAAGGCCATGGCACTGCCCGAGATCAAGTCGCGGCTGGCCTCGCTCGACATGGTGCCGCTGGCTGAAACCGGCAGCGCCGCCAGCGAACACCTGGCCGGCAACCTGGCGCGCTACGGGCGCATCGTGAAAGCAACAGGCATGAAGGTCGACTGACCTGCAATGGATGCCTTCGGGTTAACCCCGGGGATGGTTGATTTGATCAATCGAATGCCGGGTCTACAGAATCGTCGGCAACCGCGAGCCTCGCGGCCACACCCATGGGCCCACGGCCTGAACGACGACAAGGAACTGCCCATCATGCTGCCGACCTCTCCCATCTCCCGCCGCTTCGCAGGCCTGCTGGCCATCGCAGGCGCCGTGGCGGCCTTCGCCACCAACGCCGCCGCACAGGCCAAGCTCGACAGCCCGCTGCACCTCGTGGTGGGCTACGCCCCGGGCGGCGCCACCGACCGCGTGGCGCGCATCGTGGGCGACAAGCTCGGCGCCAAGCTGGGCGTGGCCGTGGTGGTCGACAACAAGCCCGGCGCGGGCGGCCGCCTCGCCGCGCAGCAGGTGAAGATCACGCCCGCCAACCAGAACGTGCTGATGCTCGCCAACCCCGCCGTGATGATCGTGGCACCGCTGGTGTTCAAGGACAACAACTACGACGCCGAGCGCGACTTCGTGCCCGTGTCGCACGTCAACGACTACAACTTCGCGCTGTCGGTCTCGCCCACCCTGCCCGTGCGCGAGCTGAGCCACCTGCTCGCGTGGATGCGCGCCAACCCCGCGCAGGCCAACGTGGGCGTACCCGCCACCGGCAGCCTGCCGCACTTCTTCGGCCTCATGATGGGCGAGAAGGCCAAAGTGCAGACCCAGGTCATCGGCTACCGCGGCTCCGCGCCGCTGCTGAACGACCTGATCGGCGGGCAGGTGCCCATTGCCGTCGACACCGAAGACGTGGTGCTGCCGCAGCACTCGGCCGGCAAGCTGCGCGTGCTGGCCCTGTCGGGCGCCAAGCGCTCGCCCTTCGCACCCGACATTCCGACCTTCAAGGAAGCCGGTCTCGATCTGTCCGCCACCGGCTGGAACACCTTCTTCGCGCCCACCAGCATGCCCAAGGCAAAGGTCGAGCAACTGGCCCTGGCCATCCGCGAAGTCATGCAGGACCCGGACACGCAGCGCAAGTTCAAGGACTCGGGCATGACCCCCGTGGTGAGCACGCCCGCGCAGACCGCCGCCATGCTGAAGGCCTACCGTGCGCAGTGGGCGCCCGTGGTGCAGAAGTCCGGGTATCAACCCTGACCCCCAGGATGCGCGCACTTCGTGTCGCTTCTCCTTCCCCCTTTCAGGGGGCAACACACGCAGCCCGGCAAAGCCGGTTCCGCGGTGGGAACAAGCTCACCCCCAGGCTGCGCGCACTTCGTGTCGCTTCTCCTTCCCCCTTTCAGGGGGCAACACACGCAGCCCGGCCAAGCCGGTTCCGCGGTGGGAACAAGCTCACCCCCAGGCTGCGCGCACTTCGTGTCGCTTCTCCTTCCCCCTTTCAGGGGGCAACACACGCAGCCCGGCCAAGCCGGTTCCGCGGTGTTTCACGATAGAACTTCTTTCAGGTTTCAAGAGCGCAAGTTGCCATGACCAGACCCAACATCATCTTCATCGTGGCCGACGACCTCGGCTATGCCGACCTGGGCTGCTACGGCGGCCGCGATGCCGCGTTCGGCCCGGTGTCGCCGGTGCTCGACGGCCTGGCCGCCAACGGGCTGAAGCTCACGCAGGGCTACTCGAACTCGCCCGTGTGCTCGCCCACGCGCTTCGGCATGATCACCGCGCGCTACCAATACCGCCTGCGCGGCGCGGCCGAGGAGCCCATCAACAGCAAGAGCCGCGGCAGCACCACGCTCGGCCTGCCCACCGACCACCCCACCCTGCCCTCGTTGCTGAAGGCCGGCGGCTACCAGACCGCGCTCATCGGCAAGTGGCACCTGGGCTACCCGCCCACCTTCGGCCCGCTGCGCTCGGGCTACGACGAGTTCTTCGGCCCCATGTCGGGCGGTGTCGACTACTTCACCCATTGCGACTCCACCGGCCGCCACGACCTGTGGTTCGGCGAGGAAGACAAGCAGGAGGAGGGCTACCTCACCGACATCCTGTCGAAGCGCGCCGTCGACTACGTCGATCGCATGTCGAAGCAGGAGGCACCCTTCTTCCTGAGCCTGCACTACACCGCCCCGCACTGGCCGTGGGAAACCCGCGACGACGCCGCCAAGGCCCCGCTCGTGAAGGACAACCTGTTCGACCTCGCCGGCGGCAACATCAACGTGTACCGCCGCATGATCCATCACATGGACGAAGGCATCGGCTGGATCATGGAAGCGCTCGAGAAGCACGGCATGGCCGACAACACCCTGGTGGTGTTCACCAGCGACAACGGCGGCGAACGCTTCTCCGACAACTGGCCGCTGGTCGGCGGCAAGATGGACCTGACCGAAGGCGGCATCCGCGTGCCATGGATCGCCCACTGGCCCGCCGTGATCGGCAAGGGCGGCGAGAGCACCCAGCTGTGCATGACCATGGACTGGTCCGCCACCATGCTCGACGCCGCCGGCGTGGCCGCGCACCCCGACTACCCGCTGGACGGCGTCTCGCTCATGCCCGTGCTCAAGGACGCGTCGAAGAGCTTCCGCCGCCCCCTGCACTGGCGCATGAACCACCGCGGCCAGGAAGCCATGCGCGACGGCGACTGGAAGTACCTGAAGGTGGACGGCAACGAGTACCTGTTCAACATCCCCGGCGATGAACGCGAGCGGGCGAACCTGGCGAAGAAGGAGCCGGAGCGGCTGGCCGCGATGCGGGCGGATTGGCAGGCCTGGAATACGACGATGCCGGCGATTCCGGAGGATGCGACTGTGAGCCTGGGCTATTCGGTGAAGGACATGCCGCAGAGGTGAGGGGCGAAGCGTACAAGCATCCGCAGAACCGCGCGGGGGGAAATCTCCTTCAAATTTCCTCACTTGCGTCTTGATCGAATTTAATTCTTCATCAACGCATACGCACATCAAAAGGCCAACCTTCGGATTACTGAAGTAGTTCCTGTAGTTCTGGCGGAGATAAGAAATGAGTGTTTTGCGGCTTCTTCACTGACCATACACGAGCAAAGGCTGACCGCCCTGACGCAAAGTGAAGCTCTAGGGTGCTTAGAAGTTTGGAGTGAAATATATTAGGCACTGGCACCTTGCCATGAAGTGATCTAACTGCACCTTTCACTGCTGGCGATTCATGGAGGGATTTAATATTCCAAATTTTGGAATCAGGCGGAGTCACCAGTGCCATTGCCGATGCATCAGCAGCCGTAGTCGAGGTCGTAGATGACCAAGAAACCTCAGTTGATAAGAGAGCCACGAACGCAAAGTCCTCTACGTCCGGATATAGCGCAGCGACCCGTATAAAATCTCTGACCAAATCCCTTCTACGATTAGAAGCATTACTTTTGTCATCATGTCTCCACCACTTGAGTTCGACTCCTCCGACCAAGTGTTGGGCATTTTTTTTTACCCGCTCGATAGATCATGAGATCTACTGCGGATTCCATCCAACCAGTTGGAAGAACCTCCCTTTTGAGGACCCAAGCTTGCTTTGCTTGCGCCCCGGTCGCAGCAGCAGCCACGACTAAACTGTCGCGCAGAGTGATTTCGCCCATACCCTCCAGCGATGAGGTGGCTAATCCATGTGCAGCATGCGATATAAGAATACTGCAAATGCGATCTGACAAATCTTGTATTTGCGCTGGAGTCATACTCTGAATTGACGTTAAGTACGAAGACGCGGTTTTTGGAAATATTGTAGGCCTTGGCCTAACTAGCTGGAGCCTGGGGCGACCATTTGATAATAGCTAAGATAGATATTACCCGTTTGCGCCGCATGACGCTTTTTCCGAAGCACAAGACTTATAAAATCAATTCTCTCTTCAAAAATAGCCATAAGATCGCCCCCATCCACGAGAAGTATTGAAGCACCACCAGCTTGATGTGCGTTGACGCCGTCAGCAGAAAATCCGTTAATTGAAAGGAAGATGCCAAGCGTGTTTTCCAACTTCGTTCTGACCTTGTCGGAAAATACTGCTAGATCGGCCTTGTTAACCAGCTCCTTTTGCCATTTGGCTTCAAAAAGGTATTCAGTGCCCTCGAGAGAAAAGGCACCATCAATCTGTTCTCCGAAATTCTTGAATGACGCTTTTGGATCAAGATCGAACAATTCAAAAAGTTCATACATTACACGCTCCAACTCAAACCCTCTGCTTTGCGCATTGTCCGAACCCACCAAAGCCATGTACCGCGTCTTAATGATTTCCAGTTTTTGTCGTACTGCAGAATTTTCACGAAGTTTTTTAGCGGCAAGTTGCTGCCTCAACTTAATTTCGTCTTGGTCCTTTTTTATTTCTTGATGCGAATGAACGAGCTGTTTTAGTTGATTCACAGCGTTGCGGGCTTTTTCTACTTTCTGAGGCCCGTCATCCAGCGGCTTAAGATGCGAGAAATCGGCAATTTTGCAAAGTTCATAGCAAATTTTTGTTAAATCACCTAGATGCAATTCAGGATTTTCGACAAGGTAGTCGACAACGTCCGACGCAATTTGCCTCTTGTAGTTTTGCCAATTGAAGTTATTTAGGAGGCCCGGCTTTGACAGGCATAGCTGCAAAAAACCTCGAAGCTCTGATTTGTACCAATAAACTGAGCAAAGCGCCTCTTTAAGCGCCATGATGCCGGCCGGCGACAGTTGCTTCGACATACGCATACCTCAATACAATGGAATACCGCCGAATTCGGCGACAGCCGAACAAGCTTAGTTGGCTGTTGAGGAAAGATAAGGACAGCAAAGTCCTCTGCCTCACAAATGCCCCCTCGGATTGGCTGCTGCATTTAATCGCACTCAGCAATTAAAAAAAAAGATCCGCCATCGCCGCCTATTTTCTAAGCGACTGAATTTCTCGAATTTTCCCCAAACGAAACTCGGCGTATGTTTTTCCTGCTATCAGGCGACGCATTCAGTCCTTAGCAATTCGCCGCTTTCTGAGACGCTTATTTCTTTCTGATGCAGTTTGTACTGGTCGCCACGTTAGCGTAGGACAAAGCTTGGGACATCCCCACTTTGTGGGATGCCCCGGCCATCCGCCGATCCTGGCTCAGCCCGCCCTACCCCTCCCACTCACCTCCAACAACATCTCCGCCTCCCTCGCCAAATCAGCAGCGATCCAGAGCATGTAGTCCCGGTGCTTTTCCCCCGCTTCCTCGAACCATCCATTGCCGTCGCCATAGCAGCACCAAAGCAATGAGTTCAACTGCGCCAGTTTGATTTCGAGAAGGTCCCTGGCTTCGTCCGGCGCGAGGGTGGCCGGGGTGGGGACGGCGGGGCCGCTGGTGGTGCGGCGGGGAGATTGGGGCGTGGAACGCCCGGCCATAATTCGCTTAGCCATGTGGTGTGCTCTCTTTCCAAAGTGTGTGCACGTCATGTGGTCAGACGGTCAGGGTGTTTCAGCACCTTGGCCGTCGCCTTTGATACCTCACCTTCGCATCGATGCATGAGCGCATCGACAACCCGCCGTGAGGCGGGCGGCCTGTCTGTTCACTACTTGCTGGTCGTTTCGGGGAGCGCTCCTTTCACGGTGTTCGTCGCCCACAAGGCAGGGCGTCTTGCGGCAGGGGCATTCACTTTAGAGAAGCGAAGCCGCGCAAGAGAAAAGATTTCGTCGAGGATTTCTCGAATCAGCGAGATATCTGCAGGGGCGCTGTGGCGAGACACAAAGCTCTGACAGTTGGGCGCACATTGCGTGCGCCGTCGACTGTCCGAGCTGCTGGCTATCAACACCGGCTACCATCGCCCGCGAGTAACAAAACAATCGTCATCGTTGCCAGTGGCCGCAACGATCTTCAGGGAGGTTGGAGCATGTCCGAGGCATCATCGACCAGTCGCCCCCGCTGGAAGTGGTTGCGCTGGGTGGTCATCTTTTGTGCCATTTCGTCTGCTTCAAAGATCGGCTCGAAGCTGATCAATGCGGCGTTCGAGCCTGAGGTCAGACGTCCCACCGCATCGGAGTCACGTTCAGACGCGACGATTGGAATCGCCTTTGGACAAGTTGCGGCGAAGACACTCGAAAGCTACTTCGAAGAGCACAAGGAGTTCCCGTCTAGCTTGACGGCCGCGCATTTCGATGCACCCTTGCCAGACCCCGTCGAGAGCATTCGAGTGAACCCCGAAAGCGGTGCCCTGAAGATCGTCTTGATGGGATGGGCTCCGTCACCCACAAGGACCTTTTTTCTCAATCCCACCATTCAATCAACCGGCATGACCTGGGAGTGCAAGGCGGGCGAAGTGCCAGTGGAGAACCGGCCGCCCGAATGCCCGGATGCATGGTGACGACACTCGGGCTCAGATTCCGAAATCGATCTTCAACGACGGAAATACAACGGAGCTGAAGTTGCGAATCGGCCCGGGAAGGTGGTCGAAGGCTTGATGAGCACGCTGACGAGACTCCCTCTGTCGTTGTTGTGCTTCTCCAGGCCGGCGCGGCTTAGTCCGCGCGAAGGTTAAGCCGGATCAAACCCCGGCGCCGAACTGATCTCCGTCGGCTTGTAGATCTTGTGCTGCGCAACGCCGCTGCCCGCATCGGTCACCACCAGCAGGCGCCACAGCGGCTCGCGCTTGGAGCAGTCGTTTTCTTCCTTGCTGAGCTTGAAGCTGGGCACGCCGGGCGCGGTGCCCTTGACGACGACGCGCAGCAGGGTCTGGCCCTTGGCGTTGGACACTTCGAGGTCGAAGCCCTTGCCGGTCATGTTCTCGGCCTTGTAGCCGTAGCCGGTGAAGTGCTTGACGACGTATTCGAGCGCGGCGGCCTGCACGGCCTCGGGCGAGGGCTTGTCGTCGCCTGCAGGCGCGGCATTGGCCGAAGCCGAGGCCGAGAGCGGCTGCGGCACGTTGCCGCGCTGCCGGGCGGCGAGCACTTCGGCGTCGGTGGGTGTCCAGCCGCGCGGGCCGCGCACGAGCACGGCGAGCTTCTGCTCGGGCTCCCACCTGGCAACGTGCCACTCTTCGTCGTCGCGCACGCGGGTGGACACCTTGGCGTCCTTGTTGCTCTCGGTCTCGAGGATGGCGATGCGGTTGGTCTGCACCACAGCGCGGAAGCCGGTGCCGGCATCGAAGGTGCGCTTGAGCAGCGACAGGCGGTCCTTGGCGCGCTGCACTTGCTGGGCGCTGCGCTCGCCGCCGCCGGCGCGGTGGTGGATGTCGAGCGACTCCAGGTAGAACCAGCGGCCGCCCGAGCCCACGTTGACCCACTCGGCCCAGATGGTGGCGATGACGTTGTCGCCGGTGGCGAGCCAGGCGTGGTCGAAGGGCTTGTCGCGCGCGTCGAACACACCCATCTTGGCAACGATTTCGACGGGCGTGAGCCGTGGTCCTGACAGTCGCTTCTCATTGATGACAGCGAGTACCTGGGAGTCGACTTCGTTTTCCATTCAGCGGGCTTTGGGGAGTTGCAGGGGGTGGGCAGTATGCCGCATCCCACCCGCGCCGGCTCGCCCCGGCCTACCTGAAAACAGGTAGACGCACTTGCGCCGGAACGCAATACCGGGATCGGGCTATTCGGCAGCATCTGTTGCGGGAAGTCTGCACGGCCGCAGGGCGAAGATGCCCGATTCGAGCAGCGGGCCACATGTAACAGGCTTGTTGCAGCAAAATGCCGGGCTGCAGAAAATCACACCCGAAATCGCCATGACCCTGGACGAACTGTTCGCCGACAGCCACTTGCTTCCCACGGTGCCCAAGGTGGTGTTCGACCTGATCGAGTTGCTGCGCGACGAAGACGCCTCGATCAACCTGGTGGCCCGCAAGCTGGAGCTCGACCAGGTGCTGACGGCGCGGGTGCTGCGGATGGCCAATTCGCCCTACTTCGGCGTGCGCCGCAAGATCCTGTCGATCCAGGACGCGATCAAGATGTTGGGCTTCTCGTCGATCCGCTCGCTGGTGGTGAGCTCGGGGCTGACGGGCACGTTCCAGAAGGTGCACGGCGTGCACCTGCCGAGCTTCTGGGCGCACAGCCTGCGCGTGGCCTCGGTGGCGCGCTACCTCGCGGGCAAGACCCGCCGGGTCGACCAGAGCCTGGCCTTCACGGTGGGCAGCATGCATGCCATCGGCCACCTGATCATGTCCGGCGCCATGAAGAAAGAAATGGCGCAACTCAACGAGGCGCATCCGTTCGACCTGATGGGCCGGCTCGACGTGGAGCGCGAGAAGTTCGGCTTTCACTATGGCGACGTGAGCGCGCGGCTGGCCGCCCGCTGGGAGTTCGCGCCGGAGTTCATCAGCGCGCTGTCTTGCTTCGCCAACCCGATGGAAGCCGAGCAGCTCGACCCGCTGGCCAATGTGCTGCACCTGGCGGTGTGGCGCGTGGCGCTGGAGCGCGAAGGCCTTCGCATCGGCGACGCGCAACACGTGTGGCCGGCCGAGTCGGCCGAAGCCATCGGCATCACGGAAGACGTGGTGCAGGAAATGCCGGCCCCCCGCGAGCTGGCGTCCGACCTGGAATCGATGATCGCCTGACCCAGGCTTTGCCCGGGCCTGCGGCGCCTCAGCTCGCTCCGGCCAGCGCCACGGCATCGGCACCCGCCGGATACCGCAGCCGCGCAGACGTGTCGTTCGCGGCACGCCACACCACCTCCGCCACATCCGACGCCTCCGTCACGGCCTGCAACTGGCCGAACGACGCGAAGACGCTCTGCGCGAACGGCGCGTAGGCCTCCGGAATCAGGCCCTGCATGCGCGACTGGCCGTTGCTGGTGAAGCGGGTGGTGGGCGCATAGCCGGGCTGCACCAGCTTCCCGCGCACGCCGAAGGCTTCGAGCTCGTGCGCGAGCGAGGCGGTGAACCCTTCAATGGCGGTCTTGCTCGCGGTGTACACGGCCACCAGCGGCATCGGCGCGAGCGTGGCGCTGGAAGTGACGTTGACCACCACGCCCGCACCCCGTGCGCGGAACTGCGGAATCACGGCCTGCGTCATCGCGATCGTGCCGAAGGTGTTGGTCTCGAACACCTCGCGCGTGGTGGCCATGGGCGTGGCCTCGAAGGCGCCGAGCAGGCCGATGCCGGCGTTGTTGACGAGCACGTCGATGGGGCCGGCCGCCTGCAGCGCGGCGGCGATGCTGGCGGCATCGGTCACGTCGAGCGGCAGCACGCGCAGGCGTTCGGAGCGCGGCAGCAGCTCTTCGCGCGGGGTTCGCATGGTGGCGACGACGTTCCAGCCTTGCGAGAGGAAATGGCGCGCGGTTTCGAGGCCGTAGCCGGAAGAGCAGCCGGTGATGAGCACTGTTTTCATGAACTTGTCCTTGGTGGTTGGAGGGGTCCGGGAACGATATTCGGCAGCGGCCGGACTTTCTACAATGCAGCGTCCACCATTCGTTTGCGAGCGTCCGGCATGAACGATCCGCTGTCCGAAGTCATTGCGCTGCTGCAGCCGCGCGCCGTGTTCTCCAAGTGCATCAGCGGCGCCGGCCAGTGGGCGGTGCGCTATTCGAACTACGACCAGCCGAGCTTCTGCGCGGTGCTCGAAGGCAGCTGCCTGCTGGCGGTCGATGGGCAGGCGCCGGCCACGCTGCAGGCGGGCGACTTCGTGCTGATGCCGGCCACGCCAGGCTTCGCGATGTCGGGCTTTGAGCCGGCCGCGCCGGTGCACATCGACCCGAAGGTCGCGCCCTCGCCCACCGGCGAAGTCCGCCATGGCAGGCGCGGCGGACGGCCCGACGTGCGGCTGCTGGGCGGCTACTTCATGTTCGATTCGCCCGACGCGGCGCTGCTGGTGTCGCTGCTGCCGGCGCTGGTGCATGTGCGCGGCGTGGAGCGGCTGTCGGTGCTGGTGAAGCTGGTGGGCGAGGAAGCGCGCGACAGCCGCTCGGGCCGCGACCTGGTGCTGACGCGGCTGGTGGAGGTGCTGCTGATCGAGGCGCTGCGCTCGTCGTCGCACGAGAACGCGCCGCCGGGCCTGCTGCGCGGGCTGGCGGATGCGCGGCTCTCGCTGGCCATGCGCCACCTGCACAGGGACCCTGCCCGCTCATGGACGGTGACGCAGCTCGCGCAGAAGGCGGCGCTGTCGCGCTCGGCCTTCTTCGAGCGCTTCACGCGCGCGGTGGGCCTGCCGCCGATGGAATACCTGCTGGCATGGCGCATGGCGCTGGCCAGGAACCTGCTGCGCCGCCAGGACCTGGCGATCGGCGAAGTGGCGCAGCGCGTGGGCTATGCCTCGGCGAGCACGTTCAGCACGGCGTTCAGCCGGCACGTGGGGCAAGCGCCGAGCCACTACGCGCGCGGCGCGAACGTCGTGGCGGGCTGACGCTGCCCGATGAAAAACGGGGCGCCCCGCAAGAGGCGCCCCGTTGGTTCGTTCGAGCCCCGAAGGGCCTGCACGCTCAGGACTTGCTGAAGACCAGCGCGCCAGTCAGGTCGCCCATGGGGTGGCCGCCGTTCTTGACGAGTGCGGCGTCGCGGTCGACCAGGCCCTTCAGCGGCGGCAGCGACCAGCGGTGCGTGATGAAGCGCAGCGTGGAAGCGGTGTCGTACTGGGTCTTGTCGACGAAGCCCTTCCTGGCGAACGGCGAGACGATGAGCGCGGGAATGCGCGTGCCGGGGCCGAAGCGGTCGCCCTTCGGCACGGTGGCGTGGTCGTAGAAGCCGCCGTTTTCGTCGTACGTGACGACCACGAGCATGTTCTTCCATTGCGGGCTGGCCTGCAGCTTGGCGAGCACGTTGGCGATGTGCGCGTCGCCGTCGGCCACGCTGGCGTAGCCGGCGTGCTGGTTCAGGTTGCCCTGCGGCTTGTAGAAGCTCACGGCGGGCAGCGTGCCGGCGGCGGCGTCCTTCAGGAAGTCGGCGTCGAAGTCCTTCAGGTGGGCGGCGCGGGCGTCCGGATGGGCGCTCGGGTCGAAGGCCGCGTAGTAGTTGAACGGCTGGTGGTGGAACTGGAAGTTCGGCGTCTGCGCGGCGGGCGGCACGGCAGCCGGGAACTTGCGGTCGCCGGTGGCGATGGCGGTGGTGTCCTTCCATGCGCCGCCGTACCAGGCCCAGCTCAGGCCCTTGGCGGTGAGCAGGTCGCCGATGGTGGTCTGCGTCTGCGGCGGCAGCGTGGTCGCGGCCGTGGGGTCGGCGAAGAGCTTGCTGCTGTCCGCGGACGCCGGTGCGTTGCCGCTGGGCTGGTACGGCGGCTGCATGGTGTTGACCGCGTAGAAGTTGCCGGCGGCGTCCTTCGGCGTGATGGTGCTGTCGTTCAGGTACTTCGGAGCCGCGTTGAGGACCGAGGTCGGCGCGTCGGCAGCGGGCGTGAGGCGCACGAAGTTTCCGTTGGCATCGGTGTCGATGGCCGAGATCGACTTCCTGGCCGGCGAGTCGGCGCTGTCGGCATTGGGGTACAGCGGCGCGCAGGCGCACACGAGGTACTGGTGGTTCAGGAACGAGCCGCCGAACGCGCCCATGAAGAAGTTGTCGGCCAGGGTGAAGTTCTTGGCCACTTGCCACAGCTGCATCTTGCTGCCGTCGTAGTAGCCCATGCTGAGGCCGCCGGCGTCGGAGTAGGCGGTGAACTTGTCGTTCTTGCCGCCGTTGATCTGCATCTGGTTGTTGTAGAAGCGGTGCACCAGGTCGCGCGAGATCACGGTCTGCGGCACCACGGTTCCCGTGTTGAAGAAGCCCGCCTCGGCGTCGATCTGGAACATCTTGTTGGGCATGCCCACGGTCTGCGCCTGCGTGATGGTGGTGGTCTGGCCGGCGGCCGTAACGCCACCCCACACCGGCGGCAGCGTCGGCAGCGTGGCGCCGTCGAAGTCCTTCTGCGGCTCGGGCGTGGTGGTCGACGAGGTCGGGTTCACGCCGGGAATGCCGTTGGCGCCGGGGAACAGGCCGTACAGGTTGTCGAAGCCGCGGTTTTCCGCGTAGATGACGACCACGTTGGTGATCTGGTCGAGCGCGAAGCGGTTGCGCAGCGCGGCGATCACGTCGCCGCCCGCGCCGGCCTCGGCCACGGCTTCGGCAATGCGCTCGATCGCCTGGTCGATCTCGTTCTGCAGCGCGGTCTTCACGGCCGCATCGGTCTGCTTGTTGTGGTCGGCCAGCAGCTGGGCCTCGGGCACGCCCAGGCGTGCGGCGAGCGCGGTGCGGGCTGCGGCAAGGTCGCCGCCGTTGGCGTCCATGAGCGCCACGAGCTCGGTGGTGATGGCGCTGACCACGCCGTTGGCGCCCGCCGGCGCGCGGAACACCAGCGGCTGGGTAACGGGGGTCTCGGTGTTGGTGTCGGGGTCGAAGCGCTTGCTCGAGGTGCCGATCTCTGCCACCACGGCGCCCTGGCCGGTGAGCGTGAAGGCGCCGTTGGCATCGGTGGTGGTGCTGGCCTCGCCGGTGTCGCAGCGGCCGTTGTTGTTGGTGTCGATGCAGACCTTGGCGTTGCGGTAGTAGCTGCCGGTGACCACGCCCGAGGTGGTCGTCGTTGCCGTGTTGCCGCCGCCGGAGGGGAACCCGAAGAAGCCCGGGCCGCTGTTGTCGCCGCCGCCGCAGGCAACCATCATCGCCGCCGCGGCGATGGCGGTGGGCCAGGGGGTGAGGTGGCGTGCGAGATTGCGTGTGCGCGCGGACACGCTGCTACGTTGGGAGGGGGTCATCATGTGTGGAGTTATGAGGTGTGGATGAACCAGACCGGTGGTCGGGCGGCGTGATGCTCTGCGTGCCGCGTGACAGCCACGTTGCAATTCGTCGTACATCGCGGCGTGCTAATTCAGGGCTAAGAAATCCGCCGGCACATGTCACGCCGCTGACATGCGCGAAACCGATCCTCGTCGGCGCCCCGCGGCGCAGCCCGTACTGCACACCCCTTCTCCACGTGCCCCCGACGACCCGACTCCTTCGCCGCTTGGCCCTGCTGGCCGCGGCTCCCCTGCTTTGCGGCGTGCTCGCCGCCTGCGGACGCAGCACGCCCGATTCGCTGACCGCCCCGACACCCGCGCCGGCACCGCAGGCCGCGCCCACGCCTGCGCCTGCGCCTGCCGCACAGGCCGCGCAGGCCGCACAGGCCGCACAGGCCGCATCTTCGACGCCGCCGGCGCAGCCCGCCTACGTGGGCGCCACCTACGCCCCCGTGCCCGGCCGCCCGCAGCCGAGTGCCGCGCAGCTCACCGAGCTCGGCCGGCGCATCTTCTTCGATGCCAGCCTCTCGGCCTCCGGCAAGGCCTCGTGCGCGAGCTGCCACGATCCGCAGCATGCATTCGGGCCGCCGAACGCGCTGTCGGTACAGCTCGCCGGCGCCGACGGCAAGCAGGAAGGCCCGCGCGCGGCGCCCTCGCTGCGCTACCTCGAAACGCTCGTCGCCTTCACCGAGCATCACCACGACAACGACGGCGACGACAGCATCGACGCCGGCCCCACCGGCGGCCACATGTGGGACGGCCGCGCCGGCTCGGCGCACGAGCAGGCCGCCATGCCGCTGCTGTCGGCCGCCGAAATGGCCAATGGATCCGAGGCGGACGTATCGGCCAAGCTGGCGCGCACACCCTATGCGGACGACATGCGCAAGGCCTTCGGCGACGACCTGTTCGGGAACCCGAGCGCTGCCTTCAAGGCCGCCGGCCTCGCGCTGGAAGTGTTCCAGCAGTCGCCGAAAGAGTTCTATCCGTTCTCCAGCAAGTACGACGAGGTGCTGCGCGGCACCGCGAAGCTCAGCCCTGCCGAGGCGCGCGGGCTGCGCGTGTTCAACGACGAGGACAAGGGCAACTGCGCCTCTTGCCACATCAGCGAACGCACGCAGGACGGGGCGTTTCCGTTCTTCACCGACTACGGCCTGATCGCGCTCGGCGTGCCGCGCAACCGCAAGCTCAAGGCCAATGCCGACCCGGCGTTTCACGACCTCGGCCTGTGCGGCCCGTACCGCACCGACATGAAGGACCACCCCGAGTACTGCGGCCTGTTCCGCACGCCCACGCTGCGCAATGTGGCGGTGCGCCAGAGCTTCTTCCACAACGGCGTGTTCCATTCGCTGGAGGAAGCCATCCGCTTCTATGCGCAGCGCGACACCTCGCCCGAGCGCTGGTATGGGCGCTCGGCCAAGGGCGTGGTGCAGCAGTACGACGACCTGCCCGTGCAGTACCACGCCAACCTCAACACCGACATGCCCTTCGGCCAGAAGCGCGGCGGCAAGCCGGCGCTGACCGAGGCGGAGATCCGCGACGTGGCGGCGTTCCTGCGCACGCTGACGGACGCCGACCAGAAGAACGCGCCGGTCAACGCGGCGCACTGAACGTCCTTTTCCCCTCCAGCTTCCCAGGTCCGCCCTGGGCGGGCACGCCTTTTCTGGTGTATCGGTTTGACTTTGTTTTAGATATATCTAAAATAATTCCGACACACATCAGAAAGGGTGCCCAACATGAGACGTTTCCATCTCGGCCATTTCGGACATCACCATTGCCGCAACGCCCGCGGCGAGCATGAAGACGGTCTCTCCGGCGGCCGCGGCCCGCGCGGCGGGCGTGGCGGCGGACGCGTGTTCGGCCACGGCGGCCTGCGCTTCGTGCTGCTGCAGCTCATCGCGGACAAGCCGTCCCACGGCTACGAACTGATCAAGGCCATCGAAGACCGCCTTGGCGGCAGCTACGCACCGAGCCCGGGCGTGGTCTACCCCACGCTCACGCTGCTCGAGGAGCTCGGCCACCTCAGCGTTGAAACCGCCGATGGTGGCGGGCGCAAGCGCTACAGCATCACGCCCGGCGGCCAGGAATTCCTGGCGGCCAACCGCGAGATGGCCGACGCCATGATGGCCCGCATGAGCGGCGGCGTCGACGGTGCCGGCCCGCGCGGCGGCCGTCCGCCGCAGGTCACGCGCGCCATCGAGAACCTCAAGCTCGCGATGCGCATGCGCCTGTCGGGCACGCCGCTGACCGAGCAGCAGGCGCACGACTTCGCGGCCGTGCTCGACAGCGCCGCGCAGCAGATCGAGAAGATCTGAATCCGGCCGCCGCCTGCCGCCATGACCGTCGTGTTCCACAACATCGCCGTCATCCGGGGCTATCGCGCCCATGTCTGCTTCGACCCCTCGACGCGCGCCACTGCGCTCGCGGTGCGACAGGCGCTCACCGGGTGCTTCGCGGTGCAGGTGGGCGTATTTCACGACGGGCCCGGCGGGCCGCATTCCAGCGGCTCGTTCCAGCTCGGCTTCACGCCGGGCCAGTTCGACCACGTGGTGCCGTGGCTCATGCTCAACCGGCAAGGCCTCGACGTGCTCGTGCACCCGCTGACGGGCGACGAGGCCGGCGACCACGTACACCGCGCGATGTGGCTCGGCACGCCGCAGCCGCTGGACATCGACTTCCTGCGCAGCCTGCCCGCCGCGGCCGCTGCGCGCTCCGAATCTCAACCCGCCCTGCTCACACAGGATTCATGCAATGACTGACCTCAGCACCTCATCTGCGTCCACCGCTCCCGACCGCACGCCGCGCCGGGTGCGCCACGAGCTTCGCTTTCGCCAACTGACGGTGAAGACCGTGCAGCGCGTGACGCCGCACCTGATTCGCGTCACGCTCACCGGCGACGACCTCGCCGGCTTCACCAGCCCCGGCTTCGACGACCACGCGAAGATCTTCTTTCCCGACGCCGCCACCGGCAAGCTCACGCTGCCCACGGCCGGCCCCGACGGCCCGGTGTGGCCCGCAAGCGGCCGCCCGACCATGCGCGACTACACGCCGCGCCGCCACGACGCGCAGGCCGGCACGCTGGAGATCGACTTCGCGCTGCACGACGCCGGCCCCGCCACGCAATGGGCGGAGCAGGCCAAGCCTGGCGATGTCATCGGCGTGGGCGGCCCGCGCGGCTCGTTCATCGTGCCGATGGAGTTCGACTGGCACCTGCTCATCGGCGACGACACCGCGCTGCCCGCGATCTCTCGCCGCCTGGCCGAACTGCCCGCCGGCGCGCGCGCGGTGGTGCTGGCGGAGGTCGACGGCGAAGCCGACGAGATTCCGTTCGAGACGCAGGCCGAGCTCACGCTGCAATGGGTACACCGCCGCGGCGCCGAGCCGGGCACGAGCCCCGTGCTGGTCGATGCGCTGAAGGCCGCGAAGCTGCCGGCTGGCGACTTCCATGCGTGGGTGGGTTGCGAATCGGCGATCGCCAAGGCGCTGCGCGCGCACCTGGTGGGCGAGCGCGGCGCCAACCCGAAATGGACGCGGGCCTCGGGTTACTGGCGCAAGGGTGCGGCGGCCACGCACGATTCGCACGACGAGTGAATTGAGTTGCTCCTGCTGTCGCGGGAGGCCATGCTCCTTCCCCTCTGGGGAAGGTTGGGATGGGGGCAGACGGCCCATGAAAAGCCGCAGCCAGCGACATACGCGCCGCTTGCCCCCACCCCTGCCCTCCCCCGGCGGGGGAGGGAGAAACACCGAAGTCAGTGCGGGACTTCGGCCGGGCCCGAGGTCGCCGCGTTGCGCTTGGGGCTGCGTATCAGCAGCAGCAACGGAATCGCCAGCACGGTGATGATCATCATGATGGCGAAGTCGTCGAGGTAGCCGATCAGCGCACCTTGCCGCGTGACCTCGGCATTCAGCAGCGCGAGTCCGTTCATCGAGTCGGGCGACATCATCTGCGGCAGGGTCGACAGCGCCGGATTGCCCGGCGCCACGGTCGCCGCGATCTGCGCATGCGCCTTGCTCGAGCCTTCGGTCAGCAGCGCCTGCACGATCGAGATGCCCACGCTGCTGCCGATGTTGCGCAGCAGGCTGAAGATGGGCGTGCCCTGGTTGCGCAGCCTCGGCGCCAGCGTCGCGAAGGTCGCGGTCGACAGCGGCACGAAGGTGAAGCCGATGCCCAGCCCCTGGATGAAGCCCGAGACGATGATGAGCGTGCTGTCCATCTGCAGCGTGAGCCGCGTCATCTGGTAGAGCGAGAACGCGGTGAGCCCGAAGCCCACCGCCATGATCGCGCGCACGTCAATGCGCTGCACCAGCCGGCCCACGATGATCATGGCGATCATCGTGCCCACGCCGCGCGGCGCGGTCACCTCGCCGGTGTAGATCACCGGATAGCCCATGAGTCCCTGCAGGAAGTTGGGCAGGAGCGCCATGGTGGCGAACAGGATCATGCCGACGATGAACGCGAACAGCAGGCCGGTGACGAAGTTGCGGTCCTTCAGCAGGTCGCGGTCGAAGAAGGACACGCCCTGCACCGTCCAGGTGTGGACCACGAAGAAGCCGAAGGCCACCAGCGCGGCGGCGGCCTCGAGCTTGATTTCCCACGAGTCGAACCAGTCGAGCTGCTCGCCGCGGTCCAGGAACAGCTGCAGCATGCCGATGGCCAGGCTGAGCGTGACGAAGCCGAAGATGTCGAGCCTCTCGCCCTGCGGACGGCTCTCGGGCAGGTAGCGCGCGATGCCCCAGAAGGCGAAGATGCCCACCGGCAGGTTGATGAAGAACACCCAGCGCCAGTCGAAGTTCTCGGTGAGCCAGCCGCCCAGCAGCGGCCCGAGGATGGGCCCGACCATGATGCCCGCGCCCCAGATCGCCATGGCCTGGCCGACCTTCTCGCGCGGGTTGATGTCCAGCAGCACGGCCTGCGACAGCGGCACCAGCGCCGCGCCGAAGATGCCCTGCAGCAGCCGCGCCGCCACGATGCCGACCAGCGAGGTCGCCAGCCCGCACAGCGCCGAGGCCACCGTGAAGCCGATCACCGAGATGATGAACACGCGCCGCCGCCCCCAGTGTCCGCACAGCCAGCCGGTGAGCGGCAGCGCGATGGCCGAGGCCACGATGTACGAGGTGAGCACCCAGGTGATCTGGTCCTGCGAGGCCTGCAGGCTGCCCTGCATGTGAGGCAGCGCGACGTTGGCGATGGTCGTGTCCAGCGCCTGCATGATGGTCGCCAGCATGATCGAGATGGTGATCATGCCCTTGTGCGGCACCGTCGTTCCGGGCGCGACGCTCATGGTTTCTGGCCCCCGCCCGAGGCGATGTCGGACAGGCTGCCGTGCACCTTGCCGAGCAGCGCCACGAGCTGCGCGCGCTCGGCCTGCGTGAGCACCGACATGACGCGCGCGTTGAGGCCGTCGCTGATGCTCAGCGCGGCGTCGAGCGCTTTCTCGGCACTGGGCTGCAGCAGGATATTGTTGACGCGGCGGTCCCGGGGGCTGGGCTCGCGGCGGATCCAGCCGGCGGCCGTCATGCGGTCGCACAGGCCGGCCACGGCCATCGGGGTGAGGTCGAGGCGCTGGGCGAGCTCGGCCTGCGACAGCGGCTCCTCGTCGCCGTGCATTGCGAGCGCGCCGAGCAGCCGGCACTGAGCGCTGGACAGGCCGATGCGCTCCCGCGAAAGACGGTCGAACTCTTCGCTGTAGAGCTTGCCCACGCTCTTGACGAGGAAGCCGAAACGCTGGGTGAAGTCCCTTTTCATAAGGGACTGGATTATCTACATGTTTATTAGTTTCGGGTTAGTCGGCGCCGTGTATCGGCGCGCGGCGCGGCGAACTCACAACCAGCCCGCGCGCTTGAAGCGGTAATACAGGTAGCCGCAAGTGCAGGCGATGAGCGCCAGCGCCACCGGATAGCCGTAGTGGAATTTCAGCTCCGGCATGTGCTCGAAGTTCATGCCCCAGATGCCGGCGAACGCGGTGCACACCGCGAAGATGCTGGCCCATGCGGCCAGGCGCTTGGTCACCTCGCTGTCCTCGATGGTCACCATCGACAGGTTCACCGCGATGGCGGTGCCGATGGTGTCGCGCATCGCGTCGATCGAGCCGTTGATGCGCCCCAGGTGGTCGCCCACGTCGCGAAAGTAGTCCTGCGTGCCCAGGCAGATCTGCGGCACGCGCCCGCCGTGCAGCTTGCCCGCGGCCTCGGCCAGCGGCGCCACCGCGCGCTTGAGGATCATGCTGCGGCGCTTGAGGTCGTAAAGCTGCTTGATCTTGTTGCGCGCCGTGCCGCCCTGGCCGAAGATCTGCTGCTCGATGGATTCGAGTTCCACTTCCAGCGCATCGATGACGGGAAAGTAGCGGTCGACCACCGCGTCCATCAGCGCGTACAGCACGAACCCCGCGCCATTGCGCAGCAACTCGGGCTCGCGCTCGCAGCGTTCGCGCACCCCCAGGAAACCCTGCTTGCTGCGGTTGCGCACCGACAGCACGTAGTTGCTGCCCACGAACACGTCGACCTCGCCCACGTTGGTGCAGTGCTCCCCCTCGGTCGAGGGCTCGACCAGGTGCATGACCACGAACAGCGAATCGCCGTATTCCTCCACCTTCGGGCGCTGGTGGCCGTGGTGGGCGTCTTCGACCGCCAGCGGGTGCAGGCCGAATTCCATCTGCATGTGGTCCAGCTCCTCGTTGGTCGGATCGCTGAGCGCCACCCACACGAAGCAACCGGGCCGGGTGATGTAGTCGCTGATGTCGTCGACCGCAATGTCGGCGAGCTTGGAGCCGTTTTCATAGACGACGCAGTTGATGAGCATCGGTACCCCGCGGAATTCACATTGATGAACACATCCGATGGTGCCATGGGCCTGCTCCTGCAGCGGGCGTCCCCGATAATGTGCCGGCCCCGGTGTTTCCGAGCGCATCTTCTCTCTCCCATGGATTCAACGACGTGCCGGTGAAAACCACGCAAGACCAAGCACCCTCCGCCAGCGACTTCTCGGGCCACACGCCCATGATGGCGGAGTGCCTTCCGTAAGGAAATATTAGGTCTCTCGATAAAAGCTACGCCAAAAGCTACGCCAACTACAGGAAGTTTCAATGCAAGGTGCAACCGTCGCTCTCGCAAAACTCGCCGCAATCTTGGGCGCGGTGCGCAGCGCGCTTTCCGAGAACGCCTCGCGACTCTCTAACCCCAATGCGATTGAGCTACGGCAGTCGTTTTACCCAGAGCATTTCAGGAACTACTTCTACCGGGCCGACGAACAGTTGGACGTACTGCGCGCGGTAGCACCTGATTTCTTCGACGATTTTCCTCCGCTACTTCAGCAACCGAGCCAGAAACTGATAAATGATCACGTCGTTTACTCTCGGGCCCAGATGACTCGCCTTGCCCGCGATATCGAGCAGGTCCTTGAGATCCGTGCCAACAGTCAGCATGCCCACTCATCGGCCCTCGAATCTCCTAACCGTGTCTTCATTACCCATGGCCATGCCAAAGACTGGCTGGAAGTCCAAGCCTACATTGAGCGCGATCTAGCACTTCAAACGCTGGAACTGTCCCAGGAAGCAAGCACTGGGAACACCATAATCGAGAAGCTGGAAGCGAATGCTGCTCGGTGCAACTCGGCCGTCATCGTCATGAGCGGCGATGACGTTGACCAGGGAGGTCAGGTCCGGGCCCGAGAGAACGTGATGCACGAGATCGGCTTCTTTCACGGAAAGTATGGGCGAGCCAACGTCATCTTGCTTCACCAAGACGGAGTGAGTGTGCCGACGAATCTCTCCGGCATCGTCTACGTGCCATATCCGAAGGGCTATGTATCCGCGGGATTTGCCGTCATGGCGAGGGAGCTGAAAGCGACCTACACTCGATAGAAGAAAGCATCGAAACACAGGATGGCGGCATTGCCGAGTACCGGCAAGTTTGGCAAATAGCGCCGGTTGGTCTCCACGCCAGTACCTAGCCCAAGCCGCTTCGAAGCGGCTTTTTCATGGGCGCGACTAGAAGCTCCGTTGCCAAAATGTGTCGAACGCGCGAGCATCCAGCATCAACGGTCGCACCAGAAAGGGCGCAGGCATGAAGTTGATCACAGTCGAGTTGACGCACGAGGACGGAACGGACTTCGCCGCATGGTCAACCACGGGTGAAGTCGTGCCCGCCCACGCGATCGATAGGCTCATCCGCGTTTTGGCCGAGACGAGGAAGACGATGGAGCCGGCGTTTCCGCCCAAACTGCCGTTGGTTATCAAAGACCCGCCGCAAGTCAACGGCCCGGCTTGGCAATGGTCCATTGAGGGCGACGGCAGCTTGGTGCTCAACTTCCGTCATCCCGGGCTCGGGTGGCTCGGGTTCCGGCTTCCAGATGTTGAGGGTTTCCACACGAATCTGGTGGACGTAATCCAGCAGCGGAACCTGCTGCGAGCAGAGATCGGGCCTCCCGCGCATTGAGCATCAGCCCGCTTCGGCGGGCTTCTTTTTCGCGCCGTGGCGGCGGAGACCAAGGTCGAGGCCAGCGGCAGCGATCAGCAAAACGAACGTCTGGTGCGTGGCCGGGTCTGGCGCGTCGGTCTGATCTTCCTGATGCCGCGCAGCGTTGCATCGCCGGCATGCCGCGACGATGTTCGCAGGCGTGTCATTGCCACCGTCCATGCGAGCCACCAGATGTTCGGCGGTGACATCGCGGCCCATGGGCTTAAGACAGTAGAAGCACCGGCCGTCCTGCTTTCTGCAGGCGCAGCGACGAAGAAACTGAAGTCGAAGGTGGGATTTCCGCATATGGGAACTCCTAAGGTTGAACTTTGGAAGTCCCCGGTTGCATGAGCTGCAGTGCGGGCGCCGGGCAAAGAGCTTTCGGCGGGTGCATTCAAGAAATGCACGGTCGGGCATGAACCCGAGCGGCTGAATTTTATGGCCCTCAGCGCGGCGTTGCAATCCCCGGACGGCGACCCTTTACCCCGCGATGACTGAGAAGCTCACCAGCCAGTGGCGAGCCAACGACAACGCCTAGGTCATCGCCGATTGGCGCATTCGGCTAGCGCTGCTCGCAGTTCGCTTTCGTAGCCCTCCCGCAGCTCAATCTCTGCAAGAGCCGACGCGCTGAAACGATCAAGGTCTACCCCCGGGGAAAGCGCCTCGGTCGGCATTGCAGGCCGCGCAGGGACCTCTACGCGGCACTCCACCGGGACGGGAACCTTCACGGCTTGGATCGGGGCCACCCCGCACGCAGCGAGCGAGGCAGTAAGTGCCACGAGGGCCACCATTTGCGCGCACAACCTCATGGCTGCACCCTCCCTCTTAACCACGAGTCGATGCGAACCTGTGCGCTTGCACAGGCATCAGCCGGTACAGCCGCCGGCGTGCTCAGGATCGTGTTGGCCGCCTGCTGATGGATTACTGCTTTGTCGCGCGCCGCCGCCTGCGCCTTCTTCGCCTCCGCGGCGCGCTTGTCGGCCAGCGTGCGAAGGTCGTCGGTCGCATCGCTGCAGGCCGAGGCCGCCGCCCTCGCATCGTCGCGCTGCAGGATCGATGTGGCCGCCTTCTCTCGCGCGCCGACCCATGCCCAGCCGAGGCCGGCGTTCGCGGACAAGCTGACGCCGAGCGCAGCCAACAGCGCTTGCATCAAGCTCATTTCGTCAGCACCTTGTAAGCGCGCGCCGTGGCCGCCTTGCGCTCGGCGAGCTTCAGCCGCTTCGGGCCGTTGACGCGCCCGGTGATCTCGTAGACATCGCCACGCTCGGCCGCCGGCAGACAGCCCTTGAAGTCGGCAAAGAACCAGCACGCCGAGAGCGCGGCATGCTGCGGCTGCAGCAGCAGCTCGGGGTTGTCGCGGTAGTTCACGCCCATGGCGCGCCCCGCTGCGATGTAGGCATCCTCCCAGGTCAACTGAATCAGGCCGCGGCCATGGAAGCCCTTGTAGCGCAGCGCGCTCAAGCTCTTCGGGATGCGCACGTAGTCCTCGGCCCGATAGCCGCCCTGCACGAACAGGCTCGGGAAGACCTCGCGCAGGCGTGCCGCCGTTGTGTAGTAGAGCCCTTCCTCCACCTTCGCGAGTGCATCCGACTCGATGGTGAGCTGCCCGAGAAAGGCCGCTACAGCGTTGTCCGAGTGGATGCCGAAACGGTTCATGCCATCCGCCAGGTGCAGGACGTAGCGTTCGGCGTCGGCGCGCGCGGCGCCCGTGCAGTCGATGAGGGTCTGTGTGTCGATCATGGTTTCTTGAACTCCTTTGCCGCGGTCTTCGCGGCCTGGTTGGCGGTCTGTGCGGCGGTCTGTGCAGTGCTGGCGGCCTCACCCGCTGCCTGCGCGGCGCCCGCCGCGGTGCCGGCCGCCTCGTTGACGCGGCCGGCAAGGGAACTGAGGCGGTCCCCGAACGCATCGCGCAGCCGGTCGATTTCCGCGAGATGGTCATCACGCTGGCGCGTGATCTGCGCTTCCGCGCTGCGCGTGGCCCAGAAGTAGCCCGAGCCGAAGCCGCCGAGGAACAGGCTCCCGACCACGCCCACGGTCTCGAAGAGGCGGCGCCACTGGCGCGGCACGCGCATGCGCGGTTGCTTATCGAGCGGCGCGCTGTCATTGCGCATGGATTTGCTCCTGAAGTTGGCGAACCTGATCGCGCAGCGAGCCCAGCTCGGCCATGTGCGTGGCAAGGTTCTCGTTCATGGCCTTGAGCTGGCCCTTCATTTCCCAGACCTGTTCAAGCGCTTCGTTGCGCTCGGCCGCGAACTTGTCGGCGCGCTCTTCGGCCTTCACACGCGCGGCCCGCTCGCCTTCGAGCAGTTCCTTCCACGTCGCAAGCGCCGCGATCTGGCCAGAGCTGTCCGCGCGCTCTTTCGCTTCGGTCGGCTGCTGTGCGCGCCAGACTTTGTATCCACCGGCCGCCGACAGAACCAGAAACGCAAGCTGTGCGATCGGATTGCCGGCGATGTCGCCCATGTCCATGAAGTGCTCTCTCTTTCGTTGTCTGGTTAGATTTCGACCTGCACGAAGGGCATGTCGGGCGCTTGGCCCTCGATCACGCCATCGCGCACAAAGACCTGATCGCCCACGGCGCCGGCGCCGCGGGCCGTGAGCACGCCACCGCCAGGCAGCACGAGCTGCGCGACTTCGCCCTCGATGGCGGTGATGGTTGCGAGCTGCAGCGGGTAGCTCGGCAGCAACGCGACGAAGGCGGTAAAAAGGTTCGTGGACACCTCAGGCCTCCGCGTGGGTTTCGAGGGTGATCGACTGGCGCAAGACGGGCCGCTGCCAGTTCACCGCTACGCTGCGCACGAGGCCGAGGAAGGTCTCGGAGCCTTCCTCGTACTGCACGAGCGAGCCCGGCACGATGACGCCGGTTTCCGGGCGCACCTGCAGGCTCAGCGTCACGTCGGCCTGCGCGCCGGTGTCGGAGAGGATCGGAAGGCCGCGTTGCAGCACCGCATCGCTGTGCGTGATGAGCGAGTGCGTCACCATGGTGGCCACGCTGTCGCCGGCGGTGCCGCTGCGCGTGATCTGGCCCAGCACGCCGGCGGCGGTGGTCCCGGCGACAAACGCGCGGTTGTAGTCGGGCTTCGTCTTCAGCTGGATGCCTTCCACCGCCACCGCGGCGGCGGGCAGCACGAAGTCGGGCGCCATCGAGGCCCAGTGCCACGGCGCGGCCGGATACCGGGGAAGGATGCGCAGCGTGGCATCGGTCGCATGCGGCTGCACGATGGCGCCGGCCGCGCTCGCGATGTCGAGCACCGCGCCGATGTAGCTCCCCTGAAACGCCCACGTCCCGCCAGGCACGGCCCAGTCGGTGAGGCCAAAGTCGATGCCCCACCCGACGTTGACGCCGTTGTATGTGAGCGCCAGGTCGAGCAGTTGCGCAATGCTGCGGTCCGCCGGTGCGGCGTGGTTGAGCGTCGGCGCATAGGGCGCATCGAGCATCGCCGCGCGCCCCTTGCCCTGAACCTGCACCTTCCCATCGGCGAAGCGCCGGTCACGGCTGCAGTCGGTCGCGCTCAGGCGGTACGGCACGCCGTTGACCGTCGCCAGCAGCTCCACGGGCGCCGCGCTGATGCCGCGGCGGATGATCGGCCACGCCGCGCCCGGCAGCGTCGCATTCCATCGCCACGTCCACGAGTCCGCATCGAGGCTCATGGAGAAGGCCAGCGCCTCCAAGGGCTCGCCGCTGTCGAGGCGCACGAGGCTGATGCTGTTCTGCACGGTGTAGACCTCCAGAGTCGGCACGACGACGGTTTCGCCGGTGCCCGGCGGCAGTTGCTGCCGCTCGCAAACAAAAATCAGCGTGGTGCTGTGCTGCTGCCGCTCGCGGAAGACGAGCGTTGTCGAAGGCGTGTAGCAAGGGTTCTCGCCGCCGGGCGGGCCGATGACCGAACGCCCGGGCAGCGGGTACATGGCCGCCTGCCAGCGAGACACCATGCCGATGTCGAGTTGCTGCGCGGCGCCGAAGCCATCGCGGTGAAGCGCCTGCGCGCGTGCCGCTTCTTGCCACCGCGCACGCACCATGCGGCGCATGCGCTCGGCCTCCTGATACCGCACACCCACCGGGCCGGGCGCCAGGCGCTGCGCTTCCTGCCAGCACAGTGCAGCGACCGTGCGCGCATGGGTTGCGTCCTGATGGCGCACGCCGGCGCCCTGCTGCAATTCGCGCGCGGCCTGGTGGCGCAGCGCCGCCGCGGCGCGCGATGCCATCACGTCTTGCCAGACCACCGAGGCAGCGCAGGCGCGTGGCGTCGCCTTCTGCCAGGCCGTCACGCGACCCACTCGCGCGGGAAGCGCGTTCTGATGCTTCATGCTGGCGCCGCCTTCGACCTTCGCGGCAAGCTGCCAGGCGGCCGAGGTCTTGCCCATGAGCGGCCGAGAGACCGCGCTCGCATACCGTGTCGCGCCGCGCAACATGAAGCCCGGCAGCGCGATGGCGCCGGTGGCCCACGCGAGCGGCGGCATGGTGACCATCGCCGCGCCCGACACCCCGAACAGCGGCAGCGGGATGCGCCCAAGCGCATAGGCCGCGCCGCTGGCGGGCTCTTCAGGCTCGCCGAACACGAGGATGTTCGGCGGCCCATCGAGCGGCGGCTGACGAAAGAGAAGATCGTCAACCACCGATGACCACCTCGCCGATGAAGAAGGTGCCGCCCTGATAGAGCTTTGCCTCCGGGTCGCCCTCCGGCGGGTTCTGCACCACGAGCTTGACCTGCCCGGCGCCCGAGGGACCGCTCATGCTGAAGTCGGCGACCCACGGCCCGCCGGCGACTTCGAGCCGGCCCCATGTGGCGATGCCGGTTGCGACAGCCAGGTCGCCGGCCGTGTCCGCCTGCACGAGCGAGAGCTGCCCGTCCGTCACCTCGCCCGCCGGCAGCGCGAGCACGGCCGCGGCCAGCAGCGTGGTGCCAGCGCCGCCCTCGCCAGGCTGCACACCGCCGTACACGAGCAGCCGCGCGCCCGCGCCCAGGTAACCCACGAGGCCGCCCAGCATGGCGTTGATGGCGAGCACGTTCATGCCATCAGCTCCACCTTGCCATTGGCGAGGGTCAGGCCATCGGTCACGACGGCACGCTTGCCATGCGCCTCATAGTAGGCAATGACGGTGTAGCTCTGCAGCTCATCGACATACTGGAAGTCGTAGCTGCCATCTGCCGCGCTCCACGCTTCGCGCAACTGCAGGCCATCCGACTCGCGCACCAGCCGCACGCGGCAGCGGTAAGGCTTGTTCAGCGGGTTCACGTAGTCGAGCGTGAAGCCGCGCACGCGACCCGTGCCGCGGCCGATCACGCCGGTGAGGTAGTCCCCTCGCGCCTGGTAGACCGGAGAGAGCCGCATATTCCCGAAGTCCACCGGCACCGTCGTTGGCGTGGGCGCCACCGCCACCGCCGCAGCTCTGGTCTTCCCTCTCAAGGCGTTCTGTGTGATCGCCGAGTCGCGCTCTTCCCACGGCGTCGCGCCCGCCACCGGGTAGATGAAGCCTTTCGTGCGGATGCGAACCTGCCAGTTCTGTCCGAAGTTGTACATCTGCGCCGCCGCGAACAGCTCCGCGAACGACAGGCCCGAGTACGCGACGCCTTGGCTCACACCATTCTTGTAGAAGGTGATCGATCCCGCCGCGAAATCGACCACCATCCCGATCACGTCAGCCAGCGTGTAGCTCGCCCCGTAAGCGACCCCAACGGAATTGGTTCGCCTTGTGCCCGTATTCGTGTATGCCCAAGAATCAAGCGCGTTACCAACGACGGTAGCGCCAGACGTTGGCAGGGAGGCCGCGCCCATGACGCCGACTGCTGTCGTAGCGCCTGTGAGAGATACGTTGAGCCATTCAAACTCAACCTGCAGCACACCGGCCGTCCGTCCGGCCGTCGCGACGCGAGGACTCACGCCACTGGCGGTTTTCAGCGTCGCGATGCTGCCGCCCGCGCTCAGGTCCACATCGTTCTTGAATCCTCGCAGCCAACCGCCGATGGCCTCCGAAGTCGTCTTCGCCCTCGGTCCCGGCCAGGCGACACCGGCGAACGGCGTCCATGCGTCAACCCACGTGGTTGCATCGTCGGAATACTGCAGCTTGCCCGCAAGCAGAAACTTCGCTGCATCCACTGCCGAGCCGAGGCGAATGTCGGTCACATCCGCAGAGCCGCCGGCGCCAAAGTCCCACGACAGCACCAGCGCCGCCACACTCGCGCCCGTCCACGAGGCGCCCGTCGAGAGGTTGTCGTCCTTGAGGTTTGCCGGCGACCCGGCGGCCGGCGCGATGCTCGACGTGAGCACCGCCGGCGCATCGACGCGCACGCCGGCACCGAGCAGATGAAACTCGGTCAGCTCCAGCGCCTCGCCGTAGCTCTCCAACCCGATGGCTCGCCAGTAGCGATGTGCAGCCATTGCTCAGCGCGTCCAAGGACCGGTGATGTCGAAGAACGTCGCACCTGCATTCGTCGTGGACGGAACGCCGGTCGTATTGGTGTTGCTCGGATTCACCACGATGAAGTTCTTTCCCGCGAGCGGACCGCTGCCCGCCACGCGGTCGTTGAACCTGAAGGAGTCCAACACCATCGAGTGCGGCACCGAGAAGATGCCAGGCGCCTCGCCGCGTGGCGCGTTGCCCGTTGTCGCTGTCGCGTAGTAGCGCTTGGACATGCGCAGCGATCCATCGACCGGATTCGGGAAGCTGCCGAAGTTGGTGTCGGCGCCCGACATCGAGTTGGTCGTTCCGGTGTAGGGCAGGCAGTAGCTCAACTGCGATGAACCCAGACCTGTGTACGCCCTGGGAAACGCGTTCTGGGCCTGCTGCGCGTATTCCGGTTGACCATCGACCTGCGAAGAGGCAGTCGTTATCGCCGAATAGGCCAGACTGCATGCATAGGCATCGCCGCCCGGCTTGAACACCACGACATCGCCAAAGGCCTTCGTAAAGCCTTGGATGAACTGCGAATTGGCTCCATAGCCAGTGCACACGTGGATGTAAAAGCCGCGCGAATCGCCCACGAGCAGCCACTGCACGGCCGTGCTGTTCGCGCTGTTGCTTTTGGGCCAGTATCCACCGCCTGCAATCTGTGCAGCGGAGGGAAACAGACCCGAGTAGGTGCTGATGTCGCTCATCTGTTCGCACCCGACGACACGCGCGGTGGTCGTGCCGGTGTCATCCACCCTGAGAATCATCTTCGTGCTCTGCGGGTCCGTCGACTGGTAGGCCGCCAGGTTCGTCCCGCTGAAAATCTTCGCGAAGCCCAGCGGCGCCATCTTCATGGTGATGGCGCCGGTGTAGCTGCCGTCCGGCAGGCTGGTGGCAAACGTCACGGACGTGGCGCCCGGTTTGCCCGTGACCTTCTGTTCGCCGTTGAGACCCGCCCACCCGCTGGGGCCGCCGGTCACACCGGCAATCAGCACAACGGCATCGACCTGCGCCGAATGCGTGCCCGTGAATGCCGCTGTCGCGACGCCGCCCGCCACGGTGAGCGAGGTGAGCGACTTGAGGTCGAAGCCATCCTTCAGACACGCATCGAGCAGGTTGATGAGCGCGCCCACGGTGCCGCTCAGCGCGGGTGCGCCAGGCATGAGGCTCGAAAAATATTTGACGCTGGTATCGACTACGGAAGTCATGTGCTTTTGGCTCTCTGTTGCGCTGTGTTCAGGGACGGTCCACGCCGATGAGGACCGAGATTTCGAAGCTGTCGTCAAGCACCGTCTCAGCACCCATTTGCACGGTGCGAATCGGCACGAAGGGGAACGTCGCCGCCACGGTGTTGAAGCGGATGAGCTGGCCCGCGGCCCAGCCCGAGCCGAAGCCAGCGGCGCGGATGGTCATGTACGGCACGCCAGACGGGCCGAGGGGCGAGCAATCCGCCGTGAGGCTCTGCCCCGTCACGATCTGCCCGACGTGCTCGCCGATGAGGTTGTAGGAGGTGCCGCCTGCGTTGATCTGGATGCGCCACCGCTCGGTGACTGCGCCCTTGTTCGTGACCGTGATCGGATAGTCGATGTCGTTGAACGTCGGGTCCGCGGCGTTGCCGATGAGGCTGTCCGACCACACACCGCTCCAAGTCTGCTGATCGAACAGCAGCGACACGCGTGCCTTCACATCACCCATAGGGAGCGCGCTGCTCACGCAGGTGTCGCCCGCGGTGTAGTCGTGCGTGACGCGGCCCGCAAATGCGAGGCGGCCATCGATACCCACATCGGAGACCGTCAGCAAGTCCTCGATGCGATGCTCGACCACGACCGGCTGCGCGTAGCTCGACACGTCCGAGAACGTGACGGTGCCCGCATCGAGGTTGCGGGTATAGCCGGTCTCGATGGTCTGGCCGTTAGCGCCCACGATCCGCACACGCGAGAGCCGCACGCGGCCGGTGTCGAGCGTCTGGCCGTTGGAGACCACGGCCGCCGGCAGACGCTTCGTGTTGTGGATGACGACGAGTTCACCCTTGCGGAAAATCGGCACGCGGCCATCAGACGGCAGGCGCACCGGATCGAGACCCAGCAGCGTGGCATCGACGGGCAACGTCGTGTAGGCCACGGCGTTGTACCGGATGGTGCTGGCGAACACCGGGACCGGCTTCCAGATCTTGCCGTCGCTGCCCACGGCGTCGGCCGAATACCAGATGGCGCCCTCGTTGCCCGCCGCGGTCACCCAGTCGCCGAAGCGCACCTTGCCGACACCCGTCGCCGCGTCGAAGGTGCCATGCACGTTCGCTCCGTTGATGAGGCCCGAGCCGTCCGCGGTGACGTTGACCGTGCCGCCGTTGAGTTTCGTTGCGAGAAGCTGCAGCGTCCCCGGGCTGACCGGCGCCACGGGCGTGCGGAAGACGACGTACTCCACCGGCTGGCCGTCGAGCGAGGTCAACAGGCTGCTGACGACAACCGAGGTCGAGGCCGCGGCCGGCCAGGTCGTGAGCGCCGCCACGTTGGTGGCGTAGTCGTAGGTGCCCGCCAGCGTGGCCGCGCCGGTGGCCGGGTCGAGGTCGGTGTAGAGACTGCCGGCGCGGTCGAAGTAGGTCTTGCCGCCCATCGTGAAGTTGACCGAGCCAGGCACACCGGCCTCGCTGAAGCTGGGCAGCAGCTTGATGGAGAGCTTGGGCTGATTGAAAGTCTGGCTCTTCGTCGTGCCGGCGCCCACCACCCGGAAATTGGCATTCACGAGCGCCGTCGCGTCGGTGGGCAGCGAGGCCGCGAGCACCGCATAGGTGTAGCCCGTGACCGTGTTGCGGTAGAAGCCCGGCAGGTTCGGCGACAGCACGGTGCCGAGCACGCCGAGCGGGTTCACGGCCCACTGCGGCACGGCCACGCTGACGACGGCCTCAGGAAACAGCTTCGCCACGCCGGTGGTGTAGTCGATGGTGCCGAACTCCACATTGAGCCCGTCCACCAGCTTGCCTGCGCCGTTGTCGGTCACCGTCTTGGTGGCCGCGAAGTTCTGCGGCACCCACTGGTCGGCCGGCACGCCTCCGGTGGACTCCAGCACGAGGTTCCAGTCGAGCGAGAGCGACCGCGGCGCAATGTTGGTCTTGCCGAGGTTGAGGGTGATCGCACCATCGACATCGCGCGCCGGCGCCGGGAAGGCCTTCGAGGACGGCTCGCCGTGGCTGTAGCCCACCGTGAAGGCCACGGCCGAGGCCGGCAGCACGTTGGGCCTCACCTCCATGGTGCTCGCCGTATAGGACACCGGGCCGGTGGCGTCGCCCGTGAGCGCCGCTGCCGTTGTCGCTCGCGTGGCGCGCCGTGCCGTCGTTCCAGTCCACCGACACCGTGCCCGACTGCGCCGCCTGGTTGTCGAGGGCGAGCATGATGGATACCGCGGCGGTGAGCGTGCCGCTGCGGTCCTTGTAGTTCGACTTCGCCGCCCAGGTGAAGATGATTTCGCTGCCGACATCGGGCAGCGTGCCAAGCGTGGGCAGCGCGGTCCCCGTCACGAAATCCACCGTCCCGCTGCCGATGCTGGAACTGGTGCCCGACAGGCGCCCGCCTCCGTCGTCGGCCAGTTCATACCAGTTGCCGCCGGCGCGGTAGGCCACGCGCAGCGAGCCGGGCGCCGGCGGCGGAAGGATGGTCAGCGGGTAGTTGATCCGCCGGCTTTCGACGGTCACCGCGATGGAGGCCGAATCGGCCAGCTCGATGGGCGCGCCGGCCGGCCGGAAGGTGATCGTCTTGTTTCCGCCGATGGCGGGCGCATCGCTGGCGAACGTCATCGAGCCGCCGGCGTAGTTGACGGCGCCGATGGTCAGTGCGCCCAGCTTCAAGCGCCCGCCGTCGTCGGTCAGCGTGCCCGCCGAGGTCGCCACCGACAGCGAGCCAGGATAGGCCGGGTTGCCGAAGCCGATGATGGCATTCGGCCCGAAGGCAACGCCCGTGGTCAGTGAGACCGTGCCCGAGCCGGACGCAACGAGCGTGGTCGAGGAACCGGCCGCCGACATGTCCGTGAGCGGGATTTCCGTGGTCGCGCTCGGCACGAGCTGGGTATTGATCGTGTTGACCTGCGCCGACAGGTCGCCCGTGCTCACGGGCGCCACGAGCTTGGCGATTCCGTAGAACTTCGAGGCGTTCGCGACAAGCATCTTGTTCACCGCCGCCGCGGTCGAGGAACGCTCGAAGAGGCGATTCGCCGGCGTGCCGGTGTAGTCGTTCTTCAGGCCGTCCACCAGCTCGCACACGCAGACCTGCGCGGCATAGTCCACGAAGGCACCGCCGTTGCTGTAGCTGTAGGTGCGCTGCTCGATGGAAACATCGGACACGCGCACGTACTCCGTCTTGCCGCCGCCGCTGATCTGCAGGGTGCCGTTCACGGTCGGCGGCGTGGCGCCGGGGCGCTGGAAGATCTGCAGCGAGCGCTGTCCCTGCACGTGGTTGGACAGCATGTAGCCGTTGAACTCTTCACCGGGCGAGGTGTAGGCCTCGATCCGGTTCTGGATGCTCGCGCGCCGGTCGAAGAAGTCGCCGGTGTAGAACAGCGCCGGGCTCACGTTCGGGTCCGCCGGCGCGCGCGAAATGATGACGAGGCCGCCGAGGGCGGTGTCGGTGTTCAGGGTCTGGATGGTGGCCGCGATCTTCATGATCGACACGTCGCCGCGCGCGCGGTCCACGGCGGACACGTCCTTGAACACGGCATTGCTCGCGCCGTCAGCGATGACGTTCGCGGTCGGTGCGCCGCCGCCTTCGGGCACGTCATCCATGACCTGTGTGGTAACAAACTTGATATCGGACTCGAGGATGGTCATGAGGCGGAAGGGTCAAACGGTGATGAGTCGCACGGTCGCGACGTAGGGGTGTTTCTCGACGGGCAGCTCGGGCCGAGCGACAGGCCGGGCCTCGACAGCCAAGCCAGGGGCGAACTGCACAGCGAACGAGCGGCCATCGGCCAGCACAAGGACGTGCTCGCCCACTGCGTCGGCCGCGTTGAGCGCCTGCAGAGCCAAGAGCCCGCCGCGCGCGATCCATCCGGCATCGGCCTCGCCCTGCAGCGTGATCGGCCGGCCTGCCAGGCGCACGGCGGCATCGATGAGGGCGGCGCCCGTCACCGAGTAGTCGAGGCTCTTCTCGACCGGGTTCCATCCGAACTCATCGGCCCAGACCATGCCGCGGGGAATCTGCAGCGCGCCGAGCGCGTGAAACTTGGGTGTCGCCACGCTCATGCCCCCGGACGAATGGAAGACGTGCCGCGTGCGGCGCCGAGCTGCGCGAGCAGCCCCTCGATGGCATCGGCGCCGGCGGCGTCCGTGCTGACGCGCCCGTAATCGCGACCGTTGAGGTTGAGCTGCAGATTGACGGTGCGGTTTGACTCGGGCTTCGGGATACTGGTGGGCGTGCCACCGTCGCCGAAGAAGGTCACCTTCTCGGCCGCCTTGAGCAGCGCGTAACTCAGGGTGTCGCCGCCGTACTTCTTCTGGCCCGGGTTGTTGAAGAACTGGACATTGCCCTTCTCATCGGCGAACTCGCGCGCGATGCGCCGCGCCGTCTCATCGTCCTTGACGCCGGCGTTTTTCAGGAACGCGGCGATGCCCGTGAGGGTGCCCAGGTCGCTACCGGCGTTCACCGTCTTGCCGGTCTTGTCGGTGGAGAAGCCGGCGGCATCGCGGCCGAGGCGCTTGTTCTCCAGCGCAATTTCGCGCTCTTGCAACTGAATGGCCTTCTCACGGGCCTCGATGTCCCGCTCTCGCGCGCTGGTGACCTCGCGCAGCGCGCCGGCCAGGCCGTAGGCAGCCTGCGTGGCGTCGCCCTGCACTTCCTTGAGCTTCAGCGTCGAGCGGCCTGCACTGTCGAGCACGACCTCAAAGCCGCGCATGGCCGCCTGCGCCTGCACCCAGCCCGGCGCCACGCCGTTGCCCGCGGCGATGGCGGCATCGGCCGCACGCTTCCACGCCTCGCCCAATCCGATGGCGGTGGCCTGCCCGCTGTCGCGAATCAGCTCGAAGTCGCGAAGCGCGGTCTTCGCCATGGTGTCGAGCTGCGCCTTCGTCTGCACGCCGGCACGCTGGAAGGCCGCGTCGATCTCGGCCGCCGCGTCGGCCTGCGCCTTCTTGTTGGTCACGGCTGCATCGGCCGCGGCGAGATTGGCCTTCTTCAGCTCTTCGAGCTTCTGCGCCGCCAGCTCCAGATTCCCGGTGGCGATGGCCTGGTCGTATTCGGCATGCAGGCGCTTCACGGCCTCCCGTGCTTCCTCTGCCTTCACCTTCTGCGCTTCGGCCGCGCTGGCGGCCTTCTGGCCCGCTTCGTGCGCCCCGTCGCCGGCGGCCTTCATCTCTGCGGCCATGTTCGTGAACGCAGCGGCGCCGCTGGCCGCTGCCGCCGTCGTCGTGTCGGCCGCGCCCGTCAGGCCGGCCCAGCCGGCGCGCGCCTGTTCCGCGCCCACCGTCGCGCGGTCGAAGGCCTCGACAGCCTTCTCCCCGAAAGCGTCGGTCACGCCTTCCATGCCGGCCGCCGACTCGCGCACCTCGGCCGCGGCTTGCTTGAACGCGGCCGACACGCTGCCGAAGCTGATCTTCGACAAGCCTTCGATGATGGCCGCCGTGCCGCTCAGGATGTCGCGCGTGACGCCGGCGAAGGCCTCGGCGACACGGAAGACGGTGGCAATCAGCGTGTTCGCGCCTGCGCTCGCCACGCCCCAGACGGTCTGCACGATATTGCCCGTGCTCTGCGCCTTCTGACCGAAACTGTCGAGCAGCGCGCCCACGCGGTCGGCCAGGTTCTGCGCCTTCGCCACGAGGGCCGGCACATCGACGCTGGCGACGAAAGCCTGCACCCACTTGATGCCGTTCTGAAAGGCGGTCGCCAGCGCCGCCCCGAAGCGCCCCACCGTGCCATCGGCCACCGCCGCGCGCAGCGCGCCGGACAACTGCTCGACGCCCTGCTTCAGCACCGGAAGGATCGGCGTGGTGAGCGCGTTGATGGTTGAATCCCATGCGGTGCGCAGGCCAGCGAGCGCACCATTGAGATTCGCCTGCATGACAGCGGCGGTCTCGGCTGCGCTGCCCGTGGCGCCCTGTAGCGCCTTCTTCAGTTCGTCGAGCTTGTCCACACCCTGATTGAGCAGCGCGCGCAGCGCCGGGCCGGCTTCCTGCCCCACCGCAGCGATGGCACGCTGCCCGGCCGGTCCGGCCGCGGCCAGCTCGTGCAGCATCGTCTCGAAATTGCCCGTCGTGATGGCCGCCGCCGCCAGCTCTGTGCGGAACTTGCTGGCCGGGTCGGAGAACTGCGCAAGGATGCTGTTCAACGCTGTACCGGCACGGCTCGCATCGATGCCGGCGTCGGCGAACTTGCCGATGATGGCGACGGTGCTTTCGAGGCTCAGACCGAGGGTGTTCGCCAGCGGTGCGGCGTAGCTCAACGCCTGCGCCAGACCCGACACGCTGGTGTTCGTGGCGTTGGCACCCTTGGCGAGCACGTCAGCCACACGGCCCGAGTCCGTGAACGCCAAGCCCAGGCCATTGACGATCTTCGTCAGGTACTCCGCCGAGGTTGCGAGCTCCACGTCGCCGGCGCGGGCGAGCTGCATCGCGGCCGGCAGCGTGGCGATGGCGTCGCTCACGTTGAGACCGGCTTTCGCCAGGTTCTCCAGCGCGCCTGCCGCCTGCAGCTCCGTGAAGCCGTAGCGCACATCCGCCGCGGCTTCCTGCGCCGCCTTGCGCAGCGAGCGCATCTCTGCCGCGCTGGCGCCGGTGGCCGCCTGCACGCGGCTCATCGCCTGCTCGAAGTCAGCGCCGCCCTTGACCCAGCCGGCAAAGAGCTGAATACCGAAGTAGCCCGCCACGAGGGCCGCGAACGCAATCACGCGCTGCTGCAGGCGGTCGAACACCTTGGACGCATCGTCCTTGGCGTTGATGAGAATCTGAATGGGCTTTGCCACGGGGGATCGGGAGGAAGGAATGAAGGGAGGCGCATGCAGCCTCTGCGCGAAGCCGCATGCGTCACCGCCCGGCCCCGCGATGCAAGGCCAGGCAGAAGGTCATCAGGCGACCGGACGGCCTCCCACGTAGACCGCTTCCGCGTTGGCCGACTTCAGGACATCGACATCGAACTCGACCTTCACGAACTCGACTTCGTTCGACACGATGGGAAGGTCGCCCGAGGGTGTCATGCTCACGCGCGGCATGTACCAGTCCTTGTTACTGCCCGACGCGTTGTCGGCGACCACTCGCACGGCCGCGAGGAACGACGTGTTGCCGCCGGTCTTCAGCCGCGTGTACGAGCCTGCGACGGGCGTGTATCCGAACTGCACGACGCCTGCGGTGATGCCGCCGCCGGCGATGATCTGCACGGCGCCGGTTTCGGGATCGACATTGAAGTCTTCGCCTGCGACATAGGGCGTGGTGCCGTCCTCGGTCTTCACGCTCACGGCGGTGACGTTGCGCACGCCGATGGGATTCGCCGCGGTCTGGCCGAGCTGGTAAATCTTGCCCGGCGTGACAGTCCGCAGCTCGCCGGTCACGGCAACAGCCGACTGCACCACGACCTCGCTCGTTGCGGCGAGAAAGCGCTGATAGGTCGCCATGCTCATGTTGTTGCAGGTGATCTTTGCGGTGCGCTTGACCTTGCCCGTCAGCGTGCCGATAAGCTCGCTGCCGGCGGTCTCTGCCGAGAATTCCTCGGCCTTCTCGGAGTCGATGGTGAGGACGAAGCTCGGGCAGTTGCCCATTTCTTCCTCGCCCGTCACCTCTTCGAGCGCGTTGAAGATGTCGAGGCGAAGGCGGCCACGCGGAGCCGACAGTTCAGTTTTGGTATGCACGATGGGCACAAGAATTCCTTTCAGGGTTGCCCGTCGAAACGGGCGGATGTAGAGAAAACAAGCTCAATGCCGACGAGGCCGTTTTCGGGATATGGCGGCGGCTTTACGCTCACCAGTTGCAGCCGCTCCCAGCGCCGGCCGGCGACCTGCCCCGGAGCCCATCCGTGCAACGCTTCAACGGCACGCGCAAAGGCGTCATCGAGCAACACGAGGGCCCCGGGGTCACCGCGTCGGGCCATGAACGTCACGGCCCAGAAGGGACGCACGAGCGCGCCAGGCGCCTCGCTCACCGGCACGTTGGCATCGATGAACAGCACAGAACCCAGAAGGTCGGGCTCGCGCTCGCCGGTGTCGGAGAACATGCCCTTGACGTTCCACGTCTCGGGAAACTCGCCGCGCAGGCGCTCAACGATGGCGGGTTCAAGTGCAAGCATCAACGCCCCCGAAGCACGAGGTTCGTTACGCCGGTGCCGTCCGGCTCGACGCGATCGATATCGAAGCGAATGCCATCGACGGTGATCGCGTCATCGCGGCGCAGGCCCGACAGATCCGCCGTCGCGCCTTGACAGGCCGGCGCGGACGCATCGGCCTGCATGCCGAACGGCGCCGCATAAGGCCGGTCGAACAGGACACGCGCGGTCTTCGTCACGCCTTCGACGGTGAACGAAGCGCTCACCGCGAAGTCGCTGAAGAAGGCGGACAGGTCTTCGGCAAACATGGGCTTAGACGGTGGCCGCGTCTTCCATCGTGGCGAAGCTCTCGATGTTGCGCACACCGACATCCACGTCTTGCAGCGCGGTGACGCGCACCGTGCCCGTGGTGCTGTGCGTGTACGGATCGACCATCAGGTCGAGGCCGCCCCACATGGCAATCACGAGGTCGGCGAAGTTGCCGAAGATAAGCGCCGACAGGTTGGTGCCGGTGCCCTTCGTGAGATTGCTCGGCACGCCGTTGGTGACAGCCGCGCGGTAGCCGTTCAACGGCTCGCTGCCCTTCTGCCACACACGCTCGCCCGTGCCGGGACCATCGACAAAGGTCTTCTTCAGCTTGCCGCGCACCTTCGCGTTGGTGAGGTAGGCGAGCGTGCCCACGTCGGCATTGGCGACCGACACCGCGGTTTCGAGGTCCACGACGCTGTCCCAGTCCGGTGCGCCACCGTTGGCGCCGCCGAGGACACTCGCCGCGATCTTCGCGAGGATGCCGCTCGGCTCGTTCGCCACGCTGCCGCCGGCGATGGCCGCGCGCTGGATTGCCAGGCCAAGCACCATCGCCAGGTCGGACGAGACGAAGCTCTCCACGTCGATGCTCGACTGCAGCAGCAGCTTGCGGCTGATGTCGGTAAAGGCGCCGACCGTCTTCGGCGACATCGCCACTTGCCCGATGGCCGCGCTGCTTTCGTCGGGCGCCTGACCTTCGGCCACCCAGTACGCGCTACCCGAGCCCGTCTGCTTCGGAATCGCGATGTTGCCCACCAGCCCCGACAGGAAACGGGCGCCGAGCGTGTTGAGCACCATCGCATCACGCAGGATGGTGATGAAGTCGCCGGCCATCAGGTCGGTACCCACGAGGTTGCCGCCGGCCGCTGCCGTGCCGACCACCATGTCGCGCTTCTGCACCTCGAAGGGAATCAGGATGCCGCGCGAGGTCTTGCCGAGCTTCGTCGCCGTGGCATTCGAGCATTCGAACTCGAAGGCGGCTGCATTGCGTGCAGTGACATCGCCCGGGTTCGCGAGCGCGTTGAGAGCGCGCACCATGCTGAAGCGGCGCGTTTCCTTCGGGGTCAGGCCGATGTCGGCGGTGGGCACGGGTTTGTTCGACAGCGTGCGGATGGCCTCGGCTTGAAATTGCTCGACCGTGTGGCCGGCCTGAATCGAGCGCATCGCCAGCTCGGCACCGCCAGGCATGGCGGCGGCGATCTTGCTGATTTCGGCGGCGTGGTTGCGCTGCGCCGTGGTTTCGATGGTGGGGGCCGGGGTGCCGGCGGGCGTGGTTGCGGGCGTCGTCATGGCGCGGTTCTCCGTAGAAGATGGGGTAACGAGAGGAAGGGAAGGAAGAGAAGGAACGGCCGGCAGCTCGGCGGGGAGACTGCGGCCGACACCGACAGTCGCATCCGCTGGCACGCTGACCAGAGACAGCTCGAAGGGCTCCCAGTCGGTCACGCGGTAGGTGTCAGACCCGTCCTTCGTGCCTTCAAGAATGGCTTCGTGAATGATGTAGCCCACCGAAACGTTGACGCGGATGCCGTCAATCACGTCTCGAAAGACTTCCTCTGCGCGCACGCTTCGACCGAAGCGCACTACGGCACGGGCTACCTTGTCCGAACCGATTTCCACAGACTCAACGACCGCGACAACATCTCGTGTGTCGTGGTCGCAAAGGAGGTTCGCGCCGGCGGTTAGGCGGCCGGTGCGCATTGACTTGCGACTGAGGTCCAACACCTCGGTGAACCAGCCGCGATTGACGGGCGTTTCGCTCGCGAAAGCGAGCTTCACGGTGCGCGCTTCTTCGTCAATGGAAGCGCGCTCCACGATGAAGGCGCGCTTGAGTTGCCCGGTGGGCAAATGCTCGCGAAGAGCTTGAGGAAGACTTGAAGTCATGCCGCTATTGCAACTTCGCGGCACTGACATTTATAAGGCGAGTGATGTCACTATGCGGCGACTTCTTCCTCTTCGTTTTCTTCCTCCACACTGGCAGGGCGACCACTCGATGTAGCCTTCGGCGCCGGTGTCGCGACCTTCATTGCATAGGCAGGCAGCACGATGCCGAGCTGCTTCGCCAGGTCTTGCGCTTCCTTGATCTTCAGCATGGTGTCGTAGAAGTCACGTCCCATCTGCGCGCTCAGGTCTTGAGGCGCAACGAGACCTGCACCCACGCCGGCAATGCGCGCGTTCATGTCCTTGAGCGGGTCCACCCACTCCCAGCGACGGCCGAGCCAGTCGTGCGGCGCGAACTTCGCGACCTTCGCCGCGGGCAAGGGGCTACCGTTGGGCATGGTGATCGCGTTCGACAGCAGGGACATCACCATCCACTCGGCACGCACACGCTTGAGCAGGATGTCGATGAACCATTGCTGATCCGATGACCACCGGTCCCGCTCATCGAGCGTGCCGCTGCGGATGCTGGAGAAGTTGACGCCTTCGAGGTCGTTTGCGAGGGCGTGGTACGACACGCGCCAACCGCTCGCAACACGCTGAAGCGCGGTCTTCACGAACGGGCCGAAGACCTCATTCGGATATTTGCTCTCGTGCGGTTTGAAGTCGTAGCCAGGCGGCAACGTGTCGTAGACGCCGGGCTGACTGGTGGTGATCGTGGCCCCGTCGTCGTCGCGCTCGCCAATGGGCAGCGTGCCCGGTGCGGCGTCTTGGTTCTGCGTGAAGAAGCCGAAGTGATTCGCGCCGTGCTCGGCGGCCAGCACGGCGGCCAGCATGAAGCCGCCCAGGTGATGCAGGCTCAGCATCCCGGGCGCCATCCACGGGATGCCGCGCACCTGCTCCGCGCGCTCGACCTTGAACCCGTGGATGATGTCCTCGGCCGCCAGCCGCACACGCTGCCGCGACGTGCGCGGGCCATCGTTCGGATGCGCCTCGAAGATGTGGACCGCGACCGTCCGGCGATAGTTGTCCACCTCCACGCCCATGATGACGGTGTTACCGGTCGAGTGCTCTACGCCGTTGAACGTGGTATCGATCCGGTCCACGTCGATGAGCTGCAGCGCGAAGTTGAATTCGTTTCGCGCGTCAGGCCCGCGCACCAGCCGCACCAGAAACTCGCCATCACTCGGCAGGCCACCGACCAGCGTCTCGCACATGTCGCGCAGCGACTGCCGGCCGGTGACATCGCACACGGACTGCCAGCGCACGAACGCCGCTTCAATGGCATCGTTCGCCAGTTTGTCGGCCTTGCCCGGCGCGTTCTCGACGCGCGCCTGCATCACGAAGCCGGCCGGCCCCACCATGTTGGTTTCGACCATGCCGCAGAACTTGCGCGCGTAGTCGTTGTTGTTGCGCAGCTCCCGCCCACGCGCGCGAAGCCGGTCGAGGTCACCGCGCAGCTCTTCATTGATGCTCGAATAGGTGGCGATCCAGTCGGCCGAGAGACGGTCGATGCGCGCCGCCTGAAAGCGGCGGGTCTGCTTCTTCTTCGTAAGGGAGTTGCTTCCGAAGAGGTTGCGTAGGAATGCCGGGGCCTTCATACGCCGAACCTCACCATGATGCGGCCCGAAACGCCCCGTGGCCCGCTCTTGCCCTCTTCTGCTGCAACCTCCCTCTGATACTTCGAGCGCATCGCGTGAAGCTCGTTGAGCGGGATGTACTTCAGGCGGCGGCCGTTGATTTCGTATTCGGCGGTGGCGCTGGTGGCCCGGCCTTCAAGCACCGCCTCGATGACGTCGAGCGTCCGGCGGGCATGCGAGCGAACGTCGCCAGCAGCACCGAAGGACGGCGCCACAGTCATACGCCCATTGGCGACCGTGTAAACCTCATCAGCATTCGTGACGCGCGCTCGCCAGTCATAGGAGCCAGGCACGAAGCCCTGCGAGGTCTGCGCCGAAACGACGACGCGAAAAGCATCTCCGTGAGCGGTCGCGGGAATCTCGTAGCGATGCATCGCGTTGAGCAGCTCGTAGCTCAGCGCCCATCCGGCCGAGGCCGGGTAGATAGAGAGCCTTCGTGCCCATTTGACGGTATCGCCAGGGATGATGGAGTTGGGTTCGGTGTTGGGTGCTTCGATTGTCACGGCTAGACCTTGGGTCAGTGTTGACCGGACTATCGAAGAGAAACGCCGACACTCACAAGGCAAGGCATGTCACTTGGATTCGCAGGAGGCGCTTACGGATGTTGCCGGAAGCTAGCTTGGCCCCTAGAGTCCTACCATCTTTTGATAGGTAGAAATCTTTACGCGATCACCAACCTTAGACCATTTAAGCCAAAAAACGTAGATCATTTCCTGTCATCTCATGCAAATTAAATCAATTCTCGAAGATAGAAAAGTCGCAGCGCAAAGCGTGCTGATCGAAATTTCAATCAGAGACTATCTCAAACTCGCAAAGCAAATTTACAAAAATAACGAGTTCCAGCGAAAGCGCGTAAGAAACTCCAAGTCTGTCTATTCGCTATTAAAAAGGGACATCCTTCATGGATGTGTAATTCCGCCCATTGTCTTGGCCTACACGCGGGACAAAGGAACACTTGAACGCGATCTAGAACAAGCAATAAATAACGACGGCACTCACTTTGTTTTGTTAGACGGCCTCCAAAGAAGCTATACCCTAATGGACATAGAAGCCGAAACTACTGAAGGCTCTAACGTTCAGAACGAATTTCTAGACAGGATGATTAGATGCGAAATCTATGAAGGGATCAATCGCATCGGCATCTTGTATCGAATGCTCACCTTAAATACAGGTCAAACGTCTATGTCGGTTCGACATCAAATCGAGATCATGTATCAAGACTTTCTACATACTTCTCCCGACGGAATTACTTTAGTAAGAGAAGTTGACGAAGGAAGAGCACGACAGCCCAATTCTTATAACTTCAGGGAAATCATCGAAGGCTTCAATTCCTATCTCGATCGAAACGAATCACAACTTGATCGCGGTGACGTTCTTGAAAATATTGCTAGCCTTGAAAATCTAGCAAAAGAAAATGATGGTAGAGACATTTTTAGAATTTTCCTTTCTGCGTGGCATGCCTTTATTCTGAAAATCGGCACTCTTGGGTTGGAGTATCCCGAATCTGACGAAGACTCTTCAGACGAACTTGAGGATTCTATTCGTCAGCTCTGGGGCGCAACTGGGGTGCAGATATTTAAGAAAGCGCAGGCTGTTTCGGGATTTGGAGCCGCAATCGGTTTGCTCCGCGACGACGATCCAGAAGTAGCACTCGACAATCTCGAACTCGAATTAATTGTAATAGGGGCGGAGCCAGATGAATTTATGGTCAACTTTAACCAAATCATTGAAGCCATAAACTCAAAAGCCAAAAGAATTGGCAACGCGCAGCGACTATTTTTTAGGCAGTTTTTTAGAATGCTTTTCTGGAAACAATCCGGATGCTACCTAAACCTGTCTAAGGCACTAGAGGAAGGCTACAAGGGCGCACTCCGGATAGGTATTTAGCAATGCGAATCGCTCGATTTAAAAGGTTTGACTTCCGAAGACCCGATGGGAATGTCATAGCCTTACCGGTTCCGGCCTCGATGGATCAATCATTCGTCAGTCGCATAAATTTCAATGAATATTCGATCCGATTAGTGCGCCCAAACCGTGACATCTCAGAAGCAGAATGCGCTTCAATTGGTTTGCCAAATGGGGGCGGGGGCGTGGGATATCTTATTCCTGGGGCGGCAATCTTATCTAAAGAAAACAAAAAGAACGCCAACAGCGTTTACTCCGCTTACCGCATAATCGTCGCATATCTGGTTTGCACACGAGCTTTGCAAAATAACTTTGATCTATGCGATCCCAAATATCGAGATGCGCAAACCGCCGAAAAGGTCTTTGCACAAGATTGTTATTACCTTGTTACTTGGGACAAAAAAATCCCAGATTCACAAAATTTCATCGCAGCATATTCCTTATGCTTTGCCAAACGCGGCCTAATTCTCACGGAACAACAGACCCGCCCGTTGTTTCTTCCGCTTATTTACGACCCGGCCACAGAGCAAATCAATCTTCACTCTGCCCTAAAGTATCCCGAGCATATTGGCACACTACTAACAAGGCTTTTCCCTTTCACAGAAAACCCGTTTCTACGGTTTTTTTACCTATACCAGATCATTGAGCACCTTATGTCAGAGGAATTCGATAAATTCCTCGAAAAGTTGCGTGTGAAGCTAAACGCCGCCCAAGACCCCTCAACTACCGAAGTCAGGGATTGGATTCAAGATTTCACATCTAGCGTCAAGGAAGACTCCAGAATACGGGCGATCTTGCAGCCTATATGCTCGAAATCCGCACCGCTCGCAGAACTGCTGCTTGATGAACTAAACATTGATCGAACTAAAATGCTGTTCCCGGACATGATTTACAAGATCCGAAATGTTTTATTTCACGATTACAAGACCATCCATTCGGCGCCTCTATTGGTCGCTGAACTAGGCGACAGAATGTACGGATACCTATTTGAAAAAAAGCTATCTATTTGAGCGCCAATTGCCATTTCATTTTTAGATAGATTTGACAATTCTTAAAACTTGACGTTCGGAAAGCTCATAGCGACGAGAAAGCAGTTTGACCCGTTCGCCCGCCAGGTAGTCACGGAAGATGCGGCTGTTGCGGTTGCTGTGGCCCTCGCTGCGGCGCTTCGCGATAAACACCCGGTCGCCGCCCCAATCGGCTCGAACGTCTGCCTCTACGCTTTTTACAAGCTCTGGCGTCAGGTCCCCCTTCGCTGCCGCAAGCGCTTCCCGCACTCGCTCGAGGATGTCGAGAACGATGTCATTTCTGTTTGTGTTGCTCACCATGATTTAGGGGAAAAGGCTTGTCGTGATAGGCGTTGAATGGGTCGGCGGACGGATGCCGGCTTTGCGGGCGCCGATGAGGGCAGCGGCGCCGCAGCAGGCGAAGGCACCGGCGGCAATACAGCAGAGGGCGCGGGTGCTAGTTGAGTTGGATGCTTTTCGCGTGAAACATCCACTGGAGCGGTTTCGAGCGATTGCGTTTCGCGTGGAACATTTTCTGAAGCACTCTCGGGCACGTGCGTTTCGCGTGAAACATCAGCAGGCGCCGTCTCTTGTTGCTGGCTTCCCGCGAACAGGTCGCCGTTCGGCGGCTGCACGATGGACTCCAGGCGCTGCCACATCTTCCCGGTGTAGAGATGGAGGCCGAGCATGTGCGTGCAGAAGACGGCATAGACGGTGCAGTCCAACACTTCATTGCGCGCACCAGGTGCCTTGATCCAGCGATAGGCCTCGCCGCCGGCGACGCGCTGCGGCACGCGCGCCTCGGCCGTCAACTGCGTGTAGAACTCGTGGGGCAAGTCCTTACTGAAGTGCACATAGCCGGCGCCCGGCTTCTCGACGCACAGACGGCCATAGATCAAGTCCTTCGCCGTGTCGGTGCCGACGTACCACAGGCGCACGCCTTTCTTGATGATCTTGCCGCCCCAATTCACGTCCTGCACAGTGGCCTTGCTCTTCACCATCTTGCTGGGCTGCGGGTCGCCACGCACGGCGAACACGCGCTCGCGTTCGCGCTGGCGGCAGTAGTTGTAGGCCTGGTGCGTGAAGTGGCCACCGGTGTCCACGGCCATGGCTTCAATCTTCATCGCCTGCCCGCTGGCGTGCTGAAAGATTGTTTGGCGGTAAGCGTCGAGGTGCGCCCAATCGCGTTCATCGGCCGGGTTGGCGTAGATGACGCTGTAGTCGATGCACCACATTTCCTCGCCGCGGCCAACCGCCCAGGTCACTACCTCGAAGCGGTTGTCCTGCACGTCCACGCCAGTGACCAGCACGAGGCCGCCATACGGCACCGTGAAGCGGCGATAGGCCTCGGCACGGCGTGAAAGCGCGTGCTCGTCGGCGCGTTCGACAACGGCTTCCCAATACTGCGCCAGCGTCTCGTTGATGAAGCCTTCGAGCGGCGCGGTGTCGCCGGCCTTGGCCTTGGTTGTAGCTTCCAGAAATTCGCGCACGATGTCGGACCACGCGCGCTGCGGGCTGTAGCCGCTCCACATCTCGACAAAGGCCACATGCCTCGGCGCGCGGATGACAACGCCCTGCGCGTCCGTCCAGACGTGCAGGTCATGGTCGTAGCGATACCGGCCGCACTCGCTGACCCACATTGCCCTCGTGTCCCAGATGCGCAGGTAGTCGGCCTGTGTGATCGACTCATGGCAATGCGGGCAGACGTGGCGCACGGTGTCATGGTCGTAGCCGTCCCATTTGAAGCCGTGGCGCACCTTCCTCCCACCCCACAGCAGCGGGTGCTCGGCATCGCAATGCGGGCACACCACGTTGTATCGCATGCGCACGTCGGCGTTCTTCTCGCGGTACTCGATGTGGTCGAAGTCCTTGATACGCACGGTGCTGCCTGCGACCAGCTTTGGGAACGGCGCGCCTTCGAGGCGACCGCGCGCGAGCGTGATCGGGTCCGAGGACTTCTCAATCTTGGCATCGAAGGCAGAGGCTTCGTCGAGGATCGCGACGGCCACCGTGATGCGGCGATAGGCTCGTGCTGCCTTGCCGCCGAGCAGGTGCAGGACCGACCCGAAGAAGCTCTTCAGCTTCATGGTGTCTTCCTTGCCCGGCACTGTCACGGCCTTGAGCGCGGTCACGTCGCGCAGCATGGGCTCGATTTCGGACTTCACGAAGCTGTCGCGGTCGTCGTCGGTCGGCATCCACAGCGCTTGCTTGCGCCGGCGGTGCGCCGCGTTGTAGGCGATGAAGGCGAGCAGCGTCTTCGTGTAGCCGACACGCTTCGCTTTGCGCACCGTCACCTCTTCGATGTCGTCATTGCTGAAGGCATCCATCCAGCCCTTCTGGAACGGGTAGGCCTTCCATTCGCCCTGTGTGTGGCTTGCCTCGGGCGACAGGTAGAAGTTGTCTTCGGCCCATGCGCTCAGCGGCTGAGGGCGCTCCATCTTAAGCGGCCCGAGGCCGGTCACGGTCGCCGCGATGACGGCGCGCTGTGTTTCGCTGGGCGCCAGGCTCATGCTGCCTCGCCCTCTTCCGGCTCGTCGTCTTCTGGCGGCGAGACCGCTTCCGACACGAGCCGAGCCGTCGCGCGCACCCACTGGTTGCGCGCATCGGCGATGGCAGACATGAGCTTGTCGCGCGCCGTGTCCTGAAGCTCAGGGCACACCTTGCGAAGCAGGCCGGGCAGTTGCTCGAATCGCTCGGACACGGACTGGCTCGCAGTCGCAAGCACCTCGGCCAACAGCGAGATGGGCGCGTACTCTCCGCGCGCCACCGCGTTCTTGATCGCGATGCCGAGGCGCTGCTCGCGCGCCAGCGCCGCGCGCTCTTGCACGAGGTCGAGGCCGCCCAGCTCCGACGAGGCGCGCCCGGCCGCCATATCGCGCATGCGCTCGCAGTAAGCAATCAGCCACTCATGGCCGGACTCGCCGCGCGTCAGCACGCCCTCGGCCATGAGCTGGCTCACGCGCGCTTCGCTGACGCCGACCCACGCGCCAAACTCGGCCTGCGAAATCGCCTGCCTCATTGCTTCAACAGCCTTCACTTAACCCCCTTAGCAGTACCGCCGAACAGTCCAAGTTCGGGGTTCGAATTACCCGTACAGCACAGGTCTGCGGAAGGACCCGCGGCACTCGCGGCCGGCGCACCGATGAAGGACGCGAGGCGCGAGGACCGGTCCTCGTACTTCTTCTGCGGCATCAGGCAGAGGGCGCGCTCAGCCTGTGATGCATGCGCCGTCATTCGCCCACCGCCTTGCGAATGCGATAGCGAATGCGTCGCTCGATGTATGCCTGCAGGTCTGCACGCTCGGCCACGCGCTCGCTGCTGATGCGTGCGTCGTAGCTTCCATCGCGCACGAACATGAGCACCGGCCGCACCACGCCGCCCTGCGTGCCCGTGGCCGCCCATATGCCAGGTGCGAGGTGCTGTGTCGGGCCACTGCGCAAGCGCCCATACGACACGAAGAAGCGCACGCCCTCGCGGTCCTTGGTGCCCTTGTGCAAACGGGCCTTGCGCTTGTCCGTCATGTTGGCCTTGTAGCCCTGCTCTCCCATCGCTTGGAAGTAGGACAGCAGACGCACAAGGAAGCCACCCCGCACATTGCCGCGGCCGTCGTCACTGCCCGGGAATGGCGTCCAAGGAATGGCCGTCTGGTAGCCGGCGGGCAGGATGCCCACGCGCCGCAGCGCCGCCTCGCTGCGCTTGTCCCGGCGCGCACCGCCGAACTCTTGCGCCTGCAGAATCTTTTGCGGGTCTACACCTTTGCCGCCAAAGTAGGTCGGCTCGATGTCCACGCTCAGCCGCTCGGGCGTGGCCTTGCGCACGTACACGCTCTTGAGGATGTAGGGCGTGGGGCGGTCGAACTGCTCGCGCATTTCGCGCTGCCACTCCCGCCGAGTGCGAAAGCCACCATCGCTCAGGCCTTCGGCATAGGCTTGCTTCGCCTGCTGGCCGGACAGCTTCGCGAGCTGCTGCTGCACGCTGGCGAGACCGCTGCCATTGAAACCCACCGTCACGCGCATACCGCCTCCCCTGCTGCTGCCGCTGCGCGGCGCACCCGCTCGGTGAAGGCCGGATAGCTCGGGCCGCGCCCGAGGTTGAACGCCGCTTCGTCCCATGCCGCAATGCCCAGCTCACGCGCCTTCGCATCGATGCCTTGCCGGGTCTCATGCCACGGCCCTGCAGCAGGGGCTACAGCGCGAGGCTCATCCAGCCAACGCTCGTTGCGCAGCCAGGTGGCGAACTCGGGCACGAACTCACCGCCATCCTTCGTCCACCTCTTGCTAAGCCTTTGGGCCTCGATGGCCGAGCGCATGGTCTGCTGCAGCGCGGCGTTCGGCAACAGACGGAGGTATCGGCGTTCGGCCTTCCGGCGGTTGTCGTGGTTCGGGTAGATCGAGAAAAGCTCATCGAACCCGGTCGCCCCCCCGCCGGGGGGTAGGGGGGTATGGTTCATTGATGGTTCTGAAGATTCGGGTGTCATAGCTGTGACACCCCTCTCGTCTCTGGTGACACCCCTCTCGGCTGCGGTGACACCCCTCTCGGGCTTTTCGAGGGGTGTCAGATTGACACCCGTGTGGATAACTTTGGCTGGAGGCTCATCGACAAGGGGTGTCAAATTGACACCCGTCTCAGGCGAGGGCACTTCGCCGCCTTCGATCCACTCGGGACAGATGCGGTATTCGTTGGTGACGCCCGGCCGGCCAGTCGCCGTCTTGACCTGAATCAGCCACCCGGTCGCGACCATCCGGCGAATCTGCCGCTGCACGCTGCTGCGGCTCTGCATGGTCTTGCGCGCCAGCTCATCCACGGACGGCCAGATGCGGCGCCCGTCGTCGCTGGCATGGTCGGCCATCGCGAGCGCGAGCAAGCGCTCCATACCGCCTGAGGGGTAGCGGTCGAAGACCATCGACATAACCTTGATGCTCATGGAGACGCGCGCCCTCTCCCGCCAGGTGGAACCGCTGCGCTCATGCTTTCGGTTCCTCGCGCATCAGGCCGCGCAGCATCGCCAGCGCGTGCCCCACGCTGGCGACGACCTCGGCCGCGTGGTGTTCGGCCTTGCGCATCTGATTGCGCGACACGCCGCCCTGCCGACGTGTCAACGCCTCGCCCAGCGCCTGCACGTAGTCGGCAAAGTCCATTTGCAGACGCATCAAGGTGTCGAGCGGGTCGCCCTCAGAGTGCGCTGGCGTCGAACGGATGCACACATGATCGAGCTCATCCGCCATCGCGTGCAGGATGCGGAAATCACGGCTCTGCCATTGCAGCTCAATGGCATCGCGCAGCGTGAGGTGATGCGTTGTGTTTTGCAGATTGACCTTGTGAGTCAGGGTGTTGGGGTTCTGCCCCATGCGTTTGGCAAGCGCGGCGATGCCACCCTCGTAACCGTGCGCGGTGTCGTAGGCCGCGACCGCGGCATCGTGGCCGCGCACCTTGTCGGGCACGGGCTCGTCGGCGCCATAGCCGTGCGCTTCATCGATTGAGATAGTCGCTCTCATGCAGACCTCAGAGAAAAACAGCCAAAGCCTCGCGATTGCGAGTCCTGCTCCGACGCTGGTGGAGCGCATCGACGCCATCGAGCAATTCCTGCAGCAGCTCTTGCAACTGCTGGAGGTCGAACCAGACTTGAATCGCGAGAACGTCGCGGCATGGATGGAGGAAATGACGGCAAGCGCAGGCGCCCAAGGGCTGCAGGCGCTGCGTCAACGCGCCGCGATGGAGCAACTGTGCGAGCGCGTGCTCTCGCCCGCCGTAGACGTGCTACGGCCGGCGAATGGATGGATTTCGTAGTGCGCGCCCTCGCGCGCGGCCGGTTAGTCATGCACAGCAGTGCCGCGCAGGACACCCCAAGGGACATCCCGGCGCAGCCGCTCGCACCTCACACCCGTTTCCCGCTCGATGCCAGGGCAGTAGTCCGCCGGCACCTTTTTGCGCTGCCGCCACATGTACGGGCCGTTGTGCGACGCACCGACTCGCTCGGCTAAGCGGCGTTCTCCACCGGCGATTTCGATCGCTTCATTCAACGCGACGATTCCTTCAGGCACAGGCTCCATGCTCGATTCCTTTTGTCACCTTCGTGATTATGACGTTCTCACCAACGTGATGCAAGCTAGCGTTCCAATCACAAACGTGAACACCATCGGCGAACGAATCAAATACTCACGGCAGCAACGCGGAATGACGCAGCAGCAACTCGCTGCGGCAGCCGGCGTCTCCACAAGCACCATCGGAAACCTGGAGTCGGGCTTGCGCGACAAGCCGCGCGAGCTGAACTCGATTGCTCGTGCTCTTCAGGCATCGGCAAATTGGCTCGAATCTGGGCGCGGCACATGGGACAACGATGCGAACGTCGAGTCCGGCCCCGACATCCGCGGTCGCGTCCCGCTGATTTCGTGGGTGCGCGCGGGAAACTGGGACGATGCCAACGATCCTTTTTTGCCAGGCGAAGCCGAGACGTGGCTCGGGTGCCCAATGCCTCACAGCAGCAGCACCTATGTGTTGCGAGTCAAGGGCGACAGCATGACTGCGCCGCACGGGAACACACGGACCTATCCCGAGGGCTGTCTTATTTTTGTCGACCCAGAGAAGCGTCTACCCTTGAACGGCGAACGCATCGTCGCGAAGCTTGAAGGCGAAAACGAAGTCACGTTCAAGGTTTACAAGAATGAGGACGGCAGGCAATGGCTGCAACCTCTAAATCCCTCGCACGAGCCCATCCGCCAGCCCTTCCGCGTCCTCGGCACCGTGATTGGCAAATGGGAAGACGGGTAGTGCGCCCTTAGCTGATACCGCACATCAATCACGAAAAGGAGAAATTGTCACATTCGTGTTGACACAGGAAATCACATTCGTGAGAATCCAGCCCTCTCAACTAGGAGATGGCAATGGACCTCGCTGGACGTCAACACTCTTCGCGCACGCCCCACCGCGGCGCGCTCGCATCCGCCGCAAAGGCTGATACCCACCGCCGCTATCGCTGCAGCTACACGCCACGCGATGCTCTCGGCCACCTGAATCCCTCGGACACCGGCGCCGCACCTTTTGTGCAGTTCCGTGCGGCGAACGCCGAGCAGGCCACCGACCTCGCGCAGAAAGTCACCGGTTGCCCGGTGATCGAAGCGACCCGCATCGAAGGCTGAAGCGTGGCACGCGCGCAGATCAACCACGCGAGCGACAGCCGCGCCGCCGCCCGCCACGCAGCCGTGAACTCGGCGCGTGTAGACATCTGGGTCCGCACGATCCGCGGCCGACGCCAGGCGTTCTACCGCTGCAGCGCCGCCGGCGTTGCGAACTGGCAGGCCATCGGCGTGCCGCTCGCCAACAAGGCGCTGAAGCTCGGCAGCATCAGCCTGCCAGGCATCGCCGACGCGACCGTCGCGGCCTACACCGAAGGCGAGCCCGCCCACCCGGCCGCGGCCGAATTCGCCGAGCGCGCTCGTGCACTCAACAGCGAAATCAACGCCCTCAACCTCGCAGCCACGGGGGGCGCATGACGACTCGCCCTCGCCTCATCAGCCAATGGCAGAAGCATCTGAAGATCGACGGCCGCGAGCCTCGCACGCTTCAGGAGCTGGCCCTCGCGAAGGCCGGCTACGACTACCACCGCCGCGTAGCTGAAATCAAAGCCATCAGCACGAAGCTGGCGCTGCTCGATGAACTCGTGCCAGCCCTTGCCGCTCGCGGTGTCGTCTTCGCCCATCGCGATTTCACAACGTACAACGGCGGCAAAACGCTGCGCATGCTTCCCTGCGCACTGACCCGCGACAACACGCTGCATGAGGCCCTGCTCGCCGTGGGCTTCCGCGAAATCGGGCGCCGCGACTGGGGGCGAGGCGAGGAAATGGTGACCCTCAAGTTTGGTCGCTCCCTCGTGCTGGGAATCGACGTGAGCAAGGCTGCCGCACCCGCGGCAGCACCGAGCGCGGAGGTCATCCCGGCATGAGCGCTGCGCAGCCCGTCAAGCTCGCAGAGCAGCCCGAAGGCCTCTCGGCCCTCGATGTGAGCGCATCGCTCGAGGCGGACAACCTCGCCGAAACGCTCGGGACTCTCGCACTTGCGCGGGCGTGCGCGCAGTTGCGCCTCGCCTCTGCCAACTACCAGCGTATCGGCCACGGGCCAGGCGTCACCCGGCGGCTGCAGCGGGCCATCGCGCTCATCGAGGCCTCTTTCGACGCGGCACAGAGGGGCGAGTGATGGCCTTCCTGTTTCGCTGCCCTGAATGCCGCACGCGGCGCCACAGCCATGCCTTGTTCACGCAGCACCTGCGCGAATCCGGGCATCGCCCGTGCCGCTGCGGTGGCTACCACTACGCGCACCGGCCGGGTTCGCCTTTCTGCGAACGCAACCCGATGAGCGCGGCATTGCTCGCGAGCCGATATGGCGCCTCCGACGAAGAGGTGACCGACATCGCGCTCGAAATCATCTTGACCACCCCGGGCCGTGCCGCTGCGCACTGCCCTTTCTGAAAGGCTGGCCGTGCGCTCGCCCCTTCACCAAGAAACCGGCGTTGGCCTCATGAGGACATCGCCCGTCGCGCCCTCCCCGCGCGCCCTCGCGACCGTCGCAGCCGTGGCGGTCTTCATCGTCCTGCCCATCGTGCTCGCCGCGATGTGCGTCTATGGCTGGAGCACCCCATGACAACGACAACGACCGGCGTTTTCTTCGTCAGCAAGGACCGCCCCGGGCGGCCCGCCGTCACCGAGCACAAGTCCGATGCGGGCGAGTTCGTTCTGAAGATGCGCCTCATCGACAACCAAGGGCCGCGCGCCGTCGAGGTCTACGTGACTCGGTGGACCGGCCCGGCCGCCGCTGCATGGCGCGCGAGCCACACCGCACTGAAGGCCGGCGATGCGCTGCGCCTGGTGCTCACCAACCCCCGCGCGATGCCCGGCGCCATGTCGCCCGAAACGCACGCCGTCATCACCTCGTGCGAGCTGCTGCCAGCCCGCGCGCCCGCTGCACCCCAAGCCGCATAGGCACGCCCCGCAACCATGAACACTCTCGCATCCCCCGTGAAGCGCCCTGCGCTTCAACACCTCGTGGCCCTCACCGGCCGCGCCGGCGCCGGCAAGGACACCGCCGCCGATGTGCTGGTGGCACACGCGCGCTTTCGCAAGCTCGCCTTCGCCGACGCGCTGCGCGGCGAAATCTCCAACGCCTTCGGCGTTTCTCTCAACGACCTCAACTCGCAGAACCTCAAGCACGTGCCCACCGTTGCGTTGCGCATGCGCCGCGCCCCGCTGGACTTCCTCGCGGCCGTCGTGCTGTCGTTGAGCGCTGCCGCACCCGACCACCGCACGCCGCTCAGCGACGAATGGCTCGAAGAGCCGCGCACCCCGCGACAGATCATGCAATGGTGGGGGACCGAGTACCGCCGCGCGCAGAAGCCCAGCTACTGGACCGAACAGCTCATCAAGCGCCTCGCGTACTACCGCCGCGAAGGCGAAACGCGCTTCGTCGTCACCGACGTGCGCTTCGACAACGAGGCCCATGCGCTTCGCATGGCCGGCGCCGTGCTCTGGCAGGTCACGCGCCCAGGTCACAGCGGTGCGGCAGAGGGAGAGCACGTCAGCGCGACAGACGGAAGTCGCTTCGATCCTGAGTCAGTCATTGTGAACAGGCACGATGTGCACCATCTGCGGGACGAGGTACTGTCGCTGATGATCGCTCGCGAGTTCGGGCTCGAGTGTGAGCGCATGACTTTCAGGTACCAGCAAGAAGGAAAAGAATCGCGGGAGGCCCGGCCATGAGTGCGCGACCGTTGTATCTCGACAAGTCACAAGTTGCAGTATTTGTCGCGCTTTCCGAGACGACAGTAGAACGCCTGGTGCGCGAGGACGGGTTTCCGAAGCCACGGATTCTCTCCGGGCGGCGCGTGGCGTGGCTGGTGCGAGAGGTCGAGGTTTGGGCCGAAAGTAGACCGATTTCCAATTTGCCACCACCTCCGAATACGAGCGCTCGGAAAGGCCGAGGTGAACGCGCTCTAGCTTGAGCCAGCAAACGCAACGCATCGGCGGCTTCTTGAAAAGCCGCGCATCTCAGGGAAGTCGATGGTCACGCGAGTGTTGCGCCCGGTTACGATTCACGGTGCTCGCGCCCACGGACGTACATCGCGAGTACCCCGTTGCCCGCGATACAAGAGCGTATATGCCTAGCACTACCGTTAAAGCTGAACCGTTAAAAGACCGCGCAAGAGTTAACGAGATGCTCTTAGCTCTTGAGCACAAGATTAACTTTCATGAATTGAGAGAAGTCTTAAAGAGAAACGATCTAGCAACTGCTGTGGGATGGAAACAGCTCATAGAGAAAATTGAATCTGGCACGATGGACTCGGCTAACGCGTTTCATGCCGTACTACTAAAAGTCCACAACGATTTGGTTTTGGCTGGCAGCAAAGATGCTCAAGTCTTTGTATTGACGCCGGAGGATTGTGAACAGATTGCGATTTTCTTCTCCTCGATTGAACCCGTGGCGTCTGCATTTCGCGCGGCTTTCCCCCTCGCTGCAAATTCCACGCAACTTCGCGCATCCGGGCCCGAGCTATTGCTGACGCATAAAGTGACGCATCAAAACGGGGATATCAGCCTTATTTTCTGCGCATGCCGAACCGAGATTGACAGAGAACACTTCAGCCTTGGCCAAGTGACCGAGGCAGTCAGAAACTCATTTCAAGGCTATGAAGAATTTATTGCAATCAAAAAGAATGAATATCAAATTTTCGATGTAATAACCATTCGAAAATCATTGAACCGACTTGAAATTCTCGTAGATCACCCAGAGAAAATTCGAGAGCCTGAGACCGTAGAGGATCGCGGACTTGCGCTCTTCGCTGCTCTGCACGGTCAATCTCCCGCGATTGACGCGCTGTACAACCAAAACACTCCCGTCAACCTCTTTCCATGTATAAACTCGCTTTACTCGAATTTTCGAGAGGGGCGAGTACAGCGCTTATCTTTTCGTGCGCCCTCCAAGTCTCTAAAACGAGAGACGGTCTCTTCGGATGACGACTTGCGTAAAGAGCCATTTCACGAAGCGGGCATCAAGGCAGTCGGCACAATCACCCCCTACGATGTAACGATCGTTTGGGACAGCTTCATCAACGCCTCTTCTGGCGCCAGCGTCAGAATCCAAGCGCCAGTCGGTTCGCTTTCAGTCGAAGGTAGCTTTGTGAGGTCAGCTCGAATCTCTTCTGCGAAGGATGATGCTGCGATTGTCTCAGTCATAAATAAGCTGGTTAGCTATTCAACCTGATGCTTCTGAGAGAGTACGCTCTTGAATACGTCGCTCAAGTGCTGGGAGGCGGAGCGGAGCGTGGAATCGCAAAAGAAGTTATCAGGTTTCTCGAAGAGAAACCCAACACGAAGCACATTACGATTCAACTGGTACGACAGCTCACGCCTGGCGCAGAACGCGGAGAATTAGATAGAGCGATCATTAAGACGTTGCAAGTCTTGGCAGGCGAGCATCTGCGACTTTTGGATACTAGATTTGAATTGTTCGACAGTGAGAATGTTCCTCATGACCTGACCGACGACGAGCTGAGCGCTGCAATTGAACTTGGAATCAATCCACTTACCGGCCACGAAGAGGTGGACATACGGAGCAAAATATTGATGTATTTTGCCCCCGAAGAGGGCACAAACGAACGCCTTCAAGGGGCCGTAATTGACTAGCCCTTTGACCGTTGAAAGGCTTCAATTTCTTATTGAAGAAGATATATACATTCAGGGTTTGCTGGAACGGCGACTCGCTCGGACGTATTCGGAGTTTCTCGCACGGTTGCGCGCAGATATTGCATTAGCGGTTCAAGAACTTGCTTTAAATCCACAGCTCTTCTTAAATGAATCTGAGGACGCAACTACCGCGCGGCTCCTGCTTGTCCTCAAAGGAATGGGGTACACAGCCGATCACAACAATGCAGGAGGCGGAAACATTGATGTGACGGTGCGTCAAATTCGTCGAGGATTCCGTTGGATAGCAGAGGCGAAAAAGTTCGACGACATTGGCAGCATGCGAGACGGCTTCGTTCAACTTTCGACCCGATACGTACCAGGCGACGATAACGAGGGTTCATGCTATGGGGGCATGATCGGCTACCTGCGACGCCCGAACGCGGCTGAGTGCATGAACGACTGGCGAAGCCATTTTGCCGAGATTGAACAGGCGACTAATGCGGCCGTGGAAGATTGTGAGCTGCTTGGCCCGTTTGGCTTCAACAGTTCTCATACGCACAAGGAATCAGGTCTACCGCTAAAGCTTTGGCACGTATGCGTTCGACTCTTTCACGGCCCAGAAGATAAGAGTGCAAAACGGTCTAAAAAGCACGCTGCTAATTTGGAAAAGTATGGATCAGGCGCGCCTGCCAGCTCAGTCGCCGTAGACATCGGGCCTTCTGCGGCTTGACGCGCTTTCGACTAGCGCGGAGAACTTGCCGGCATCGCCGCGAGTTCCTCGAGCTTTTTATCCAACGCCACCAACCATTGACGGCGCTCCTTGTCGTAACCATGCCTGTTGTAGGTTCCTTGAATCCCGGGCTGCACGTGACCCAAAATCGCCTCCGCCACACTATCCGGGCATCCCATCGACGCCAAAAGAGTGCGGCTCGTCCGTCGCAAGTCATGAGGCGCCCAATGCGAGACTGGCAAGCGCGGCCTCACGTGCTCCGGCCGCGTTTTTGAGTAGGGCTGGTAGTAATGGACCTGCGTCTGAATCACTGCCTGCTGAGTGTGCGTTTTGCCTCCGCTGTCCCGTGCTGGGAACAAGTACCCGGAGTAGTCGGCCATGCGGCGCCGAACGATAGCGGCTGAGCGGCCTACTAACGGCACACGGAGGTCAGTTGCTAGGGGGTGCCTAGCGTTTTTCGTCTTCGCCTTCGGCACGGTCCACCACATTCCATCTGCTTCGTGAGTTATCTCCTTTGCTTCCATTGCGCAAATCTCCGCGCCGCGTGTGCAGGTCCACAGATATAGCGTGAGAGCGTCATCGACAATGCTCGTGAAGTGCGGCAACCACCGGATGAGCTGCCCTGTTTCCACCCCCGACAGGACCCGCTTGACTACTCCAATATGCTTGCCCTCGACGACTTTCCCCTTGCTCCGTAACCGGCCCCGCATAATGAGTCGCCACCAGTTGGGGGAGCTTTCTGGTAACCGGCCCGCGTCCAGCGCGTAGTCCCAGGCCGCGGCAAGTTCTCCACGCAACTGGCCGGTACTGACCGGCGTGCCAGACTGGTCCTCGAGGAGCTTGAACGCCTCGGCCCGCGTTAGTGCGGCTGCCTGCTTGCCTGCGATGTCATCGAGGCGCTTGCGAAAGAGCCGTTCTGTTTCCTTGATGCCCGCCGGCGCGCGGTGCATTCGGATGTGCCCCTCGAGGTAGTCGTCGCAAAGCTGACGGACGGTGTAGCCTGCTGCAGCGGCAGGCCTTCGCTTCGCCGCTGATTCGCGTTTCTCCATGGCCGGGTCCCCGCCCGCTGCCCGCTGGCTGCGCAACGCCTCCCAGGCTGCGGCCGCCGCAACCAGACTCAACGCCGGCCACTGACCAATCGCCTTCTGGCGCATGCGGCCGTCGACGGGTGACTTGAACCGGTAGATCCATGTCCGCCTAGTGGCAGAAGCGACAAGCCGAAGGCCCGGACACCCGTCCACCATAATGTGTTCGCCCGGCTTCAACAGCTTGGCTGCTCGAGCGTCGAATTGCATTCACTTCTCCTGCGGCGTAGCTTTCCTGATGGCCGGGACGCCCCCTCGGCGTAACCCGCACCGGACAGGCTTCAAAAACCTACGCCGACGAACGGAGTGTAGAGGCGTTTTAGAGAAGTGAAGCGATGACTGTCAGAACGGCGAATGCGCCAAATTTTGGAATGGGATCAACGACTTAATGAAAAAAGTCGAATCAGATCAAGCTGTTGGCGGCGCCCTGAATTCCGCCCACACGCCGATGATGGCGCAATACCTCGGCCTGAAGGCCAACCATCCGGACACCCTGCTGTTCTACCGGATGGGCGATTTCTACGAACTGTTCTGGGCCGACGCCGAAAAGGCCGCGCGGCTGCTCGACATCACGCTCACGCAGCGCGGCCAGTCGGCCGGCCAGCCGGTGGTGATGTGCGGCGTGCCTTTTCATGCGGTCGATACCTACCTGGCCCGGCTCATCAAGCTGGGCGAGTCGGTCGCCATCTGCGAACAGGTGGGCGAGGTCGGCGCGAGCAAGGGGCCGGTCGAGCGCAAGGTGGTGCGCGTGGTCACGCCCGGCACCCTGACCGACTCCGAACTGCTCAACGACAAGAGCGAATCGCTGCTGCTCGCGGTGCACGCGGGCGCGCGCAATTTCTGCGGCCTGGCCTGGCTCAGCGTGACCGGCGCCGAGCTGCGGCTGGCCGAGTGCCCCGCCGATGCGCTGGAAGCCTGGATCGCCCGCATCGCGCCGAGCGAACTGCTCTACAGCGCCGAGGTCACGCCCGCCTTCGAGCAGCGCCTGAAGGCCGCGCGCAGCGCCACGCCGTTCACGCTGTCGATCCGGCCCGCGTGGCAGTTCGACGGCGGACTGGGCGAGCGCAAGCTCAGCGAGCAGATGGGCAGCAACAGCCTCGCCGCTTGGAACGCCGAGTCGCTGGCCAACGCCCATGCCGCCGCCGCCGCCCTGCTGGGCTATGCCGAGCACACACAAGGCCGGGCGCTGTCGCACGTGCAGCGCCTGTCGGTGGAGCGCGACGGCGACCTGATCGAGCTGCCGCCCACCACGCGGCGCAACCTCGAGCTGGTGCAGACGCTGCGCGGCGAAGAGTCGCCCACCATGTTCTCGCTGCTCGACACCTGCATGACGGGCATGGGCAGCCGCCTGCTCAAGCGCTGGCTGCTGTCGCCGCGGCGCGACCGCAGCGAGGCGCAGGCGCGGCTCGAAGCCATCGGCGCGCTGCAGGCCACGGTGCTCGGCGGCACCGCCGCGCCCTGGCGCACGCTGCGCGAGCAACTGAAGAACACGAGCGACGTGGAACGCATTGCCGCGCGCATCGCGCTGCGCCAGGTGCGTCCGCGCGAACTGCTGGCGCTGCGGCTGGCGCTATCGAAAGCAGAGCAGCTCGCACCCGCGCTCCCTGGGGGCGCCGCGCTGCTGGCGCGCATAGCCGAGCGCCTGGCGCCACCGCCCGGCTGCGCCGACCTGCTGGTGAGCGCCATCAAGCCCGACCCGTCGGCGCTGGTGCGCGACGGCGGCGTGATCGCCACCGGGCACGACGCCGAGCTCGACGAGCTGCGCGCCATCAGCGACAACTGCGACGACTTCCTGCTGCAGCTCGAGGTGAGCGAGCGCGAGCGCACCGGCATCAGCAACCTGCGGGTGCAGTTCAACCGGGTGCACGGCTTCTACATCGAGGTGACGCAGAGCGCGCTCTCCAAGGTGCCCGACAACTACCGCCGCCGCCAGACGCTGAAGAACGCCGAGCGCTTCATCACGCCCGAGCTGAAGGCGTTCGAAGACAAGGCGTTGAGCGCGCAGGACCGCGCACTGGCGCGCGAGAAATGGCTGTACGAGCAGCTGCTCGACGCGCTGCAGCCCTCGGTGGCCGCGCTGACACAGCTGGCCGGCGGCATCGCCACGCTCGACGCGCTGTGTGCGCTGGCCGAGCGCTCGCACACGCTGCACTGGCGCGCACCCAGCTTCGTGTCTCACCCGTGCATCGAGATCTCGCAGGGCCGCCACCCGGTGGTGGAAGCGCGGCTGGCCGAGAAGTCGTCCGGCGGCTTCATCGCCAACGACACGCAACTCGGGCCCCAGCAGCGCATGCAGGTCATCACCGGCCCCAACATGGGCGGCAAGTCGACGTACATGCGGCAGGTGGCCATCATTGTCCTGCTGGCTTCCATCGGTTCGCACGTGCCCGCGGCGGCCTGCCGGCTGGGTCCGATCGACGCGATCCACACCCGCATCGGCGCGGCCGACGACCTGGCCAATGCGCAGTCGACCTTCATGCTCGAGATGACCGAGGCCGCGCAGATCCTGCACAGCGCCACGGCCCAGTCGCTGGTGCTGATGGACGAGATCGGCCGCGGCACCAGCACCTTCGACGGGCTGGCGCTGGCCGCGGGCATCGCAGCCCAGCTGCACGACCGCAGCAAGGCCTTCACGCTCTTCGCCACGCACTACTTCGAGCTGACCGAGTTCCCGGCCACGCACCACGGCGCGGTGAACATGCACGTGAGCGCCACCGAGGCGGGCCGCGACATCGTGTTCCTGCACGAGATGCAGCCCGGCCCGGCCAGCAAGAGCTACGGCATCCAGGTGGCGCGCCTCGCGGGCATGCCCGCGGCGGTGGTCAACCATGCACGCCAGGCGCTGGAGGCGCTCGAGTCGCAGCATGCGCAGACACGTGCCCAGGTCGACCTGTTCGCACCGCCTCCAGTGGCCGAGACCCCCATGGCCAGCGCCGTAGAATCCGCGCTGGCTGCACTCGATCCGGACGCCATGAGCCCGCGCGAGGCGCTCGACGCCTTGTACGCCCTTCAAAAATTGAACAAACGCGAACAGGCCGCCGGCTGAGCAGGCACTGTTCATGCGAGATGAACTCATGACTTACTGCGTAGGCATCAAACTCAACGCCGGCCTGGTGTTCCTGTCCGACTCGCGCACCAATGCGGGCGTGGACCACATCAGCACCTTCCGCAAGATGATCGTCTACGAGCAGCCGGGCGACCGCGTGATGGTGCTGCTGTCCGCAGGCAACCTGAGCATCTCGCAGTCGGTGCGCGAGATCCTGCAGATCGAGGAACTGCGCGAGACCCGCGAGGATGGCTCCCAGGGCGACCCGATCACCATCTGGAACGCCAGAAGCATGTTCGACGCCGCCCGCGTGCTGGGCTCGGCCGTGCGCCACGTTTACGACCGCGACGCCGAGGCGCTCAAGCATGCGGGGCTGGACTTCAACGTGTCCTTCATCTTCGGCGGGCAGGTCAAGGGCGAGGGCATGCGCCTGTTCCTGGTCTACGCCGCGGGCAACTTCATCGAGGCCACCACCGAGACGCCCTACTTCCAGGTCGGCGAGTCGAAGTACGGCAAGCCGGTTCTCGACCGCGTGCTCACGCCCGAGACCCCGCTGGACGAGGCCGCCAAGTGCGCGCTGGTGTCGATGGACTCGACCATGAAGTCGAACCTCTCGGTCGGCCTGCCGCTCGACCTGGTGGTGTACGAGGCCAACAAGCTCGAGACCGACCGCGTGATCTGCATCGATGCCGACAACCCCTACTACCGGATGATGCACAACAGCTGGGGCCAGAAGCTGCGCGAGGTGTTCGACAGCATCGAGGACCCGGTATGGGACGACAGCCATACCGAGCATCCCCTGAAGATGCCCGCCACGCGCCACGGGGCGCTGCGCAAGATTTCCACCCCGTACGAAAAGCTCATCTGAATCCCGTGCCTCCCGTCGTTTTCTCGCACGGCAACAGCTTTCCTGCCAGCACCTACCGCGTCGTTCTCGACAGCCTGCGCAACCGTGGCTTCGAGGTCGACGCCATCGAGAAGTTCGGGCACGACCCGAAGTACCCCGTCACCGACAACTGGCCGCACCTGGTGCAGCAGCTGGCCGACTTCGCCAAGGCGCGCGCCGACCGCGCGGGCGCCCCGGTGTTCCTGGTCGGCCATTCGCTGGGCGGCTTCCTGAGCCTGATGTGCGCGGCGCGGCACCCCGAACTCGCGCGCGGCGTGGTGCTGATCGATTCGCCCATCCTCGGCGGCTGGCGGGCGAACACGCTCAACATGGTGAAGCGCACGCCGCTCATGAAGAGCATCTCGCCCGGCGCCATCAGCCGCAAGCGTCGCAACAGCTGGGAGCACCGCGAGGCGGTGTTCGAGCACTTCCGCAGCAAGAAGGCGTTCGCGAAGTGGGACGAGCAGGTGCTGCACGACTACATCGACCACGGCACCTTCGACACGGACGACACCCGCGCGCTGAGCTTCGACCGCGACGTGGAAACCGCCATCTACAACACCCTGCCCCACAACCTCGGCGCACTGCTGCGCGCGCATCCGCTCAAGTGCAAGGCCGCGTTCATCGGCGGGCGCCAGTCGGCCGAGATGAAGCGCGTGGGCATGGCGATGACGCAGATCGTCACCAAGGGGCGCATCACGATGATGGACGGCACCCACCTGTTCCCGATGGAAAAGCCGCTGGCGACCGCGGCGGCGGTGGAAGCGGCGCTGCGCAACCTGATGTGAGGGGCGGCGGCCGGGCCGCCACCCATCACTCACTTCATTTCAGCCCGCGTCGCCTCACTTGCTCGCGACGTGCACCCCGGGCCGCTCGCCCGCGTTCCACTTGCCGTCCAGTGCCCGCTCGATCTGCGCGGCCAGCTGCAGCAGCAAGCCGTCGTTCGCCTGCGCCGCCTGCGCCTGGATGCCCAGCGGCATGCCGTTCTCCTGCTTCGCCATCGGCAGCGAGATGCCCGGCAGGCCGCACAGGTTGGCCAGCGGCGTATACGCGAAGTTCTGCCAGAGGTTGGCGAACCAGTCGTGGACCGAGGGGTTGGTGCTGGTCGTGAGGTACTCGCTGGTGCCCACCCTGGGCGTCGGCAGCGCGGTGATGGGCGTGAGGATGATGTCCCACTGCTGGAAGAAGTTGCCGAAGGCGCGCGAAGTGGTGTTGAACACCGCCTGCATCTTCGAGCGCTCGGTGTAAGAGGTGTGCAGGCCGGCTTCCCAGATCTTGATGTTGATCGGCTCCAGCAGCTCGACTGGCGGCCGCTCCAGCCCGAGGCGGTGCAGGTGCCCGTCGATGACCTGTGCGAAGTTGCTGATGTAGCAGGTGGTCTGGGCGGCGAAGGCCGTTTGGAAGTCAACCTCGGGCAGCTTCCACTCCACGTGATGGCCCAGCCCCTCGAGGAACCTGCCCACGCGCTCCAGTTCGGCCACGAAATGCGGCGTGGCGCGGAAGTCCCCCCACTCGTGCGACAGCGCGATGCGCAGTCGGCCCGGGTCCTTGCGCAGGAGTTGGCTGTACGGCTCGGCCGGCGACCAGAACGGCATGAATTCGCCCGGCGCGCCGCCACGGCAATGGTCGACGAAGGCCGCGGTGTCGCGCACGGTGCGGCTGTGGCAGCCCTGGATCGACACCAGCCCCGACAGGTCAGACAGCCCCGGCGCCAGCGAGAACACGCCGCGCGACACCTTCAGGCCGATGTTGCCGTTCACGCCGGCCGGAATGCGGATGGAGCCGCCGCCGTCGGTGGCATGCGACAGCGGCAGCACGCCCGCCGCCACGATGGCGGCCGTGCCGGCCGACGAACCGCAGGTGGTGTAGTCGAGGTCCCAGGGGTTGCGCGTGACGTTGAACGCGTTCTCCACCGAACTGCACACGCCGAACTCGGGCGTGGTGCTGCGGCCCACGATGTTCAGGCCGGCCTTGCGCAGCTGCTGCGTGAGAAAGCTGTCGGCCGCCGGGCGTTCGCCCTGCATCATCGCGGAGCCGAACTCCTGCAGGCGGCCCTTGAGCGTGGGGCCCAGGTCCTTCATCAGGTACGGCAGGCCGGCGAAGACGCCCTCGGGGTTCATGCCGTCCTTCAGCGGGTCGGCCACGACGTCGTCGAACACCTCGACCACGGCGTCGAGCTGCGGGTTGACCTTGGCAATGCCCGCGGCGGCCTGCGCGGCCAGCTCGGCGGCCGACACATCGCCCTTGCGGACCCGCTCGGCCAGCCCGATGCCGTCGTGCGCGGCCCATTCTTCCCAACTCATTGCGAGCGTCATCTGGCGCGTTCCATTTCTTTGAAGGACATTTAGAAAACTGCGCAGCCGATTTTGCCGAGCGTGCCGGACAGCCGCATACTCGTTCGTGCTTGGGCGAGCGCATTCGTGGGACAAGCGACCACCGCACTGCGCCGCCGCCTCCCGCCGGCCTGCGAACCTTCGAAGGAAGACCATGCTCTACGCGATCCTCATCCACGGTTCCGAAGCTGCGATGGCAGCAGCGGACCCCGACGCCGAAGAAGACCTGCTCGAGCGCGAGACCGACCTGCGCGAGGACCTGCAGGCGCAGGGCCGGCTGGGCGCGGTGCTGCACCTGATGCCCGACGCGGCGATCACGGTGCGCCATGCGGGCGACCTGCATCCGCAGGTCACGACCGAACCGTTCGCCGAGACGCGCGAGCAGCTGATGGGCCTCTACGTGGTCGATTGCGAGTCGGCCGAGGAGGCCACGCATCTCGCGCACCGGCTGGCCTTCGACACCGGCATCTTCGAGATCCGGCCCGTGACCTGGTACGACCCGGGCGTGCTGCCGGCCCGGGTGCCGCAGGTCTGACGGCTTGCCGCGGCCGGGAAGGCCTGCTCCCTAGAATCCCGCGGGATCGCCTTCTCCCCTGCCCCGCATGCCGACCGAACACCTGTCCCAGCCCACCTTCGCCCTCGCCGACGCGCTGATCGTCGATCCTTTCTATCTCGCGATTTCCGCCGACTTCGCGCACGACATGCCGCAGCGCAAGGCGGTGCTGGCCGCGTACTTCGCCTATTCGCTGGGCGAGGCCGAGCGCACCGGCCGCTGCCTGCTGCCGGAAGACCCCGCGCTGGGCGCCGCGGCGTGGCTGCTGCCGCGCGCGGACCCGGTCGATGCCGCCGAGTCGGCGGCGAAGAACGAGTTCTTGGCGGCGACGCTCGGGCCGCTGGGCCACGCCAACTACCACCGCATCGTCGCGTTCATGGCGCAGCGCGCACCGGCGGTGGTGCCGGCGGACGCGTGGTACCTGTCGATCCTCGCCATCTCGCCCGCCGCGCAAGGCCGCGGGCTGGGCACGCGGCTGCTGGCGCCGACGCTCGCCGAGGCCGATGCAGCCGGCGTGCCCTGCTTCCTGGAAACCTTCACGCCGCCCAGCGTGCGCTTCTACGAGCGGCTGGGCTTCCGCCGCGAAGCCGCGCACCGCGAGCCGGTCGGCGGTTCGAGTACCTCATCATGTGCCGCCCGCCCTCTGCACCCGTGCCGGCCACGGACTGAACCGCAGGCCCGGCGCCCGGTCTCAACCCGCCCCGGGAAGAGCCGGGGATACAACCGGCAATGTTTGGCAACAATCCCTGAAAATATGTAGATTCGTCCTGGCCCCGGCCTTCCTCATCGGCCGACAACTCCGCTCCATGTCCTCTTCCCTGATCGAAGGCGCCGAGCCCGTCCTGCTTTCTCCCGCACTCATCGTCGAGGACGATCCGGCGATGCAGGAGCGGCTGCGCCATGTGCTGTCCACACTCGGCTGCGGAGAGGATCGCATCGCAGTGACCAACAGCGTGGCGGGCGCGCAGCACCTGCTCGGCGAGCGCGCCTACGGCGTGATGCTGGTGGACATCGGCCTGCCCGACGGCAGCGGCGTGGAACTCATCGGCTGGATGCAGACGCACCATCCGCGCGTGCCGGCGGTGGTCATCTCGGCCTGGCGCACGGAGGAGATCATCTTCGCGGCGCTGCGCGCGGGCGCCATCGGCTACCTGCTGAAGGAACGCGACGACCTGGAGCTGAGCATCGCGTTGCGCAGCATCGAGCAAGGCGGCGCGCCGATCGACCCGACCATCGCGCGGCGCATCCTGGCCTGGCTGGCGACCACGCAGACGCAGGCCGCCGCGCCGCAGCCAGCGGAAGAAACCGCGCCAGGGACCGAAGCGGCAACCGACGAAGCCGACGCCCGGCAAACCGCCCTGCCCAACGCGTTGACGCGGCGCGAAAACAGGATCCTCGAGCTCGTCTCGCAGGGGCTCAGCAACCGCGAGATGGCCGAGTCGCTGTCGATCTCCAGACTGACCGTGGAATGCCATACCAAGAACATCTACCGCAAGCTGGCCGTCAACTCGCGCACCGAGGCCGTCTTCCAGGCGCGGCGGCACGGCTTGCTGCGCTGACCGGGGCGTTCCTCTTCCTTTTTCTCCTGCTCGCGGCCGCCCCCGGCCCGGCCGCCGCGCAAGCGCTGCAGGTCGAGGCCGTGCGCGCCGCCGGCTGGCAGGACACGGCCCCCCCCGCGGAGGGCTGGACGCCCGTCACCCTGCCCGACAGCTGGGACACGCGCTGGCCCGCGTTCGAAGGCGTGGTCTGGTACCGGCTGACCTGGCAGCAGCCCGGGCAGGTACGCGAGGCGGGCCTGCTGCTGAACTACCTCAACATGGCCGGCGAGGTGTCGCTCAATGGCACCGTCATCTCGCGCGACGACAGCCTGGTCGAGCCGCTCACCCGCGCCTGGAACACGCCACGCTACTGGCTGCTGGCGCCGCCGCTGCTGCACGGCGGCACCAACGTGCTGCTGGTGCGCGTGTCGGGCCTGGCGCCCTACCAGGCGGGCCTCGGGCCGGTCGAACTCGGCACGCCGGCTGCCATGCAAGCGCGTTTCGAGCGGGAGCGGCTGGTGCGCCGCGACCTGCAGATGCTGGGCCTGGCGGTCAGCGCGGCGGTGGCGGCCTTCTTCGCGGCGTGGTGGTGGCTGCGCCGGCGCGAGACGGCCTATGGCTGGTTCGCCGCGATGTCGGTGCTGTGGCTGCTGTTCGCCTACAACCAGATCGCGACCAGCCCGTGGCCCTTCGGCTCCAACCATGGCTGGCAGGCGCTGAATACCTCGCTGCTGCTGACCTTCAGCGTGTCGTACCTCGTGTTCGTGCTGCGCTACGGCGGGCGCCGCATGCCGAGGCTGGAAGTCGCGGCGCTGCTGGTGGCGGCGGCCGGCGTGCTCGACCTGTGGCTGGCGCCGCTGGCCGAGCTCGCCGCGCACCGCGCCGTGTGGACGCTGGTGGGCGGACTCACGGTCATCGTGGTGAACAGCACCGCCATCGTCCACGCGTGGCGGCACCGCGGGAGCCCGCTGCGCTCGATCGCGCCGTTCATGGCGCTGTCGGCGGCCATGGGCGCACACGACCTGCTGGTGTTCACGCAGGTGATCGACAGCAACGTCTACTACACCAACATGTCGTCGTACGTGCTGCTGCTGGGCATGGCGCTGGCGCAGGCCGCGCGCTTCGCGCAGAGCCTGCGGCGCATCGAGAACTTCAACACCGAGCTGATCGAGGAAGTCAACGCCGCCAAGGCCGAACTGGCCGCCACGCTGGCGCAGCAGCATGCGCTGGAGCTGGCGCATGCGCGCATCGGCGAGCGCGTGAACCTGGTGAGCGACCTGCACGACGGCCTGGGCGGCATGCTGCTGGGCAGCATCGCGACGCTGGAGCGCCAGCCCGGCAACCTCGGCGCGCCCGAGCTGCTGGCGATGCTCAAGAGCCTGCGCGACGACCTGCGGCTGATCATCGACGCCACCGGCCGGGACGACGGCGCCCGCGCGCTGGGCGAGCTGCTGGCGCCGATGCGCCACCGCAGCGCGCAACTGCTCGATGCCAACGGCATCGACTGCCGGTGGACGGTGTCGAACATCGACACGCTCGAGCTGCCGCCGTCGAAAAGCCTCGACCTGATGCGTTTCCTGCAGGAGGCGCTGACGAACGTGCTCAAGCACAGCGGCAGCCGCCGCGTGGACGTGACCGTGGCGCGCGCCGGCGCCGAGCTGCAGTTGAGCGTGCGCGACGACGGCCGCGGCTTCGTGGTCGATCAGACGGGCACCGCCGGCAACAGCGGCGCCGGCCTGCGCAACCTGCGCGCGCGCGCACGCCGCCTCGGGGCCGAGCTGCAGTTGCAGTCGCGCCCCGGCGAAACGCAGGTGGCGCTGCGCATGCCGCTGGCCGCCTGAGCGCCGGCCGGGCCTGCGGCTGGCTAAAGCTCGAGCACCAGCCGGCCCTCGCACGCGCGCGAGCAGCAGGCCATCATCTTGGTGTTGGCATCGCGCTCGCTGCGCGTGAGCACCACGTCGCGGTGATCGACCTTGCCGGCCAGCACGCGCACCTCGCAGGAGCCGCACAGGCCTTCTTCGCAATCGCTCTGCACGTCGACGTTCGCGGCGCGCAGCGCGGTCAGCAGCGTCTGGTCGGGCGGCACGGTGAGCACCAGGCCGGAGTCCTTCAGCTCGACCTCGAAGGCGTGTTCCTTCGACGGATCGAGCGTGGCCAGCGTCGATTCGAAATGCTCCACGCGCAGCGCGCCTTCGGGCCACGCGGCGCAGCAATCCTCGAGGGCCTCGAGCATGCGCAGCGGGCCGCACGCATACACCTGTGCACCGGGCACGGGATGCGCAAGCAGCGCCTGCAGGTCGTTGCGCCGGCCTTCGTCGGCGGCGTGCACATGCAGGCGTTCGCCATGCAGCACCGCCAGTTCGTCGAGGAAAGCCATGGTCGCTCGGCTGCGGCCGCTGTAGTGCAGCTCGTAGTCGATGCCCAGCGCCCTGGCGCGGCGCGCCATCGCGCTCACCGGCGTGATGCCGATGCCGCCGGCGATGAAGATCGCCTTCTGCACGGACTCGTCGAGCCGGAAGTGATTGCGCGGTCCGCGAATGCGCAGCCGGTCACCGGCCTTCACGCCGGCGTGCACCCACGCCGAGCCGCCACGGCCTTCGGGCTCGTGCAGCACGGCGATTTCGAATGCGCCGGCATCGTCGGGGTCGCCGCACAGCGAGTACTGGCGCGAGCGTTCGGGGCTGCCGCATTCCACGTCGATGTGCGCGCCGGGCGTCCAGCGCGGCAGCGGCTTGCCGTCGGGCGAGGCCAGGCGCAGCCTGACGATGCCCTCGGCCACCGGCGTGACGCACTCGACCACCACCGGCCGCGCAATGGCATGCGCCGACGGCTCGCCGATGCGAACGGGCACCTGCACGTCGCGCAGGCCCTTGTTCGCGCGCTCGGGGTTGGCAGCAGGGTCCCACTCGACCAGCAGATGCTCGGGCCCGCGGAACGAGGTGTTCGGCACGTAGGTGAAGCGCTGCGGCGACAGCCGCATGTGCGGCAGGCGGCGCGTGAACTCCTCCAGGAAGATCTGCATCTCCATGCGCGCCAGGTTCTTGCCCATGCACTGGTGCGAACCGTAGCCGAAGGTGAGATGGTCGCTGGCGTTGTCGCGGCGGATGTCGAACAGGTCGGCATCGTCGAAATGCCTGTCGTCGTGGTTCGCCGACGAGGTCACGATGAGCAGGCGCGAACCCGCGGGCAGGTCGACGCCGCCGACCTGCGTGTTTTTGGTGACGAGGCGCCGCCATGCGGCAACCGAACCGTTGTGGCGCAGGCACTCTTCCACCGCGTTGGGAATGAGGCCCGGGTCCTCGCACAGTTCCTGCCACACCTGCGGGTGCTGCAGCAGCAGCTTCACCGCATTGGCGGTGGCATTGGCCGTGGTCTCGTGCGCGGCCACGATGCCGGCCATCATCATCGAGTGCAGGTACGAGTCGGTCACCACCTCGGGATGCAGCGCCTGCTTGCGGATGCCGTACTGCATCCAGCCGGGCGCGTCGGGGTCCTGGCGCATCTTGTCGAGCACCTTGCCGGCGTACTGCCAGAAGTTGCCCACCGCGTGCGCCACCGCCACCTGCTCCTCGGGCCTGGGGCGGCCCCAGGTGTTGACGGTGTGTGCGATGGAGTACTTGCGCAGCGTGTCCATGTCCTCCTCGGGCACGCCGAGGAAGTGCAGCGCCACGGTGAGCGGAATCTCCCACAGCATCTGGTCGACGAGGTCGGCGCGGCCGTCGTCGATGAAGCGGTCGACGTACTCGCGCGCCAGCTCGCGCACCATGGGCTCGTGGTGCTTCAGCGCCTCGGGCGTGAACGGGTCCATCAGCGCGCGGCGGCGCGGCATGTGAGCGGGCTCGTCCTCGTTGACCAGCGTGCGGTTCAGCGCGAAGCCGTACGAGGCCAGCACCGCGTTGGCCTCGTCGCCGGTGGGCGTGATCTTCTCGAGCGCGTTCGACGGGCTGAAGGTGATGTTGTCGCGGAACACCGCCTTGATGTCGTCGTAGCGCGTGATGACCCAGTAGCCGAGCTTCGGGCTCCAGAAGACCGGCTCCTGCTCGCGCGCCCAGCGCACGTACTCCGGCGGGTCCTGCTGGTAGCCGTCCTCGAAGGGGTCGAAGTCGGCGGCGCGCAGGCTCACCGGGCAACCGGTGGGCGTGCGCTCGGAAGACAGCGCGCCGTGCGCGACGGGGCAGCCGGAGGTGCGCTGCGCTGGCGCGGGATGTGCGGTGTCTGCCATGGCGTGGGGCTCAGTCGAGGGTGATCTTGAGGTCGTGGATCAGCTTGTGCCAGCGCACGGTTTCGTTCTTGAGCAGCTCGGCGTATTGCGCGGGCGTGTTGCCCACGGGCTCCACGCCGAAGTCGATCATGCGCGTGCGCACCGAGGGCTCGTTGATGGCCGCCACCAGCTGGCGGTTCAGCGTGCCGACCACATCCTTCGGCGTGGCCGAGGGCACCACCACGCCGACCAGCGCGGCGGCCTCGACGTTCTTGTAGCCGAGTTCGGCGAAGGTGGGGACGTCGGGCAGCTGCGGCAGGCGCGTGGGGTTGGCCACCGCCAGCGCGCGCACCTTGCCGCCCTTGATGAAGCCCGAGCCTGCGGCCAGGTCGACCATCATGGCCGGCAGCTGTCCGCCGACCACGTCGGCCAGCGCGGGCGCCGCGCCGCGGTACGGCACGTGCACCATGAACAGCTTGGCCTCCACCTTCAGCAGCTCCATCGCCAGGTGGTGCGGGCTGCCCGCGCCGGCCGAGGCGTAGTTGATGCCGCCCGGCTTGGCGCGGGCCTGCGCGATGAAGTCCTTGGCGGTGTTGAAGCCCGAGTTGGTGCCGACCACCAGGATCATGGGGAACTTGCCCATCAGCGTGACGGGCGTGAGGTCCTTGGTGGGGCTGTAGCTCAGCGACTTGTAGAGGGCGGGGTTGAAGACCAGCGTGCCGTTGTCGGCCGACAGCACCGTGTAGCCGTCGGCCGGCGAGCGCGCGGTTTCTGCGGCGGCCAGCGCGGTGTTGCCGCCGGGCTTGTTGTCGACCAGCACGGGCTGGCCGACCTGCGTGGACAGCGTCTGCGCCACCGTGCGCGCCAGGAAGTCGGAGCCGCCGCCGGCTGCATAGGGAACGATCCAGCGGATCGGCTTGGCGGGGAAAGTCTGTGCGCCGGCACCGGTGCTCGCCACTGCGACGAACGAAAGAACGGCGAGGCCGCGGGCAATCTGCTTCTTCATGGGGTGTCTCCGGATTGGATGTTGTGTATTGCGTAATTATCATACGCATTGCGTAATCAACTGCTCGCGGGTTTACCCGCGTTCGCGACCCGAGCGCCTAACATCCAGCCGACATGAGCTCATCCCCCGAACAATCACCCGTCCCCAACCGCGAGCGCCGGCAGCGCGTGCAGGCCGCCGAGACCGGCATGGCCGTGCTCAAGGGGCTGGCGCACCTGGGCGGACGCAGCAGCCTCACCGCGCTGTCGGCCCATGTCGGTGAAAGCCCGGCCAAGGTGCACCGCTACCTCGCCAGCCTGATGGAAGAAGGGCTGGTGCTGCAGGACGCCGCATCGCAGCACTACTACCTGGGCACGGAGGCCATCCAGATCGGACTGGCGGCGATGCGCCAGGCCGACCCGATCCGCGCGGCCGAGCCCTGCCTCATCCGGCTGCGCGAATCGCTCGAGGTGACCTGCTTCGTGGCGGTGATGGGCAACAAGGGGCCGACCATCGTGCGCTTCGAGGAGCCCGGCCTGCCAGTGACGGTGAACGTGCGCGTCGGCTCGGTGATGTCGATGCTGTGGTCGGCCACCGGCCGGGCCTTCCTGGGGCTGCTCGACGAGTCGCGCGTGCTGGCGCTGGCCGAACAGGAACTGGGCGACGCCACGCCCGACATGCGCGCGCAACTCGACGCGGCGGACCCGATCGGCGAACTGCGCCGCGCGGTGCGCGAGGCCGGCTGCGCCAGCGTGAAGGACACCTACCTGCGCGGCATCAGCGCCGTGGCGGCGCCGGTGTACGACTATGCGGGCCGGGTGAGCGCGGTGATCACCGCGCTGGGCGCCACGGGCGGGTTCGACCCCGCGGTGGACGGGCCCATTGCCGTGGCGGTGCGGCAGGAGGCCCGGGCTGCGAGCGCCCTGCTGGGCGCCTCGGCCTGACTTTTTCTGGCGCGCAGGGTCAGTCGGCCCAGACCACCACGCCGCTCCACGCGGTGGCCAGCACCACGATGCCGAAGGCGATGCGGTACCAGGCGAAGGGCACGAAGCTGTGGCTGCTGATGTAGCGTAGCAGCCAGCGCACGCACATCCAGGCACTGATGAACGAGAACACCAGGCCCACCGCGAACAGCGGCAGGTCGGCCATCGACAGCGCCGCGCGCTCCTTGTAGACGCTGTACACGCCCGCACCGATCAGCGTGGGAATGGCCAGGAAGAACGAGAAGTCGGTCGCCGCCTGGCGCGACAGGCCCAGCAGCATGCCGCCGATGATGGTCGAGCCGCTGCGGCTGGTGCCCGGGATCATGGCGAAGCACTGCACCAGGCCCACCTTGAGCGCGTCCCAGGGCGTCATGTCGTCCACGTGCTCGACGCGCACCGAGCCGGGCGGGCGCTTCTCCGCCCACAGGATGATGAAGCCGCCGATGATGAAGGTGCTCGCCACCACGGTCGGGATGAACAGGTGCGCCTTGATCACCTTGCCGAACAGCAGGCCCAGCACCACCGCCGGGAGGAACCCGATGAAGATGTTGAGCGCCAAGCGCTGCGCCTTGGGCTGGCGCGGCAGCGCCACCACGGTCGAGCGGATCTTCTGCCAGTAAACCAGGATCACGGCGAAGATCGCGCCGGTCTGGATGGCGATCTCGAAGACCTTGCCCCGGTTGTCGCCGAAGCCGCCGAGCAGCGAGCCCGCAAGAATCAGGTGGCCGGTCGAAGAGATCGGAAGAAATTCGGTCAGCCCCTCCACGATGCCCATGATGGCGGCCTTGACCAGCAAAACGATGTCCACGCGTACTCCTTGAAAGAGCGGCAATTATCGCGAGGGCCCGCGTCAGGTCGCGTTCAGGATACCCAGTTCCGGTGATGTTCGGCACCGGCGCATTGGCACATAGTGGCCGGCAGCCCTCGCGGGGCTCAAAGGAACCGTCTTGCCAACGCGAACTTTCTTACCTGGAAACGGGCTCGAAGAGCATGTCTCGACCGTCGACGATCACGGCGAGGATCGGCGCAAGGACATGCACGACATCGAGCGCGAACAGTGCGAGTCGATGCGGCGCGTGGCCCAGGCCACCGGCGCCTCGGCCCACGAGCTTCGCCGGCTCATGCAGCGCCTGCTCGACATCGAACTCGCCGGCTCGAGCGCCGGCATCGTCGCCGAGGGCCACATCGCGGCAGACCGCATGCAGTCGGGCATGCCGCTGCTCGACATGGGCAACGGCAGCATCGCCGGGCAGCGGACCGACGCGGTGCAGAGCATCGACTTCTGGCTGCTCGAGCCGCTCGACCCGGCACACGACAAGAAGTGGTACGCGCGCTGGAAGTTCTGGAGCTTCATGCTCGGCGCCGCCGCCCCCGACGCGGCGCTCACCCTGCAGGGCCTGGCGCTGCGCCCGAGCGAGCCCGGCGACACGCATGCCGACCTGGTCGCCAAGGCACGCAAGGTGCTCGAAAGCTGGCGCCGCACGTCCGAGCCGCTGTTCTGGGCGGCGGTGGAGTGCTACGTGCGGCAGCAGTCCTTCTCGCTCGAGACGCAGGCCTACCTGATGCATTGCATCGCCGCCACGTTCCCGGGCAACGCCATGAAGCTGTCGAACGCGCAGAGCGAGGAGCTCACGAACACGCTCACCGACACCTACTGCGACGCCCTCGGCACCGCGGCGACGATGCCGTCGGCCGACATCTACCGCCGCCTGTCGCAGGGCCTGCAGGGGACCGACCGCGAGACCATGCTCACGCGCCAGCTGGGCCGCGGCGATGCGGCGCAGATCGCGATCACGGCGCTGTTCGCGATCATCGAGAACACCCGCGCGCACTGAAGGGCGCGTTCAATTTTCGCCTTCGCGCTGAAGCGCGTGTTCAACCCGGGCGTGCCCGGCGCCGCAGCGCGCGCACGGCGCTGTCGACCGTGGTCAGCACCGGCAGGCCGCTGGCGGCCTCGCACGCGGTACGCGCGCGTGCCATGCTGAACTGCGCCAGCGCAATGCGCGTGCAGCCGCGCTCGCGCAACAACGCGGCCTGCGCGGCGATGAGCGCGTCGTGCCGCTGCGTGTCGCCGGCGTTGAGCGCATCGAGCGCGCCGTCGGCCAGTGCAGTCTCCAGCTCGGTGCCCGCCGGAAACTCCGGCGGCATCGACGCCAACGTGGGCGCGAACGTGGCGACGAGCCCGAGCCGCCCCTGCCCCTGGGCCGCCTCGTCGATCATGGCCTCGTTGGGCTTGAGCACCGGAATGCCCGCGTGCCACCGCGCCACCGCCTCGATGCACGGCCCGAAGGCCGAGCAGGTGAAGAGGATGCCCTGCGCGCCGGTGTCGACGGCGTACTGCGCCAACCGCTGGAAGCGCTCGTGCATCGCGTCGTCGAGCCCCTTGCCGCTGCGCGCGAGGTCCGCCGACAGGCTGTCGTCGAGCAGGTTCATGCGTTGCGCCTCGGGCCAGTCGCGCGAAAACGCGTCGTTGATGGGCGCGACGGAGTGCGAGAGCGCGTGGATCAGTGCAATGCGGGTCATCGGTGTCGGCTTCAGATGCCCTTCGACGAGGGATTCGCGAAGGCGTCCTTCGTCTCGGCGTTGAGCGGGTAGTTGATGTTGATGCCTTTGGGCGGAATGGGCGCCATGAACCACTTGTTGTAGAGCTTCTCCATCTCGCCCGACTTCATCATGCCCGACACCACGCGGTCGACCAGCGCCTTGAAGGCCGGGTCGTCCTTGCGGAACATGAGCGACTGGTTCTCGGTGCGCAGGCTCTCGCCGGTGATGACGAAATCCTTCGGGTTGCGCGCGTTCGCCAGTTGCCCGGCCAGCAGGATGTCGTCGAGCACGAAGGCCTGCGCGCGGCCGCTTTCCACCAGCAGGAACGAGTCGCTGTGGTCCTTGCCCGCAAGGTTGGTCACATCGAGGTTGCGGCCGCGGTCGGCCTCGCGCAACAGACGGAACGAGGTGGTGCCGCTGGTGGTCGCCACGGTCCTGCCCTGCAGGTCGGCGATGCTCCTGATGCCCGAATCGGCCTTGACCAGCATGCGCACGTTGTAGCGGAAGATGTCCGGCGAGAACGCCACCTGCTTCTGTCGGTCGACCAGGTTGGTGGTGGAGCCGCACTCGATGTCGACCGTGCCGTTCTGCACCAGCGGAATGCGGTTGGCCGAGGTGACGGCCTGGTACTTGATCTCGATGGCGGGCATCTTCAGCTCGCTCTTCACGGCCTCGACGATGCGGTTGCAGATCTCGATGCTGTAGCCCACCGGCTTCAGGTTGCCGTCGAGGTACGAGAAGCCGAACGACGATTCGCGGTAGCCGAAGGTGATGGCGCCGCTGGCCTTGATCTTCGCGAGCGTGTCGCTCTCCTGCGCCTGTGCGGCATGCGGCAGCAGCGCCGCGAAGGCCACGGCGAGCGCGGCGGCAAGAGACGAAAACAACGGACGTGGCTTGGGCATGGAACGCTCCTGTGAAGGACGGTGGAGGGGGGGAAACGCGAAAGGGAAAAAGTGCGCTCAGCGCGCCGCGGCACGCGTCACGGCATCGATCGATTCGGCAAGGCGCGTGGCGATCAGGCGCAGGTCGTCGCGCGTCGCGATGAAAGGCGGCGCCAGCAGCACGTGGTCGCCCTGGCGGCCGTCGACGGTGCCGCCGAAGGGATAGCACAGCAGGCCGCGCGACATGGCGTCCTTCTTGAGGACGGCATTGACCTTGAGCGCCGGATCGAACGGTGCCTTGCTGGCGCGGTCGGCCACCAGCTCGAGGCCCCAGAAGAAGCCGCGGCCCCGGATGTCGCCTACATGCGGATGCGCGCCCAGCACCTCGCGCAGCATCGCGCCGAAGGCGACGCCGTCCTCGCGCACCTTGGCGACCAGTCCGTCGCGCCGGATCACCTGCTGCACCGCCAGCGCCGCCGCACAGGCCATCGGGTGGCCGAGGTAGGTGTGGCCGTGCTGGAAGAAGCCGCTGCCGCCCGACATCGCCTCGACGATACGGCGCTGCGCCAGCACCGCGCCCACCGGCTGGTAGCCGCCACCCAGGCCCTTCGCGACAGTCATCAGGTCGGGCACCACGCCCTCCTGCTCGCAGGCGTGCAGCGAGCCGGTGCGCCCCATGCCGCACATGACCTCGTCGAGGATCAGGAGCACGCCGTATTTGTCGCACACCGCACGCACCGCCTTGAAGTAGCCGGGCACGGGCGTCAGCACGCCGGCGGTGGCACCGCCGACGGTCTCGGCCACGAAGGCGATCACGCGGTCCGCGCCCTGCGCGAGGATGGCCGCCTCGAGCTCGGCGGCCAGGCGCAGGCCGTACTGCTCGTCGCTTTCGCCGTCATGTTGTTCGCGGTACGGGTAGCACGGCGACACGTGCGTGGCGGGCACCAGGATCGGCGCGAAGGGCTCGCGCCGCCACGCGTTGCCGCCCACCGCCAGAGCGCCCAGCGTGTTGCCGTGATAGCTCTGGCGGCGCGCGATGAAGTGCGTGCGCTGGGGCTGGCCGACTTCCACGAAGTACTGGCGCGCCATCTTCAGCGCCGACTCGACCGCCTCGGAACCGCCGCTGACGAGGTAGACGTGGCTCATGCCCTCGGGCGCCGCGCCGACCAGCTCGTCGGCCAGTTGTTCGGCCACTTCGCTGGTGAAGAAGCTGGTGTGCGCATAGGCCAGCTTGTCGATCTGCGCGTGCATGGCGGCCATGACCTCGGAATGGGCATGGCCGAGCGACGACACCGCCGCACCGCCCGACGCGTCGAGGTATTCGCGGCCCTCGGCGTCGCGGATGTACATGCCGTGCGAGCCGGCGGCAACGGGCGGGGTCTGGCGAAGGTGGCGATGGAAGACGTGCGTCATGGCGATTCGGGCAATTCGTGCGGTTACGGCGGCTGGGGACGGTGCTCGCGGCTCCGGGTCTTGCGGTGCTGGAACCAACGTTTCGATCGAATTATTGTTTGGAACATTTGTTCCGTCAACTGTCTTTCGAAACCACGTCCGGTACATTTGTTCCAGACAGCACCGCAGACATCCCCCAAGAGAGGCACACGCCATGGGCGCCCGAGACCAGATCCGCCAGCGTTTCAACGACCTGAGCCCTGCGCTGCAGCAGGTGGCGCGCTACGTGCTCGACCATCCGAACGAGGTGGTCACCGGCTCGATGCGCAACGTGGGAACGCGCTCGCAGAGCACGCCGGCCACGCTGGTGCGCTTCGCGCAGCACCTGGGTTTCGAGGGCTGGCCGCAGCTCAAGGAAGCCTTCGCGGCGGACATGGGGCTGGGCAGTGCGACCTACGGCGGGCGCGCCAAGCAACTCGTGGGGCGCGCGAAGGACAACGGCCTGGCCGGCGAGATGTTCGAGGTGCAGCGACGCAACCTCGAGGCCACGCACCAGCAAAGCGAGCAGGCGCTGCAGAAGGCCTGCGCGTTGATCGAGAAGGCGCCGGCCGTGCATGCGGCGGGCTTCAGGGCCTGCTTTCCGATCGCGTTCTCGTTCGTCTACGTGTACCGGATTTTCCGCGCCAGCGTGCACCTGGTCGACGGCCAGGGCGGATCGCTGGAAATGCAGCAGCGTGCCTTCGCCAAGGGCGACGCGCTGGTGGTCGCCAGCTTCGCGCCCTACTCGCGCGAGGCGCTGCAGGTGACGCAGGCGGCCAAGGACGCCGGCTGCCGCATCGTGGCCATCACCGACAGCGTGACTTCGCCGCTGTCGCTGCTGGCGGACGAAACGCTGCTGTTCACGATCAGCAGCCCGTCGTTCTTTCCATCGGTCGCGGCGGGCGTGGCGTTGACCGAGGCGCTGGTCGAGTTGCTTGCCAGCCGCGCGGGCAAGCCGGTGGTGCGCCGCATCGACCAGGCGGAAGCGCAGCTGTTCGAGTCGGGCGCGTACCTCATGCCGCCGCCGGTGCGCGGCAGCTAATCAAGCCTGTCGGCGGGGAACAGGCCGCTCAGGCCAGCGTGCGGGTGCGATCGGCGTTCTTGCGCAGGTGCAGCACCAGCAGGTCGCGGTTGGACGTGATGTGCTCGCGCATGATGGCCTCGGCTTCGGCGGCGTCGCGCCGGCCCAGCGCCTCGACCAGGCGGGTGTGATCCTCGAAGGCCAGCAGCGCCTGCTCGCGCCGGTAGAGCAGCATCGAGGCCTCGCGGTTGTGCGGACGCAGGTTGCTGTCGAAGATGATCGGCAACTGCCGGGCACGGTGCACCGCTTCGGTCAGCCAGCGGTTGTCCGCCAGCATCATCAGCTTGTGGTGGAACGCCAGGTTCAGGTCGTGCCAGCACAGCGCGCGGTCGTCGTCCCACTGCTTTTCCTTCAGCACTGCGCGCTGCGCATCCAGCATGCCCTGCAGGCACTCGTGCGCCTCGCGCTCCAGGCCGTGTTCCGCGATGAGGCGGCAGGCCATCGCCTCGAGGTTGGCCCGCACGCTGAAGGCGTCGAACACGTCCTTGGCGTTGAAGCGGCGCACCTGAAAACCCTTGTTGGGCACGTACACCAGCAACCCCTCGTCGGCCAGGCGCGCCATCGCGCCGCGCACGGGCGTGCGCGACACGCCGAGCTCGTTGGCGAGCGTGATCTCCATCAGGTGCGAACCGGGAGAGAAGATGCCGTCGAAGATGCGGTTGCGCAGCGTCTCGGCCACGGACAACGCGCGTGTCCGGGAGGGATCTGGGGGATTCATCGAGGTCGGAAAACAGGGGTGGCCCGACAGAGGCCGCGGGCGATGGTACGGCGGCGTATCGTTACTTCATATACCCAATTTCCGTAAAAATAGGATTAGCGGCAGTTTTTGCAAAAATACGCAAAATTTCCTAACTTACGTTAACAGTTGTCAACTTTTCGTTGCAAGTCTCCAACGGCATTTTCGAGACCGGCTGAACGCGTCTAAAGCGTGAACGGGCAGTTGCTTGCTGGTCGGAACGGCGCGGCCATCGGCAAGCGCCGTGTTTTCCAGCCACGGAACCCCGGCCCCGGACCTCGAGTCGAACCGCTGTCGCAGCGCCTTGCCGCGACAGGAGGTAATGACCATGAAGCAAGTGAAGCACTGGCAAGACCCCGTCAACGCCGTCGCCGGCGCCTGGCTGATCGTCTCGCCCTGGGTCCTGGGCTTTTCGGACATGACACCCGCCATGTGGGCCATGGTGGCCACCGGTATCGTGCTCGGTGCGGTGGCGCTGGGTGCGACCTTCGTGCCTCGACAGTGGGAAGAATGGACCGAGGTGGCACTTGCCGCGTGGCTCGCGGTCTCTCCGTGGGTCGCCGGCTTCCGTGGCGTCGAAGCGGCGCTGGTCAACGCGGTGCTCGTGGCCGCGGTGATCCTGGTGCTCGCGCTGTGGGTGCTGGTGACCGACAAGGACTATCTGGGCCACGCGATCGATCGTCCGGCGCATTGACCACCGGTGCGCCGTGACACCAGAAGGCCGGGGCGCCGCGCGCCCGGGCCGAAAGGATGAGCCCCGCGGCTCATCCGCAAGATCAGCCGATCACTGCGTGCGGGGTGCGGTGGCCTGGTCCGCGTTCGATGCTGCCCCCATCCACCCCGCCTGCCAGCCACCGCCCATCGCCTGGATCAGGGCGATGGCGGTGGTCTGGCGATTCACCTGCAGCTGCACCAGCGTGCGCCGCGCGTTGAGCGCTGCGGCCTGCGCCGTAACCACGTCGGTGTAGCTCACCTGCGCCGCGCGGTAGCGATTCAGCAGTTGCTGCTCGGTCTTGTCCGCCGCGAGAGAGGCTTCGCGGCGCAGCCCTTCCTGCTCGGCCAGCGCGGCGCTCGCAGTGAGTTGGTCTTCTACGGCCTGGAAGGCGGTAAGCACCGTCTGGCGATAGCGCGCCACGCTCGACTCGTAGCCAGCTTTGGCGGAGTCGACGTTGGCGGCGATGGCTCCCGCGTCGAACACCACCTGCGCCACCGAGAAGCCCAGCGACCACAGCGAGTTCGCCGAGCCGAACAGGTCCTTCACCCGGCTGGCATTGCTGCCGACCGAGGCCGTGAGGTTGATGTTGGGGAAATACGCCGCGCGGGCAATGCCGATCTGCGCGTTCGCCGAGGCCACGGTGCGCTCGGCGGCAGCGATGTCGGGCCGGCGCTGCAGCAATGTCGACGGCACGCCCAGCGGAACGCCTGGCACCACCGGTGTCCACTTCGCCGCCTGCAGACTGAAGTCGGCCGGTGCCACGCCCAGCAGCGTGGCAATGGCGTGCTCGTAGGTGGTGCGCGTGCGCTGCAGCCCCACCCGCTCGGCCTTGGCATTCACGAGCTGGGTCTGCGCCTGCAGCACGTCGGTCTGCGCCGAGATGCCCGCCGCGTAGCGGTTGCTGGTGATCTCGAAGGCGCGCTGGTAGCCCTGGATGGTTTCGTCGAGCAGCACGATCTCGGCGTCGGCCTCGCGCAGCGAGAAATAGTTGATGGCCAGGTCGCCGATGGCCGACAGGCGCGCAGCGGCCAGGTCGGCCTCGCTGGCCTGCGCGCTGGCCTGTGCGCTGCTCACCGCTTCGCGCAGGCGGCCCCACACGTCGGGCGTCCAGCTCGCGCCGAGCGTGGCGCCGAAGGCATTCGACGGATTGGCGCTTGCATTGCCGCCCACGGTGCCCGTGCGCTTGCCCGAACCGTCGAGCGACACCGAAGGGAACAGCGCCGCGCGTTCGCCGCGCACGAGCGCCTGGGCCTGCGTGTAGTTGGCCACCGCAGCGGCGATGTTCTGGTTCGACACCTGCACGCGGCCGGCCAGTTCGTCGAGCGTGGCGTCGCCGAACAGCTTCCACCATTCGCCGCGGTCCAGCGCGTCGGCCGGCGCAGCCGGCAGCCAACCCTCGGCAGTCTTCTGTTCCTTCCAGCCGGCGGAGGCGGCGGTCGCGGGTTGCTCGTAGCGCGGACCGACGGCGCAGCCCGCAAGGGCAGCCGCCAGCGCCAGTGCCGAAAGCGAAAAACGGGAAGTGGAAAGCAGTGCGTTCATGGCAGTGTGGTTCTCAGACGGGCGTTGCACGGCTCAGTTCGTGTTCGTTCTTGCCTCGGCGGCGCAGCTTGTCGAGCAGCAGGTAGACCACCGGCGTGGTCAGCAGCGTGAGCAGCTGGCTCGCGATCAGGCCGCCGATGATGGCCACGCCCAGAGGCCGGCGCAGTTCGGCACCCTCGCCGAAGCCGATGGCCAGCGGCAGCGCACCCAGCGCGGCGGCCAGCGTGGTCATCAGGATCGGGCGGAAGCGCAGCAGGCAGGCCTCGCGCACCGCCTCCAGCGGCGTGAGCCCGCGCGAGCGCTCGGCCTCCAGCGCGAAGTCGATGATCAGGATGGCGTTCTTCTTCACGATGCCGATCAGCAGGAACACGCCGATCAGCGCGATGATGGAGAACTCCATGCGGAACATCAGCAGTGCCAGCACCGCGCCCACGCCGGCCGACGGCAGCGTCGACAGCACCGTGATCGGATGCACCAGGCTCTCGTACAGGATGCCAAGCACGATGTAGATCACCACCAGCGCCGCCAGGATCAGCATGAGCTGCTGGCTCTGCGACTGCTGGGCGCTGGCCGCCGTGCCGGCGAACGCACCGCGCACGTTGGTCGGCATGGCGATGTTGGCCTCGGCCTTGGCGATGGCCTCGCGTGCGTCCCCGAGGTTCGCGCCCTCGGCCAGGTTGAACGAGATGGTCGTGGCCAGTTCGCCGTCTTCATGACTCACCGAGGTGGCCACCGACTGTTCCTCGAACTTCGCCACCGCCGACAGCGGCACCAGGTTGGTGGCCGTGTTGCTCAGCACGTTGCCCGACGAGGCATTGCGCAGCGCGGGGTTGGCGGACACGGGCACCGCGGTGCTGGCGGCGCTCGAACTGGCGGTCGAGGACGACGATGTCGAAGCCGTCGCGGCCGATGCCGCCACCTGCATAGTCACCGTCTGCCCGGCCACCACCGAGGTCTTGGTGGCCGGCACGTAGATGTCGCGCAGCGAGTTCGGGCTGCGCGTGTAGCGCGGCGCCCACTCCATCACCACGTGGTACTGGTTCAGCTCGGTGTAGATGGTGGCCACCTGCCGCTGGCCGAAGGCGTTGTACAGCGCGTTGTCGATGGAGGTCGAGGTCAGGCCGAGCCGGCGCGCGCTGTCGGGGTCGACCTTGGCCACCGTCTCCACGCCATTCTGATCCTGGTCGGTGTCGATGTCGGTCAGCACCGGCTGCAGCTTCAGTTCGTCGGACAGCTTCAGCGCCCAGGTCCGCAGGTCGGTCAGGCTGTCGCTCTTGAGCGTGTACTGGTAGGTGGAATTGCTCGAGCGGCCGCCCGAGCGCACGTCCTGCACCGTACCCAGGAAAACGCGCAGGCCGGTCACCTCGGCCAGTTGCGGCCGCAGCCGCGCGATGACGGCCATGCCGCTGTCCTTGCGCTGGCTGGCCGGCTTCAGGTTGACGAACATGAAGCCGCCGCCTGCCCGGCCGGCGCCGGTGAAGCCCACCACCGTGTCGACCGCCTCGTCCTTGCGGATGATGTCGACAACCTGTCGCAGCTTGGCGGCCAGCGCCTGGGACGAAATGCTCTGGTCGGCGCGCAGGCCGCCGTTGAGCTGCCCGCTGTCCTGCTGCGGGAAGAAGCCCTTGGGCGCGGCGCTGAACAGGTACACGTTCAGCCCGACCACCGCCACCAGGATCAGCATGACCAGGCCCTTGCTGTCGAGCGCCCAGTCGAGGCTGGTCTCGTAGCGCTTGAGCACCCAGTCGTAGCTGCGCGCGGCCATGCGCCCGAACCTGCCCTGCGGCTTGTCCTTGTCGTGTTCGCCGCCACGCTTGAGCATCCAGGCGCACATCATGGGCGTGGTGGTCAGCGAGATGACGAGCGAGATCAGCACCGCCGCCGACAAGGTCACCGCGAACTCACGGAACAGCCGCCCCACCTGCCCGCCCATGAACAGCAGCGGAATGAACACCGCCACCAGCGACACGCTGATCGACAGCACCGTGAAGCCCACTTCCTTCGCGCCGAGCAGCGCCGCCTTCATGCGCGTCATGCCCGACTCGATGTGCCGGCTGGTGTTCTCGAGAACCACGATGGCGTCGTCCACCACGAAGCCCGTGGCCACGGTGAGCGCCATCAGGCTCAGGTTGTTGAGGCTGAAGCCCAGCAGGTACATCACCCCGAAAGTGCCCAGCAGCGCCGCCACCGTGGCCACCGCCGGCACGATGGTCGCGCGCACGCTGCGCAGGAACAGGCTGACCACCAGCACCACCAGAATCACCGAGATGACCAGCGTGAGCTCGACCTCGCGCAGCGAACCGCGGATGGAGTTCGTGCTGTCCGACGCCACCTGCAGCGTGACGTCTGGCGGCAGTTGCGCCTGCAGTTCGGGCAGCAGCGCGCGCACGCTGTCGACGGTCTCGATGATGTTGGCCGAAGGCTGCCGCGTGATCAGCACGATGATCGCGGGCTCGCCGTTGAACAGGCCCAGCGTGCGCGTGTCCTCCACGCCGTCGAGCACTTCGGCCACGTCCTGCAGCCGCACCGCCGCGCCATTGCGCCAGGCGATGACCATCGAGGCGTAGTCGCTCGCACGCAGCGCCGGCGTCTGCGTGTAGATCTGCAGCTTGCGGCCGTCGCCCTGCACCGTACCCTTGGGCCGGTTGGCGTTGGAAGCCTGGATCGCCGCGCGCACGTCGTCGGTGCTGATGCCGTAGCGGTTGAGCGCGAACGGCAACAGCTCGATGCGCACCGCCGGCAGCGAGCCACCGCCGATTTCCACGTCGCCCACCCCGTCCACCTGCGACAGGCGCTGGCTGACGATGTTCGACACCGCGTCGTAGATCTGGCCGGGGGTCTTGGTCTTGGACGTGAGGGCCAGGATGATGACCGGCGACGCCGCCGGGTTGGCCTTGCGGTAGGTCGGGTTGCTGCGGAGCGTGGCGGGCAGGTCCACGCGGCTGGCGTTGATCGCGGCCTGCACTTCCCTCGCGGCACCGTCGATGTTGCGGTTGAGGTCGAACTGCAGCGTGACCCGGGCGGAGCCGACGGAGCTGGTGGACGTCATTTCGTTGACGCCTGCGATGGTGCCGAGGTGGCGCTCCAGCGGGGTTGCGACGCTGGTGGCCATCGTTTCCGGGCTTGCGCCGGGGATCGAGGCTCTGACCGAGATGACGGGGTAGTCGACCTGGGGGAGCGGGGAGACCGGGAGGACGAAGAATGCGGCTATGCCGGCGAGGGCTACGCCTATGGTTAGCAGTACTGTGCCTATGGGGCGGCGGACGAAGGGTCTGGAGAGGTTCATTGCTGCGCTCCTTGCGGAGGGCAGAGATCTGGTCTCGGCTTTTGCGCTGCTTGCTTAGGGCAGAGATCTGGTCTTGGCTTTTGCTTTCCTTGCGGAGGGCAGAGGCCGGGTCTCGGCCCGGCGGCCGACCTGCTTTCTTTTGCTTCGCCAAAAGAAAGTAGGCAAAGAAAAGGCGACCCCACTGTCTGCGACCCCTTCGCTGCGCTACGGGGCAACCTGCGGTGCTCGCTTTTCGCGGGGTCCGCAGAACTCGCTTCGCTCAAACAGCTGCGGCCCTGATCCGCGAAACACTGCGCTCCTCGGCGCAGCCAGAGGGGGTGGGAGCGGGAACAACACAGGCCTTTGCTTCGCTCGGCCACCGATGCCCAGCAGGCGCGCAGCGCCCGCTGGGCTTGCTGGGCTTGCTGTGCCTGCTGTGCCTGCTGTGCTTGCACGGCTTGCACGGCTTGCACGGCTTGCACGGCTTGCAGTGTGTGCTGTGCCTGCTGCGTGTGCTGTAGCTGGTGTGCCCGCCGTGCCTGCCGCATCTGCGATGCCTGTTGCATCTGTCGTGCGTGTTGCGCGTACGGTGCTTTGACCGAGCTGCAATGTTTGTTCAGGCGGTCGAACCCTGCCTCACCGCCGAGCGCAGCGAAGGCCTGTCCAGTCCCGTCAGAAGCCGAGCGAAGCGATGGCGCGTGTCGCTCCCTTCTGGCTGCGCCGAGGAGCGCAGACGTAGGAGGGATCAGGGCCGCAGCTGTTTGAGCGAAGCGAGTTCTGCGGACCCCCCTCCACGCCGAGCACCGCAGGTTGCCCGGAGCGAAGCGCAGGGACGCAGACAGCAGGGTCGCCTTTTCTTTGCTTACTTTCTTTTGGCGAAGCAAAAGAAAGTAAGTCGCCCGCCGGGGCGAGACCCGGCCTCCACCCTCACCATAAAGACACGGGAAAAAACAGCTAACCCGCGCCAACACCCGGCCAAGGAAAACAAAACGGCAACAGGCGAACCAGGTCAAACCGCCTCCTCCTCAAGCACATCCCGCCGAGCACTCCCCCCACCCAACCGATCAAACGCCAGGTAGATCACAGGCGTGGTGAACAGAGTCAGCAGCTGGCTGACGATCAGCCCGCCAAAGATGGCAAGCCCCAGCGGCCGCCGCAACTCGGCCCCTTCCCCGAAGCTCAACATGAGCGGCACAGCAGCAAACAGCGCCGCCAGCGTCGTCATCAGGATCGGCCGGAACCGCAGCAGCGCCGCCTGGTGAATGGCTTCGCGAGCCGACTTCCCCTGCGTCCTTTCAGCATCGATCGCGAAGTCGATCATCATGATCGCGTTCTTCTTCACGATGCCGATCAGCAGGATGATCCCGATGATCCCGATCACGCCGAGGTCGTTGCCCGTGATCATCAGCGCCAGCAGCGCGCCGACGCCGGCCGAAGGCAAGGTGGACAGGATCGTCAGCGGATGCACGTAGCTCTCGTACAGCACCCCCAGCACGATGTAGACGCAAACGACCGCCGCCAGGATCAGCCACAGCTGGTTCGACAGCGACCGCTCATACGCACCGGACGCCCCGAGGAAGGTCATCGTCACGCTGCCGGGCAATCCGATCTCCTTCGCGGCCGCCCGGATCGCGTCGACCGAGGCCCCAAGCGCAACCCCAGGCGCGGTATCGAAGTTCAGCGTGCTCGCCGGGTACTGCGCAACGTGCGTGATCTGCAGCGGCGCCTGCCGCTCGGAGATGTCGGCAATCGCCGACAGCGGCGTGGCGGTGCCGGAGCCCGCGATCAGGTTCAGTTGCCCGAGCGTCTGCGGCGTGTTCACCATGCCGGGGCGGGCTTCGAGAATCACCCGGTACTGGTTCGTCTCGGTGAAGATCGTCGACACGATCCGCTGCCCGAACGCGCTGTAGAGCGCATCGTCCACCGTGCTCGCCGTGATCGAGAGCCGCGCCGCGGTGTCGCGGTTCACGTTCACGAACGCGGCCAGGCCTTGCGCGCCGGCATCGCTGCTCACGTTGCGCACCTTGTCCGAGTCCTGCAGCTTCGCCACCAGCTTCTTCATCCACTCGGTGATGGCCGCGCTGTCCACGCCTTCGAGCGACACGCGGTACTCGGTCGGCCCGGTCTCGGCATCGATGGTCAGGTCCTGCGTGGGCTGCAGGTACAGCGTCACGCCGGCAACCTGCCGCACGCGCTCGCGCAGGCGCTCCATCACGTCCTGCTGGCGGTCATGGCCCTTCTTGAGGTTGATGAGCATGCTGCCGGTGTGCAGCATGGTGTTGTTGGCCGCGTCCACGCCGACGAACGAACTGAGGTTCTCGACGTCGGAGTCTTCGAGGACGGCACTCGCCGCCTGCTGCTGCAGCTGAGCCATGCGGTCGAAGGACACGTCCTGCGAGGCCTGCACGCGGCCCTGGAGCTGGCCGGTGTCCTGCGTGGGAAACAGCCCCTTGGGAATCGTGAGGTACAGCACCACGGTGAGCACCATGGTCAGCAGCGCGACCAGCAGCGTGAGCGGCTGGTGCGCGATGACCCAGTGCAGCGAGCGGTCGTAGCGCACCATCACGCCGTCGAAGAAGCGCTGCGCGCGCGCACCGAATCCGTGGGCCGCCGGGTCCTTCCTCTGCTCGTGCTTGAGCCAGCGCGCCGACATCATCGGCACCAGCGTGAGCGAAACCACGGCGGAGATCAGGATGGTGATGGCCAGCGTCACCGCGAACTCGCGGAACAGCCGACCCACCACGTCGCCCATGAACAGCAGCGGGATGAGCACCGCGATCAGCGACACGGTCAGCGAGATGATGGTGAAGCCGATCTGCGTGGCGCCCTTGAACGCGGCCTGCAGCGGCTTCTCGCCCTCCTCGATGTAGCGGGCGATGTTCTCGATCATGACGATCGCGTCGTCCACCACGAAGCCGGTGGCGATGGTCAGCGCCATCAGGCTCAGGTTGTTCAGGCTGTAGCCCAGCAGGTACATCAGCCCGAAGGTGCCGATGAGCGAGATGGGCACCGCGATGCTGGCGATGACCGTGGCACGCAGGCTGCCGAGGAACGCGAAGATCACCAGCACCACCAGCACGACGGCCAGCACCAGTTCCATCTCGACGTGCTGCACCGACGCGCGGATGCCCGCGGTGCGGTCGCTCAGCACCTCGATCTTCAGGCCGGCGGGCAGCCCGGCCTGCAGCTCGGGCAGCTGCTTCCTGATGGCGTCGACCGTGGCGATCACGTTGGCACCGGGCTGGCGCTGCACGTTCATGATGATCGCGGGCGACAGCCGGGCCGTGCCGTCGGCCTTGTTGCCGGCCCAGGCGGCGAGCTGGTTGTTCTCCGCGCTGTTGACCACCTGCGCCACGTCGACCATGCGGATCGGCGCGCCGTTCTTGTACGAGACGATCAGGTTCTTGTAGTCGTCGACCGTGAGCAGCTGGTCGTTGGAGTTGATGGTGTAGGCGCGCTTCGGTCCGTCGAAGCTGCCCTTGGCACCGTTGGAGTTGGCCGCGCTGATCGCCGTGCGCAGCGTGTCGAGGCCGATGCCGTTGGCGGCCAGCGCCTGCGTATTGGCCTGGATGCGCACCGCCGGGCGCTGCCCGCCGCTGAGCGAGACCAGCCCCACGCCCGAGACCTGGCTGATCTTCTGCGCGAGACGGGTGTTGACGAGGTTCTGCACCTCGGTGAGCGGCAGCGTGTCGGACGTGATCGACAGCGTGAGCACCGGCGCGTCGGCCGGGTTGACCTTGGCGTAGACGGGCGGCGCCGGCAGGTCGGCCGGCAGCAGCGAGCCGCCGGCATTGATGGCGGCCTGCACTTCCTGCTCGGCCACGTCGAGCGTCTGGCCCAGCGAGAACTGCAGCGTGATGATCGACACGCCCGCGGCGCTGGTCGAGCTCATGCGGTCGAGCCCCGACATCTGGCCGAACTGGCGCTCCAGCGGCGCGGTGACGGTGTTGCTCATGACCTCGGGGCTGCCCCCGGGGTAGAGCGTCTGAACCTGGATGGTCGGGTAGTCGACCTGCGGCAGGGCCGACAGCGGCAGGAAGCGGAACGCCACCAGGCCGGCCAGCACGATGGCGACCATCAGCAGCGAGGTCGCCACCGGTCGAAGAATGAACGGGCGAGAGGGACTCATCGGGCGCGGCGCTCGGGAAAAAGGATCAGCGGATCGCGCCGCCCGGGGCGGGTGGCGGGGTGCCCGGCTTCAGGTCGGGCGCGGCCGGCGGCACCGAGGTGGCCGGCGGCGACTGGGGCGATTCGGCCGGCGGCGCGCTGCGGGCGCCGTTGGCGCCTCCAGCACCCGCTGCACCCTGGCCCGCATGGGTTCCCTGGCCGCCCGCGCCTTCACGGCGGCCTGCACCGCGCTCGCCGCGCTCGCCACGGTTGCCGCGCCGCGCACCCGAGGCCGCGCCGGACGCCGGCACCGCCGGGCGGTCGACCGAGGTCTGCACCCGCGCGCCGTCCTTGAGCCGGTCGCCGCCTTCGGTCACGACCTGCTCGCCGGCTTCCAGGCCCGACATGATCGCGACGTTGTCGACGCTCGATTCGCCGCGCGTCACGGTGCGCTGCGACACCGTGCTGTCGCTGTTGAGCACGTACACGTAGTCGCCGTTGGGGCCGTGTCGCAGCGCGGTCACCGGCACCACCACAGCACCGCTCACGGTGCGCAGCAGCAGCCGCAGGTTGACGAACTGGTTCGGGAACAGCGCGTTGTCGGCATTGACGAAGCGCGCCTTGGCCTTGACGGTGCCGGTGGCGGTGTCGACCAGGTTGTCGAGCGTGGCGAACATGCCGGCGGCGAGCCGGCGCGTGCGCGTGCGGTCGAAGGCGGTGGCATCGAGCTTCGCTCCCTGCGCCAGGCGTTCCTGCACCTCGGGCACGCGGTCCTGCGGAATGGAGAACTCGACGTCGATCGGCGCGATCTGCGTGATGGTCGCCACGCCGTTCGTGGTGCCGGTCGAGATGTAGTTGCCCGCATCCACCGGCCGCAGGCCGATGCGCCCGCTCACCGGGGCGGTGATGCGGCTCCAGTTGAGGTTGAGCTTCGCGGTGTTCTCGTTGGCGCGGTCGATGGCGACGGTGCCCTCGAGCTGCTTGACCAGTGCGGCCTGGGTGTCGACGTCCTGCCGCGCGATGGAGTCCTGCCCGAGCAGGGTCTGGTAGCGCTGCAGCGTGACGCGCGCCGCCGCCAGCTGGGCCTCGTCGCGCTGGCGCGCGCCTGCCGCCTGCGCCAGCACGTTCTGGAACGGCTGCGGGTCGATGGTGGCGAGCACGTCGCCCTTCCTGACCATCTGCCCTTCCTGGAAGAGCACCGCGGTGAGGACGCCCGACACCTGCGGCTGGACGATCACGTTGGCCACCGGCGTGACCGTGCCCAGCGCCTCGAGCTGCACCGGGATGTCGGCCTGCTTGGCGGTGGCGATGCCCACCGTGCTGGACGCCGGGCCGCCTCCGCGGCCGCCGGGGCCACCCGGACCGCCCGGGCCACCTGGCCGGGCGCCGCCCCCCGGCCCTGCGCCGGGTCCGGCGACCGGGGTCTTCGACCGCTGGATCAGGTACCAGGCGCTGCCGCCCAGCGCCGCCAGCAGAACCAGGGTCAGCAGGCCGCCCACCCACCGGCGCCTGCGCACCGGGGGGGGTGTCGGAGACACGTTGGATGGCAGGGGCTCGGTCGGTTTTTCTTGTTCCATGGACGGTGCTTGCGGAAGGTGCAGGTGCAGGGGTGCGAACCAGCGTAGTACACGCGGAATGGTAGTCGGGCAGTTTGCTGGGCCGTAAAGCGGCGGTAAAGCTGTCACATGTTGCCTGCTCCGACGCCCTGGCCGGCCCCCTGGCGGCCCATCTCTGCCCCCCACCGTCCGCCATTCACGCCGCCCGGCTGCAATTCGCGCCGCCCTCAGGCATTCCGTCGCACGCCGGTGGCCGGCGTGCCCGGGCGGCGGCACAGTCTGCCCATCGATTCCCGTCCTGCCCCCGATTCAACCTTCACTTCAACGGAGCGCCACCATGCTGATGCAAATCATCCTTCACACGCCCAAGTGGGTGTTCGCCGTGTTCTTCCTGCTGCTTTGGATCGGCGCCAAGCAGCTGCTGTCCAACAGCGTGGGCCTGACCCGCGTCACGCTGATGCCCGTTGCCATGGGCGCGCTGTCGGTCTACGGCGTGGTCTCCGTCTTCGGCGACTCGTTCGGTGCCCTGCTGGGCTGGGCCGCCGCCGCGGTCGCGATGCTGGCGCTGGTGCTGCAACGCCCGCTGCCCGCCACCACCCGCTACGACGCCGCGCAGCGGCAGTTCCACCTGGCCGGCAGTCCGGTGCCCCTGATGCTGATGATGGGCATCTTCCTGACCAAGTACGTGGTGGGCGCCACACTGGCGATGCACCCCGAGCTGCGCCACGGTGCGGTCTTCGGCCTGGCCACCCCCGTCCTGTACGGCGCCTTCAGCGGCGTGTTCGCGGCCCGCGCCGTGCGCCTGTGGAAGCTGGCCATCCGTACTGACGCCATGTCGGCCGCCGTCCGCCCCGCCTAAGATTCCGCGGCCGACCCCAGCCAACCAGGAAACCGCCGCCATGAACGCCCTCCTGCTGGTCCTCAAGATCTCCGTGACGGTGGTGCTCGTCGCCTCCATCGCCGAGGCGCTGGTGCTGTCCTTGCGCAACGGCTGGCGCAGCTACGACTGGAAGGCGGCCGGCATCTCGGTGGTCGACTTCCTGGTGCGCGAATACCCGCTGCGCTGGTTGCTGCCCCTGGCGTTCTGGACCGGCGCGATGGACTGGTTCTACGCCCACCGCCTCTTCACCCTGCCGATGGACCACTGGAGCGGCTGGGCTGCCTGCTTCATCGGCCAGGAGTTCTGCTACTACTGGTACCACCGCGCGGCCCACCGGGTGCGCTGGTTCTGGTGCACGCATTCCATCCACCATTCGCCGAACCAGCTGAACCTGTCGGCCGCCTACCGCTTCGGCTGGACCGGGCGCCTCACCGGCACGCTGGCCTTCTTCATGCTGGCACCGCTGCTGGGCATGCCGCCGAAGGTGATCCTGCTGATGCTCACGCTGAACCTGCTGTACCAGTTCTGGATCCACGCCACCTGGATTCCGCGCCTCGGCCCGCTGGAATGGGTGCTGAACACGCCCTCGGCGCACCGTGTGCACCATGCCTCGAACCTCGAGTACCTGGACGGCAACTACGGCGGGGTGCTCATCGTGTTCGACCGCCTGTTCGGCACCTACATCCCCGAGCGCGCCGACCTGCCCTGCCGCTACGGGCTGGTGAACCCGATCACCTCGCACAACCTGCTGGAGATCGAGTTCAGCCAGTGGCGCGCCCTCTGGCGCGACCTGGCCTCGGCCCGCTCGCTGCGCGCCTTCGCCGGCTACCTCGTGAAGCCGCCGGGCTGGAAGCCCGACGGGCCAGGCGACACCACCGAGGAACTGCGGCAGCGCGCTGCGCTGCAGGTGGCTCCGCCGGCCGCGCCGACGGCGCAGGCCCCTTCCGATTTCATTCCCGTGCAGTACAACAAGGAACTGTCATGAACCCCACCACGCTGAATTCCTCCCGCTCGCCCTCTGAAGTCGAGCGCCTCGCCCGCCGCCGCGCCGGCGCCAAGATGGGCTGGTACATCCACGCCTTCGTCTACGTGGTGGTCAACCTCGGCCTGGTCACCCTCTCGGCCGCCAGGGGCCACAGCTGGGCCATGTACCCGCTCATGGGCTGGGGCCTGGGCCTGCTGATCCATGGCGCCGTGATCTGGTTCGTGGCCGGCGGCGGCTTCTACGACCGGCTGGTGGAACGCGAGCGGCGCGCGCTGGCTGGCCGGGACCGCGGATGAGCCTGGACACCACCGCGGACGGCCCGAGGTTCCGTTCCGAGAACCTGCGGGACATGCTGCGGCACGGCCTGATCACGGCCGTCTTCTGCTGCCTGATCGCCATCGCCCTGACCATCACCGAAGGCGGTGGCTGGGCGCCGCACCTGGTCTATTCGCTGTCGATCGGCCTCATCAGCTGGCTCTTCATCGACATCACCCGGCTGCTGATGACCGGCCACCGCGAGATCCGCTGGCCGCTCGGCGTGCGGGGCTATCTGATCGTGGTGATCGGCGTGGTCCTCGGCTTCATGGGCGGCAACCTGATCGGCGACGCCTGGATCGGCGCGCCGGCCTTCGACTTTCTCGACTTCACCGGCCACAAGCTGGCCACCGCGGTGGTCATCACCATCGCCGCGACCGTCGGCATGTGCTTCTTCTTCTACAGCCTGGGCAAGAGCAAGCACCTGCAGAGCCAGATCGACCTGGCCCAGCGCGACGCCACCGAGGCGCGGCTGAAGCTGCTCGAGACCCAGCTCGAGCCGCACATGCTGTTCAACACGCTGGCCAACCTGCGCGTGCTGATCGCCGTCGACCCGCCGCGTGCGGTGGCCATGCTCGACCGGCTCAACAGCTACCTGCGCATGACGCTCAGCGGCTCGCGCGCGCTGTCGCATCCGCTGTCTGCGGAGTTCGACCGGCTCGGCGACTACCTGGAACTGATGTCGGTGCGCATGGGCGAACGCCTGCGCTACACGCTCGAATTGCCGGACGACCTGCGCGACGTGCCGGTGCCGCCGCTGCTGTTGCAGCCGCTGGTCGAAAACAGCATCCGCCACGGGCTCGAGCCCAAGGTGGAAGGCGGACGGATCGCGGTGCGCGCGCACCGGGACGGCGGCCGGCTGGTCATCGAAGTGAGCGATACCGGAGTGGGGCTCGACGCGTCCGCCCCCTCGGACGACACCGGCGGCTTCGGCATGGAGCAGGTGCGCGAGCGGCTCGCCACGGTGTACGGCGACCAGGCACGCATGAGCCTGTCGCCCGCGCCCGGCCCCGACGGCGGCGCCTGCGCGACCTTGAGCTTTCCCCTGGCGGCGTGACAAGAAACAAGAGAGCCATCCACACCAATGCAAGCCACCGCCCTCATCGCCGAAGACGAACCCCTGCTCGCGCAGGCCCTCAAGGCCGAACTGGCCGCCGCCTGGCCCGGACTGCAGGTCGTGGCCACCGCCGGCGACGGCCGCAGCGCTGTGCGCGAGGCGCTGCGCCTGCTGCCGCAGGTGCTGTTCTTCGACATCCGGATGCCCGGCCTCGACGGTCTGGCGGCCGCAGCCGAACTGGCCGACAGCTGGCCCACCGACGAGGCGCCTATGCCGCAGCTGGTGTTCGTCACCGCCTACGACGAATACGCCGCGCGGGCCTTCGAGGCCCAGGCCATCGACTACGTGCTGAAGCCCGTCCAGCCCGAGCGGCTGCGCAGGACCGTCGCGCGGCTGCAGCAGGCGCTGGCGGCCCACGCGCCTTCGCCCACGCCGGCCATGGCCGACGAAGCACTCGAACGCACACTCGGCCAATGGCGCCAGGTGCTGGCTGCTGCGGGTGCCGGCGCGGCTGCCGCGGCACCGGCGGCCGCGCCGCTGCGCATCATTGCGGCCAGCGACGCCGGCGGCAGCACGGTGCGCATGGTGCCGATCGACGAAGTGCTGTATTTCGAGGCGGCCGACAAATACCTTCGCGTGCTCACCACCGCGCACGAGTACCTGATCCGCACACCGCTCAAGCAGTTGCTGCCTCAGCTCGACGCCGACACCTTCTGGCAGGTGCACCGTGCGGTGGTGGTGCGCAGCGCGGCCATCGAGTCGGTGCATCGCGACGACGCCGGCAAGATGCACCTGGCGCTGCGCGGGCGGGCCGAGAAGATCCCGGTGAGCCGGCTGTACGCCCACCTGTTTCGCGCCATGTGAAATGGCGGGCGCGCAGTGCCCATAAAAAAAGCCGGCCCCTCAGGAGCCGGCTTTTTCATTCAGTCACAAACGGTGTGGCAGATCAGCGCCAGTGGCCGTGGCCGCGGTAGTAGCCGCGCGGGCCGTAATAGGCCGGGGGACCGTAGTAGACCGGGGCCGGACGGTAATACACCGGCGGCGGGCGGTAGTAGACGGGCGGCGGCGGTGCGTAGTACACGGGGGCCTGCGGCACGTAGACCGGAGCCGGAGCCGGGTAGTAGGCCGGGGCACCGACGCCCACTGCCACGCCCGGCACACCGACACCGATCGACCAGCTCACGTCGCTGCGGGCGCTGGCGGAAGTGGCGGCGAACAGTGCACCGGCAGCCACGGCACCTGCGGCGGCCCATTTGAGGAAATTGGAACGTGTAAGGCTCATGATGTTGGACTCCTTGAATCGGTGGGCCCGGTCCGGTCTGGACCGCCCATGTGTGTATTGAACGCGCCAATTGCAAAGGGGGTGCACCGGGCAATGTGAAGAACGTTGCCAAAGGTAACGCTCGAGGGGCGCAAACTAGAATGAAGCAATGACCTCACCGACCGACAAGAACGGCGCCAAGACGGCCGTTGCACCGAGCAATTTCCTGCGCCACGTGATCGAGAACGACCTCGCGCAAGGCGCCTACGCAGGCCGCAAGTGGGGTGGATCGCCCGGCAACGCCGCCCATCACGCCGAGGGCATGGCCGACCCGGCCAAGGTCCGCATGCGCTTTCCGCCGGAACCCAACGGCTACCTGCACATCGGCCACGCCAAGAGCATCTGGCTCAACTTCGAGATGGCCAGGGAATATGGCGGCGTGTGCCACCTGCGCTTCGACGACACCAACCCCGAGAAGGAAGACCAGGAGTACGTCGATTCCATCCGCGACGCGGTGAAATGGCTCGGCTACGAGACCTACCTGGCCGACCGCCCGAGCGCCCCCGGCACGATGCAGCCGCACGAGTACTTCGCAAGCAACTACTTCGACTTCATGTACGAGGCGGCCGAATACCTGATCGGCGCCGGCCTGGCCTACGTGGACGAGCAGACCCCCGAAGAAATGCGCGCCAACCGCGGCGACTTCACCACGCCCGGCACCGACAGCCCCTTCCGCAGCCGCACGCCCGAAGAGAACCTTGCGCGCTTTCGCGAAATGCGCGACGGCAAGCTCGGAGACGGCGCCGCCATCCTGCGCGCGAAGATCGACATGGCGAGCCCCAACATCAACATGCGCGACCCGGCGCTCTATCGCATCCGTCGGGCCACGCATCACAACACCGGCGACAAGTGGTGCATCTACCCGATGTACACCTACGCGCACCCCATCGAGGACGCCCTCGAGCAGATCACCCACAGCATCTGCACGCTGGAGTTCGAAGACCAGCGCCCGTTCTACGACTGGCTGCTCGACCGCCTGGCCGAAGGCGGCCTCATCGCCAGCCCGCACCCGCGCCAGTACGAATTCGCACGCCTGAACGTCACCCACGTCATGACCAGCAAGCGCAAGCTGCGCCAGTTGGTCGAAGACAAGCACGTCGACGGCTGGGACGACCCCCGCATGCCCACCATTGCCGGCCTGCGCCGCCGCGGCTACACGCCCGAGGCGCTGCGCCTGTTCTGCGAACGCAGCGGCACCACCAAGTCGGGCGGCTGGATCGACTACGCCAGCCTCGAGGCCGCGCTGCGCGACACCCTCGACCCCGTCGCCCCGCGCGCCATGGCCGTGCTCGATCCGGTCAAGCTCGTCATCACCAACTGGGGCGAACTCATGGGCGGCGACGACATGCTCGACGACTGCTCCGCGCCCGTGCACCCGCACCACCCCGAGATGGGCAAGCGCGAGTTCAAGCTGGGCCGCGAGGTCTGGATCGAGAGCACCGACTACGAAGACGTGCAGCCCAAGGGCTTCTTCCGCCTGTTCCCCGGCAACAAGGTGCGCCTGAAGTACGGGCACGTCATCGAGTGCACCGGCGCCACGCGCGACGCGAGCGGCAAGCTCGTCGAGGTGCAGGCCACGCTGGTGCCCGACACCAAGAGCGGCACGCCCGGCGCGGACGCGATCAAGGTCAAGGGCAACATCACCTGGGTGGCCGCGGCCGACGCGGTGCAGGCCGAAGTGCGGCTCTACGAGCGGCTGTTCTCCGAGGCCAATCCGGGCAGCGGCGAGCTGCTGGACGAACTGAACAAGACCAGCCTGGAAGTGTGCTCGGCATTCGTCGAGCCCTCGCTCGCCAAGGCCGAACCCGGCGTGGGCATCCAGTTCGAGCGGCACGGCTACTTCGTGCGCGACTCGAAGGGCGGCGCCGATGGCAAGCTGGTCTTCAACCGCGCGGCGGGGATGCGGGACAGCTGGGGCAAGTAGGCAGCCGCATCCAGTGATCCGAAAGGCCGGTGCCATGATGGCGCCGGCCTTTTTCTTTTCAGCCCAGGGTCATTCGGGGCGCTTGTAGACCACGCCCAGCACCGCGCTGTTTTCGTCGGTCGTGCAGACGGCCGACCGGCCTTGCGGCCCGACCTTCAGGTTGATCGTGTAGACGCCGTCTCGCGGCGTCGAGCCGCTGTCCACAACGATGGCGCCCGGCGGCACCCGCAGTTCGCGTGAAGCCGCGGTCACGCAGTTCTTGATGCTCGCCTCGGGCGCGCCGCCGACGCGCAGGGAGGTGCTGTTGCATGCGGCCAGCAAGAATGCAACTCCCATGCCTGCGATCTGGATCAGTTTTCGCGTTGTCATTTCGGCTTTCTGGTATTTGCTCGCCAATCCATTGGCGCTCGTCCGCGGGTGTCGAGATGAAGGACAGCCGCTCACCTGCATGTGGCTCGTCGCCGCCTTTTGAAAAACGAGGCGACGACCTTTGAGTCGAAGGGAACGTAACTCATTGATATGAATAAGTTTTCCGTATAAATTTGGACTTATAGAATTTGTACGGAAACCCAATGGATTTTCACGACATCGGCGATGACGCGCGCCGCCAGTACATCGACGCCAGGGCCACCTTCGAAGCGCTCGAAGCCGCAGAAACCCAGGCCGCGGGGGTGCGCGGCGGCATGTACTGGAAAACCGTCAACGGTGTCGACTATCTCATCCGCACCAGCACCCGCAACGCACAAAAAAGCCTGGGCGCCCGAAGCCCTGAAACCGAAGCCATCCACAACAGCTTCGTCCAAAGAAAGGAAGCAGCTCAACACAGGGTCAAGGACCTGGGCGAGGCAGTGGCACGCCATCAGCGCATGAACCGAGCCTTGTTCGTGGGGCGCACTCCGACCATCGTCGTCGACATTCTCGACATGCTGAAACGCGCAGACATCTCGGAGCATTTCACAGTGGTGGGCACCCATGCGCTCTATGCCTACGAAACGGCAGCGGGCGTTCGCCTGCGAAGCGCAGCGGTGGCAACGCGCGATGTCGACCTGCTCTGGGACACGCGCAAGCGCTTCAGGCTGGCCACCCAGCTCAAGCGCCTCGACTCCTCCATGCTGGCACTGCTGCGCAAGGTCGACAAGACGTTTTCGCTGATCGACGACCAGCGCTACACGGCGGTCAACAGCAAAGGCTTCGAGGTCGACATCCTGCGACGCGAGGTGCAGGAGCAAGACCCTCACCCTGCCCAGCTGAGCGAAGCCGCCGACGATTTCTGGGTCGTGCAGGCACGCAACGCGGAACAGCTGGTGAGCGCCCCGCGTTTCTCCGCCGTCGTGGTCGGGGCTACCGGGCACATGGCGCGCATGAACACCGTGCATCCGCTGGCCTTCGCACGCTTCAAACGGTGGCTCGCGCATCGCCCCGACCGTGATCCGCTCAAGTCGGGACGCGACACGCTGCAGGCAGAAACCGTCGAAGAACTGGTGCGAGACTACCTGCCGCAGTTGGCCAATGCGCCGCGCGATGCCACCTAACCATGAATCTGCCGACCTCGTCCCGCCTGATCCGCTTCAACAAGCCCTACGGCGTCCTCAGCCAGTTCACCCCCGAGGGCCGCTGGCGTGGCCTGAAGGATTTCATCGACATCCCGGGCGTCTACGTCGCCGGCCGGCTCGACGCCGACAGCGAGGGCCTGCTGCTGCTCACCGACGACGGCAAGCTGCAGGCGCGCATTGCCGATCCGCGTTTCAAGATGGAGAAGATCTACTGGGTGCAGGTGGAAGGCGTGCCCACCGAAGAGGCGCTCGCAGCGCTGCGCAGCGGCGTACAGCTCAACGACGGCCCCACGCGTCCGGCCAGGGCCCGGCTGCTCGATCCACCGCCTGCCGTGTGGAACAGGGAGCCGCCGATCCGCGAACGCAAGAGCATTCCCACCGCGTGGCTGGAACTGGCGATCAGCGAAGGCCGCAACCGGCAGGTGCGGCGCATGACGGCCGCCGTCGGGCTGCCGACACTGCGCTTGATCCGCGCCGCCATCGGGCCGCATACGCTCGACGGACTGGCGCCCGGAACCTGGCTGGACTGACGGGCATCGACGCCGCCACCGAAAGAACCCTCATCGAACTCATCCCATGCACAAGACACTTCCCATTTCCGATCTCTCCTCCCTCGCACTGAGCCGCCGCGGCGCGGTGCTCGGCACCCTGGGCTGGCTCGCGCTGACGGCCACGAACGCAGGCGCGGCAGCACCCGCGAAGACGAAGAAGAAGCCGGCTGCGCCCGACGTCTGGCCTCACGCCTCGCAGGTGCCCGGCGGCGTGGCGCGCCTGTCGCTCGGCCCTTCGGCCAGACGGCCGCAGGCCTTCGCGGGCGAGGTGCCGGTGCTGGTTGTCGGCGACCCGATCGAGTGGACCGCGCTGGTCGGCATTCCGCTCGCGGCGGAACCCGGCGAGGCCGGCATCACGGTGCGCGCCGAAGGCAAGCCCGAACGCCAGGTCGCCTACACCGTGTCGCCCAAGCAGTACCGCGAGCAGCGCCTGACCGTAGCGCCGCGCACGGTCGACCTCTCGCCCGAAGACGAGGCCCGCTACGTCAAGGAGCGCGACCACCTGAGCGGCGTGATGGCCACCCTCAGCGACATGCGCCCCGACGCCGCGCTGCAGATGCGCGTGCCCGTGCCGGGACGCCGCTCCAGTTCCTTCGGCCTGCGCCGAGTGTTCAACGGCCAGTCGCGCAATCCGCACAGCGGCATGGACATCGCCGCCGGCACCGGCACGCCGGTGCTCGCACCGCTGCCGGGCAAGGTGATCGACACGGGCGACTACTTCTTCAATGGCGGCACCGTGTGGATGGACCATGGCGGCGGGCTGCTGACGATGTACTGCCACCTGAGCCGTGTCGACGTGAAGGTGGGCGATGTGCTCAAGCCCGGCGAAGCGCTGGCCGCGGTGGGCGCGACGGGTCGGGTGACGGGGCCGCATCTGCATTGGTCGGTGATGCTGAACCGGGCGATGGTGGATCCGGCGTTGTTCATCGCGGCTTGAGACCGCGCAACGCTGCCGCACTACACTGCGCCCATGCGCCCCTCCGAAGCCCTGTCCATGCACCGCGCCCGCATCCGCGAGATTGCGCTGAGCCACCACGTCAGCGGTGTCCGGGTGTTTGGCTCGGCGTCGCGCGGTGAGGACGGTATCGACAGCGACCTGGACCTGCTGGTCGAGCCCACCGCACAAACCACGTTGATGGACATCGGTGCCATCCGGTACGAGCTGAGGACCCTGCTGGGCATAGAGGTGGATGTCCTCACGCCGGCCGGACTGCCACTCAAGTTTCGCGACCGCGTCCTGCGCGAAGCGGTGCCTCTGTGAGTCGAGGTGATCCGCGTCGGATTGCGGACTATTTGGGTCACATCCTTCAGGCCATCGACAACATCCTCGAATACACAGCTGGCGCAACGCTGGCGGGATACCTGATCGACCGGAAGACACAGGATGCCGTGGTCCGGAATCTGGAGGTCATTGGCGAAGCCAGCAACAACATCGTCAAGCATCACCCGGGATACGCTGCAACACATCCCGAGGTTCCTTGGCGTATCGCTTACGAAATGCGGAACGCGCTGTCGCACGGTTACTTCTCTGTCGATCACACCATCGTCTGGCAAACCGTCCAGAACGATTTGCAGCCATTGCGGACACAGATCTCCAATCTGTCGAGCCCCGACTGAATCCCGAAGGCAAATGCCCGATCAGCCGCCGTTCACCGAAAGCTGCGTCGCCGCCTCCGTTCCACGCACTTCGCGAAGCGACATCCTTGCCCTGCTCAACACCCGCCTGCACCCTGCCCTGCAGGAAATCCTCGCCGCGGAAGTCGCCTCCGGCAACCGCGTGACGGACGCCGGCGTCGACTGGCCCGACGCGGGCTCGGTGCATGTCACGCTCTCGCGGCGATTCGACAGCCGCCATGCAAGCGCCGAGGCCGTCTTCAGCCCATGCGACGACCCGCACTACTGGCACGCCGACTACAGCACCGCCGACGCGCCGCGCCACCTGCTCATCTGCTGACCGCGTTCTTCGGCCCCGCCGACGTGCTCCACGCGATCAGCGCCAGCAGCGCCACCTGAACCGGCAACCGCACCACCAAGGCCCAGTACGGCACGCCCGCGAACAGCTCCGGGCGCTGCAGCATGTAGAAATGCGCGGGCGTCACGGCCAGCGTCAGCAAGAAGAGGCCGATGCCTGCGGCGCGCCGCGTCGGGCGCCACAGCAGCCCGGCCGCGCCCAGCAGTTCGAGCACGCCGCTCACCAGCACCGCGGCGCGCGGCCATGGGATGTACGGCGGCACGATGCGCATCTCGGTCTCGGTCAACGCGAAATGCGCGACGCCGCCGATGGCGAACCACAGGAAGACGAACGCGAGGCCCGCCACGCGCCAGCGGCTCATGGCGGGTGCCTCGTTCAACCCTCGGACCTCAGAGCGGCCTGGTGAGGTACACCGCCTCGCGCCCGACGATCGGGCGCTGCGCGGGCATGAAGATGGTGCAGTCGTCGCACAGCGCGCGGATCTCCTCGTCGCCGTTGGTCGCGATCAGCTCGCCCTTGGCGAAGGTCTCGAAGCCGATCAGCGGGCGCACGAACTTGAAGTCTTCCGACTTGATGACGAAGGTCTGCAGCAGCTCGAAGCGGCGTTGCGGCTCGGGCGCCGGCGTGGCCGGGTCTTTCTCGACGAGGCCGAAGTACGCCAGGAAGTCGTAGGTGACGGCGGTGGCCAGATCCGATGCGGAGCGCAGGAAATGCTGGCCACACTCGACCACCATCGCCACGCCCTTGCCGTCGGGGCCGCCGTGGCTGCCGTACTGGATCAGCGGCGTGCCCGAGCCCAGGCCGTCGGGCATCACGAGGTGCACCGACGGACGGCCGATGGCCAGCGCGACCTTGGCGTTGCGCTCGAAGGCCGGGTAGACCCAGAACGGCACCACGGGCTGGCTGGTCGAGTGGATGTCCAGGATGTGGTCGGCCGCGTCCACCACCGGACGCAGGATGCGCGCGCGGCGCAGCTCGGGGCTGTCTTCGCTGCCGTCCAGCCATTCGGGCGACCAGATGCGGTTGAGGTTGTGCACGATCTGGCGGCTGTCGTACGGCGACTCTTCCTTGAACGACTCGTACGCGTCGATGTTCGCGAAGGACACGGTGAGCGTGCCGATCTGCGGGCGCACGTCGTTGTCCAGCAGATGCGTGGCCGCCGTCATGCCGCAGATCTCGTTGCCGTGCGTGAGCGCGTTGATCAGCACGTGCGGGCCGGGCTTGCCCGACTCGAACCGGTGCACGTAGTCGATGCCGGTGTTGCCTTTGCGGTAGGCGGAGAGATCGCGGGGGAGGACTTCGAGGGCGGGGGCGATTGGGTCATGGGGCCTGCAGGTATGAATGAGCGGAACGGTGCGGCGAGTTTGCTACAGGCCGCGCGTTCGTGCTTCAAGTGACTGCGCCGGCGGCCCCTGGACCGCGCGCACGCCCGTTAGGGGCAAATACGTTCACTGCGAGCCGGCTACCAATTCACCTCCCGCTCCGGCGTCGCCGAAATATGGTGGATCGACAGGTCCGCCCCGTCGTATTCCTCCTCCTGCGTGAGGCGCAACCCGACCGCCTTCTTCAGCGCGCCGTAGACCGCCCAGCCGGCGAGCCCGGCCCAGGCGACGCCCATCAGCGTGCCGATGAGCTGCGCCCACAGGTTCACGCCGCCGATGCCGCCCAGTGCCTGGGTGCCGAAGATGCCGGCGGCGATGCCGCCCCAGGTGCCGCACAGGCCGTGCAGCGGCCACACGCCGAGCACGTCGTCGATCTTCCATCTGTTCTGCACCAGCGTGAACATCCTGACGAAGATGGCGCCGGCCACACCGCCCACCATCAGCGCGCCCAGCGGGTGCATCAGGTCGGAGCCGGCGCACACGGCAACGAGCCCGGCGAGCGGGCCGTTGTAGACGAAGCCCGGGTCGTTCCTGCCCATGGCCAGCGCCACCAGCGTGCCGCCGACCATGGCCATGAGCGAGTTGACGGCCACCAGGCCCGAGATCTTGTCGATGCTCTGCGCGCTCATCACGTTGAAGCCGAACCAGCCCACGCACAGCACCCACGCACCCAGCGCCAGGAACGGAATGTTCGACGGTGGATGTGCGCTCAGCGAGCCGTCGCCGCGGTAGCGGTTGCGTCGCGCGCCCAGCAGCAGCACCGCCGGCAGCGCCAGCCAGCCGCCCACCGCGTGGACCACCACCGAGCCCGCGAAGTCGTGGAACTCGTGGCCCGTGAGCGAGGCGATCCAGCCCTGGATTCCGAAGTGCCCGTTCCAGGCGATGCCCTCGTAAAGGGGATAGACGAACCCGACGATCACCGCAGTGGCGATCAGCTGCGGCCAGAACTTGGCCCGCTCGGCAATGCCGCCCGAGATGATGGCTGGGATGGCTGCGGCGAAGGTCAGCAGGAAGAAGAACTTCACCAGCTCGTAGCCGCTTCTTGCCGACAGTTCGCTGGCGCTCACGAAGAAATGCGTGCCGTAGGCCACGCCATAGCCCACCAAGAAGTAAACAATGGTCGAGACCGAGAAGTCGACGAGGATCTTCACCAGCGCATTGACCTGGTTCTTCTTGCGCACTGTCCCCAGTTCGAGAAAAGCAAAACCGGCGTGCATCGCCAACACCATGATGGCGCCGAGAAGGATGAACAGCGCATCTGCGCCCTGTTTGAGTGCGTCCATTGGAGCTTCTTGCAGTTTTTGATTTGAATTGGTGCGCCGCACCCGAATCAGTCGCGCGGCGGCCAAAGAAAGCAAAAATGGTGCCCAAGGCTCGCTGATGGTGCGGAATGAACCAAACAAGGGCCTGCCGGAGCCCTCTCGCGCACCGGATCAGCCCGCGCCGGCGCGCAGCGCGTCGCGGTAGCGGCGGCTGCAGGGCACCGTGGTGCCGTCGTGCATGTGGAGGCGGGCGTCGCCGCCGTCCAGCGGCTCGATCTCCCTGATGCGGCCCAGGTTGACTGCATGGCTGCGGTGCACGCGCACGAAGGCAGCGGGGTCGAGCTGGGTCAGGAAGTCGGTCAGCGTTGCGCGCAGCAGGTAGTCGTGGCCGTTCACGTGCAGGCCGACGTAGTTGCCCTCCGCCTGCAGCCAGTCGATGTCGGTGGCGGCGATGAGGAACTCGCGGCGCAGCTTGCGAACCAGGAAACGCTCGGGCCGAACGGGCGCCGGGGGCGGTGCCGGGGGCGCCGGAGGCGCTTGCGCCATTGCAGGCTCGACGCCTGCCGGCTGCGGCGAAATCTCCGGCGGCGGCAGCGGCGCTGGCCGTTCCTCCGGCGCATCGAGCACGCGCGCCTCGCCCTGCAGCCGCAGCATGAAGAGCCGGTAGGCCCAGATACCGAAGACGATCGACACGTAGGCTCGCACGTCCTTCAGGTATTCATAGCCCCACTGCCCGCTCCAGCCCGCGAAGTCGTAGCGCTCGCCCACGGCCATGTAGGCGAGCGCGCGCAACCCGAACATGGCCACCACGTGGACCACGCTGAAAGCGACGCTCGCCAGCGCATGGCCGGCCAGGTAGCGCAGCAGGTGCAGGCGCGGCAGGGGCGACAGCCGGCGCTCGACCGCCACGATGGCCGGCACCAGCGCCAGCAGCACCAGGTGGCTGGAGCACTCCCAGACCAGGATCTCCCAGGTGGCGGGCGGTGCGGCGCGGGTGCGCGCGTCGACCAGCGCCACCGTGGTGTTGAACACCGCCTGCACCGCCATCACGACGATCCAGAAACCCACCTCGACGTACCGGCGCACCGGCTCGTAGCGCTCGTAGAGGTTCTTGCGAGGGTCGCCCATGGCGGGAATTCTCGCGAATACAGGCCCGGGGGGCGGCCTGCTTTCGCGCTTTTTCGTCCCTCGGGGCCACCGTTCGTCACAAACCGGGGGCGATCCGTCCCCCGGCTGCGCCACGCGGGCCGTGCCGGGACGAGCATCGCGGCCTTCCTGTTTCGAGGAGCCCGCGATGAGCACCACCACCCTCTCCGACCGCCGCCACGACATCGACGCCCTGCGCGCGCTGGCCTTCCTGTTCGTCATCCTCTATCACGTGGGCATGTACTACGTGGCGGGCTGGCACTGGCACCTGAAGAGTCCGCACGCCGCCGAATGGCTGCAGTGGCCGATGGTGGCGCTGAACCTCTGGCGCATGGACCTGGTGTTCCTGATCTCGGGCGTGTCGCTCGGCTTCCTGAGTCGGGGCCAGGGCACCTGGGGCCTGTTGCGAAGCCGCGGCCTGCGGCTGATGCTGCCGCTGGCGTTCGGCATGGCGGTGATCGTGCCGTACCAGGCCTACGCGCAGGGCGTGGCCAGCGGCTACGTGGCGCCGGGCTTCGGCGCCTTTGTGCTGCGCTACCTGTCGATGAGCGCGCCTTGGCCGAAGCAGGCCTTCGACGGCGCGGAATTCGGCATCACCTGGAACCACCTCTGGTACCTGCCCTACCTGTTCACCTACACCGCACTGGTCGCGCTGACGCTGCCGCTGTGGAACTCGGCCGCCGGCCAATGGCTGCGCCGCGCCTTCGACGGCCTGCGCGGCTGGAAGCTGCTGCTGTTGCCCGCCATGCCGCTGCTGCTGTGGACGATGCTGCTGGCCGCGCGCTTTCCCGCCACGCACAACCTCGTGCGCGACTTCCATCTGCACAGCATCTACTTCACGCTATTCCTCTACGGCTACTGGATGGGCACGGACACCGGCGTGTGGAAGGAGCTGGAGCGCCTGCGCCGCGTGTCGCTCGCGCTGGCCGTGGCGGTCATCGCCGTCTTCTTCGCGCTGCGTGCGAGCGGCAGGTGGCCGGCTCCAGGTCCGCTGACAGACACCTTGCGCGTGCTCTACCTGTGGCTGATGGTCGCCACCATCCTCGGCCATGGCCACCGCCACCTGAACCGCCCGTGGCGATGGCTGCGCTGGGCCAACGAATCGGTGTACCCGTGGTACGTGCTGCACCAGACGCTGATCGTCGTGGCCATCACCGTGCTCGCGCCGCTGGCCCTGGGACCGGTCGCAGAGCCTGCGCTGCTGGTGGCGCTGACACTGGCCGGCTGCTGGCTGCTGACGGACGGGCTGATCCGACGCGTCGGCTTCCTCCGGCCGCTGTTCGGACTGAAGGCTACGAAGCGGCCTTCGCCGCAGCCTCTTCCACCGGAACCAGGATGGCGTTCCCCGTCGCCACGAGCTTGAGCGCGGCACCCTCGCCCTGCGCGTAGAGCTCCGCCGCCGCGAACACCTGCTTGCGCCCGGCCTTCACCACACGTCCGCGCGCCACGAACGCCTGCCCCACCGCGGGCGAGATGCAGTTCACCGAGAAGTGCGAGGCCAGCACGCGGCCGGCCACCGTGGCGGCCGCGAAACCGCTCACGGTGTCCAGCAGCGCACCGATCAGCCCCGCATGCAGGAAGCCTGCGTACTGGCCCATGTCTTCCTCTCGGAAGTCCATGCGCAATTCGGCCTCGCCCTCGGCAGCGCTGGTGACCTCGAAGCCGGCCCAGCGGTTGAAGCCGGCGGTCTTGTTGATGGCCTGGATGGTGTCGAGCATGGCGGTATCCCTCGGTGGTGTGAATGCAGCCACTCTAGAAAGCACCGCCTGCATCCGTCGTCGCGCGTGCGACCCCGGATGCGCCGGCGGTTACCTTGGCGACACGCCCGGTCAGAAATCGAACTTCGCCGACAGCTCGAAGGTGCGCCTCGGCGCCAGCAGCACCTGGCTGGTCGCGCGGCCGGCCCAGGTGGCGTACAGCTTGTCCGTCAGGTTGCGCACGCGAAAGCTCAGCAGCGCGTTGCGCATGCGGTAGCTCACGGCCGCGTCGAGCGTGGTGAAGCCGTTGATGCGGATCTGGTTGGCGTTGTCGGTGTACATCGGGCCCACGTGGTTCAACGAGGCGAAGTACTCGAACTTCGATCCGTCGGGCCGGTAGGTGGCGAACACGTTGGCCACGCGCTCGGGCACGTTGGGTGGCGTCTTGCCCATTCGCGAGACGTTGCCCGCTTCCACCAGCGTGTCGAATCGCGCGTCGAGCGCGGCGAGGTTGCCGGCCAGCGTCCATTCGCGCGCGGGCCGCCACACGGCCGACAGCTCGATGCCGCGCGACGACTGGCTGCCGTTGTTCACGGTGTTGTTGGGGTTGTTCGGATCGCGCGAAAGCACGTTGCCCAGCTCGATCCTGTAGGCCGCGGCCGTCCACTCGAGGTTCGCGTCGGGCAGGCTCTGCTTGAAACCCACCTCGGCCTGCTTGCCGCGCGACATCGGGAACGCCGCGTTCGAGGCCGACAGCAGGAACAGCGAATTCACCGGCAGCGTGGCGTTGGTGTATTGCGCGTACACGCTCGACTGCGGCGTGAGGTCGTACACCGCGCCGATGCGGCCCGAGGTCGCGCGGTAGCTCGTGCCGAAGCGCGTGTAGCTGCCCAGGTTCAGGTCGGCGATGCCGCGTTCGACCTCGGTGCGGTCGTGCCGCAGGCCGCCCACCAGCGTGAGGTTGTGCAGCGGCTTCAGCGCGTCTTCCACGAACACCGAGGTGACCTTCACGTTCGACAGGGTGTTGGTGCGATTCCCGCCGCCGGTGCTCAGCGCGGGGTTCTCGTCGAACGGAGCCAGGTAGGGATCGAACACCGGAACACGCAGCAGGTTCGCGGTGGCCGCGCTGCTGTCGGAAAAGCGGCGCCGGCTGCCGAAGCGCGTCTCGCTGTACTCGCCGCCCACCACGAAGCGGTTGTCCATGCCGCCGAGATTGCCCTTGTGCGTGGCGTCGAAGCGGTCGAGCCAGAAGTCCTGGTCGTGCGTGATGAGCGTCTGGTCGCGCGCGATGCTGGCCGGTGCCACGAACACCGCGCTTTCCGAGTTGCGGAAGATGCGGTTCGACCTGTTGGCCGAGAACTCGTTGCGCCACGACCAACCACCGCCGGCGTGGCCCGTGAGGCGCGCACGCAGCCAGTAGGTCTCGGAGCTGTTCGCGTCGTCGGGCACGTTGTAGTTGTTGCGTGCCAGCCGCCGGTCGATCACGCGGCCGTCGGGCGTGCTGACCACGCTCGTCGGTTGCGTGGCGAAGCTCGCCGGCACCAGCGGCGTGCCCCAGTAGGCCTGGTTGTCGTCGCGCAGGTAGTCGAAGGACAGGTCCAGCTTCACCGAGCCGCCGAAGTCGACCATCAACCCGCTGGTGAAGTGGTCGATGCGCTCGCCGTTCCGTTCGATGGTGCCGACCCTGCTGTCGTTGCGGCTGTAGTCGATGCGGTAGGCGCTGGCATCGCCCAGCGCACCGCCGAAGCCGAAGGCCGCTCGCGTGGAGCCGTAGCTGCCGTAAGAAAGCAAGGCCTCCTTGTGCGGGTTGTCGCGGTCGGGCCTCTTGGTCACGAAGTTGACGACGCCGCCGATCGCGCCCTCGCCGTCCACCACCGAGGCCGGACCCTTCAGCACTTCGATGCGGTCGTAGTTCCAGGTGTCCTGCACGCGGTTGGTCACGCCCGCGCCGGAGCTGCGCACGCCGTCGTACAGGTACATGAGGTTGCTGAACCCGCGCGTCGACAAGGTGGTGGGCGCGGAAGGCGCTCCGCCGCCCGACAGCCCCGCCACGCCGCGCAGGGCCTCGCTGAAGGTGCGCGCACCGCGCTGCTGGATGGCGTCCTGCGACAGGATCTCGACCGAAGCCGGCGTCTCGCGCACCGAGAGGCCGAGGCGCGACGCGGTGCCGCTCGATTCCTCCAGATGCAGGCTGCTCGCGTCGCGGCTGCCTTCGACGGTGACGGTGCCGAGCTCGGCATCGCCCTGCGCGTAGGACGCCTGGAAGGCGGTGGCGGCGGCCACCGCCATGGCCGTACGGATGAACATGGTCATTGGATTGCTTGCTTGGATTGCGAAAGGAAAAAGGGAAGCGCGGCTAGGAAACCGAGAAACGGCGCAGGCGCCATGCGGCCAGCCCGAACAGCAGCAGGCTCGGCACAAGGAGCTGCAGCACGGCCCGGGCGGCGTGGCCGCGCACGAGACCGGCCGGCTCCTCATGCCACATGAAGGCAGGGATGCGGTCGAACGCCGCCGGGGTGAGCGCATCGCGCGCATCGATGCGCGGGAAGAAGAAGCGCTTCCACGCCTCGTGGTGCGCCACGGTCTGCGCTTCGAAGCGTGCCTGCCGGCGGCTGCCCGTACCGGCGAGCGCGGTCATGCCTTCATAGGCGACGGCTGCGGGCGAAACCGCGCTGAAGCGGCCGAGCAGCACCTGCTGCCTGGCTTGCTGCGCATCGAAGCGGTCGAGCTCGGGCCGGATGGCGTCGTCGACGTCCCTCTCGATCAGGTAGCTGCCCAGCAGCCGGCCCGCGATCTCGATCTTGCCGTTCTGCGGCACGAGCACCGTGCCGCGGCCGACGTGCTGGTAGTCGGTGCTCATCGGCGCGGCATGCGTCTTCATGGCCTCTGCCGTGACGATGCGCTGGCGCGTGGCGAGTTCGGTGCGCGAGGGCGCCGGACTGGCCTGCGTGACGGCCAGGTTCAGCAGTACCGGCGCGACCAGCACCAGCAGCACCCACGCGATCACCAGCACCATGGCATTGGTCGCCGACGACGCGCCGAAGGCATTGACCGCCACCACGAGCGCGAACCAGAAGAGCGCATAGGCGCCGACCAGCAAGGTCCACCACAGCGTGGCGCCCGATGCGCCGGCCAGTCCCGCCTGCCGCGCCACCAGCAGCACCGCCACGGGCAGCAGCACCGCGGGCCCCAGGAGCACCGCCGCGCGCACCGTGAGCTTGCCCGCGAGCAGCGTGCGAAGGCGCAGGGGCTGCGACAGCAGCAGCCGCAAGGTGCCGTTCTCGCGCTCGGCCGACAGCAGGTTGTAGCTGAGCGCGAAGATCAGCAGCGGCAGCAGATAGACGATGACGAAGGCCAGGTCGAAGTGCCCGCTCAGCAGGTGCCAGGGGCTCTCGATGTCGCTCGGGTTCATGAACACCACGCGGCTCTGGCCGGTGACCCGGTACTGGCTCGGGTACAGGTCGCTCTGGCCCAGCGCGACCGGGCCCAGCGGCGCCGTCGGCAGGATGGCGTGATGCCCGCCGTAGCCGCTCGCCATGCGCGACGGATCGGCCGGGTTCTCGAACGGCGTGGGCTGTGCGGTGCCCGCGAGGATGCCTTCGAGCAACACGCGCTGCGCGGCGCGGGTGTCGCGGTCGGCCTGCGCGACGGCGGCCTGCGCGCGGTCGCGGTTCGCGGTCTGCACGAGCCCGTTGCCCAGGGCGTAGGCCACCAACGCCAGGAAGAGCGCACCCACGGCCCACAGCGCGCGCTCGGCCAGCATGAGGCGGCACTCCTGGCGCATCACCGCCAGCAGGCGGCGGCCCTGCGAAGGATCGGAAAGCATCTTGGTCATGCGTGGCTCCTCACAGCGCGCGCTGCCGCCGCGTGGCGACAGCGGCGAACACGATCGACAGCAGCAGCCCGGCGCACAGCACGGCCAGGCTGCGCAGCTGGTGCGTCAATGCCCATCCCGCACCCGGTGGGCGGTAGTCGAAGGGCGGCACGGTGGCCCACAGGCCGGGCGAGGCCTGGTAGGCGAAGTGGCGGTCGCCCATCGGGTCGGCATGCGCCACGAGGTCCGCGCTCATCAGGTCCTGGATGCGGCGGCGGTGCAGTTCGGCCGCGGTCGTGAAACTGCGGTGGTGCGCGAAGTCGGTACCCGCCATGCCCATCGAGAAGCTGCGGATCGCGAGCAGCGGCAGCAGCAGGCCGCTCCATTCCTGCACCTCCTGCTGCTGCTCCCAGGTGTCCCACAGGCGGCCGTAGTGACGGTCGTACACGGGGTACGAAGCCTGGTCGTCGAGCCGCAGCGCAAGGCCCCACTTGGCGAGTGGCACGTCGCGGCCCCAGCGCTCGGTGGTGCCGAAGTTCTCCTGCCAGGTCCGGTCGGAAACGGCCTTGAGTTCCGCGCCCAGTGCCTGGTTGAACTGCAGCCGCGTCGGGCTCGGGAACCACGCGCGCGACAGCTCGGAAAGCACGCGCGGCGCCATCACGGCCTGCGCGATCCACAGTGCGAGCAGCAGCGTGATCGCCATGCGCGATGTCGACGACGCGGCCGACACGCCGAGCACCCCGAAGACGAAGATGCCGAGGTACACCGCGTAGCCGAACGACCACGTGCCGAAGCGCAGCAGCGCGTCGATGCGTTCGCCCTCGCCCGCCCCGGCGGTCACGGCGATGGCCGCGACGACGGCCGCCGGCAGCAGCAACACCGCCAGCGAGCCCGCGAGTGCCAGTGCCTTGCCGGCCAGCAGGCGCATCGGCGCCACGCCCAGGCTCATCGTCTGGCGCAGGATGCCCTGCTCCCGCTCGCCTGCGAAGGCATTGAAGCCCAGCACGATCACCAGCAGCGGCCCGAGCACCTGCAATATCCAGCCGACCGACAGGTTGCCGAAGCGCTGCAGTCCGGTGGCGTCCTGCGCGGCATTGAACTTCACCTCGCTCTGGCGGTGCGCCTGCAGCCACACGGTGCTGCCGATGAACGGGTTGATGCCCGAATCGATCATGGCCAGCGCCGCCTCGGGCTTGAAGGCATGCATGCCCTGGTGCGCCGCGTCGTGCGGATGGCGGCGGTCCTGGTGCAGCCAGTCGTGGTAGTCCATGGCCTGCGCCGCCTGCTGTTCGGCACGCGCATCGCGCTGGTGCGCCCAGCCGACCGCGAGCGCGGTGAGCAGCAGCACCACGACCAGTCCGCCGGCCCAGTAGAGTCGCCCGTCGCGCAGGCGTTCGAGAAATTCGCGTCGTGCGATCCAGCTTGTCAGCATGACGACACTCCCATGCGGTGCGCGCCCCCGGCGAGGGGGTCGGCGAAGCGATACGAAGTGCGCGAAGACAGGGGGTGTTCCATGTCAGCTCCTCATGTGCTGCAGGTACAGCGACTGCAGGTCGGTGCGCGCGATCTGCGCTTCGCCGTCGAGGCTTTCCACGAGCCGCCCGCGTTTCATGATCCCGACGCGCGTGGCGGTCTGGCGTGCATGGAACAGGTCGTGCGTGGTGGTGAGCACGGCCACGCCGCTGTCGGCCGCGCGACGCAGCAGGTCGGAGAACTCGGCGGCGGCGTGCGGGTCGAGCCCCGAGGTCGGCTCGTCGAGCAGCAGCGCCTTGGCCTGCTTCGCGATGGCCACCGCGATCCACACCTTCTGGCGCATGCCCTTCGAGTAGGCCGACACGCGCTTGTCGGCGGCAGCGTGGTCGAGCCCCACCTCGCTCATCAGCGCAAGCAGGCGTTCGCGCGGCAGTTCGTGGCCCAGCGCGAGGCCGGCGAAGAAGCGAAGGTTTTCCAGCCCTGAGAGCGTCCCGTACAGCGTGACCTGCTCGGGGATGTACGCCACGTCCTGTTTGGTGGCCACGGGGTGGCGCGTGACGTCGGTGCCGTTGATCTCGACCGTGCCGCCGCTCGGCGCGATGAAGTTCAGGAACAGGTTGATGGTGGTCGTCTTGCCTGCGCCGTTGGCACCGAGCAGGCAGTAGATGTCGCCGGCGCGGATGTCGAGGTCGAGGCGATCGAGCACTGTGTGGGCGCCGTACTGTTTGGTGAGGCCGGTGGCTCGGAGCATGGAGGAAACCCAGGTTGGAGAAAGCTGCGCGCAGGCTCGCGCCGGCGCGGGTGCGCCGTGGCATTCGTTCGTTCGGTGTTCTTGGGAAAAGCCGGCGCGGTGCGTGGGGAATGCGCGCCGGCAGCGCTTCAGCTCAGCGCTTGTTCTTGTTCTTCGCGCCGCCCTGGCGGGCCTTGAAGCGCGGATTCGACTTGCAGATCACGTAGGTGCGGCCTCGCCGCGTCACCACCTGGCAATCGCGGTGGCGCTTCTTTGCTTCCTTGAGCGAGGAAAGGACTTGCATGGCTGTACACGGGCCTCGGAGTTTCGGGACCCGCGACTATACGTTATTGCAAATTCATTCTCAATAACGCCGAACACTGACCGGCAGCCGACCTGCCGCGCGGCGGCCTCAGTGCGCCCTGCCGGCGCTGCGCCTGGGCGAAGCGCCGGCGCACGACGCGCACACGCCGTGCAGCGTGACCTCATGGCTCTTCACCTGGAAGCCCTTCGGAACGAGGTCGGTCATCGGACCCGGGCAGGCGTGCAGCAGGAAGACCTGGCCGCAGCTCGAGCAGTGGAAGTAGTGATGGTGGTGGTCGGCCTCGCGGCCATCGTGCTTCGCATGGCTGGCGGGCTTGCAGGCGACCTCGTAGCGCGCCGGCTCGCCCGGCAGCTCGACCTTGGCGATCTCGCCGTCCGCCAGCAGCAGCGACACCTGCCGGTACACGGTCGACAGGCTGATCTCGGGCACGATCTCGCGCGCGTGCGCCAGGATTTCAGGAGCGGTCAGGACGCGACCGGCGTCGCTGAAGGCGGAGAAAACGGCGTTGCGTTGGCGCGTGAGACGTTGCATCGTTCGATGATAGTGGGCCTCCCCGCAGGGCATCAGCCGACCGTGCGAACGACCTTGCCCTCGGCGTCCCTGATGACCGTCTGCTGTACCTGAAAGCGCACGCTGTCGAGGCTGCCCAGCACGTAGGTGCCTGCCAGCGGTTTGAGCGTGCGGGCCAGTTCGTGCACGGCGGCGTCGGTCAGCCGAAGCGTGAGGCCGTCCTCGCCTTCGCTCGCGCTGCTTGCATCGGCGCGCTCGAACAGCACGGAACCCTCGCGGCCGGCCAGCCTGAAGCCGCGGCCGAACGGCAGGCGCAGCGGCAGCAGCGTGGTGAGCTCATCGACCTGCAGCGCGCCGAACGTGATGTCGGTGACGGGCGAACGCAGCAGCCGCTTCTGCACCTTCCACCCCAGCACGTCGGTGAACAGGAAGCCGCTCGACGAGCCGTCGCGCCGCGCGCCCTCGTCCACCCGGGCGCGCACTTCCGGATCGCCGAGCAGCGACGGGCGCGCGAGGTCGGTCACCCACAGCGGCATCTTCGGCAGCAGGGCGTCGAGCAGCTTGCGCGTCTGCCACTGCTTGGCGGCGCGCTCCTCCTCTTGCGTCAGGCCGACCACCTGCAGGAAGTGCATGCGGCCGTTCGGCGTGTCGATGGCGGGCAGTTCGGGGTCGTACACGAAGCCCATCGAGCAGATCAGCGTGTCGCGCTCCAGCGCGATGGGACCGTTGGCCGTCATCCAGTGGCCGTCGTCGAACACGTTGCCGCTCTTGAACACATAGCGCGCGAGGTTCTGCAGGAAATTGATTGCCCAAGCGGGCGGTTCGGCATCGGCGGGTTCACCGGGTTCGCAGGCCAGGCGGAAGGTCAGCTCGAAGCCGTAGCCGCTGGTGTCCGCGTCGTCCGACTCCTTCGCGTACAGCTCGCTCAACCCGTAGGTCACGAAGTGCCAGTGCGGCACCGGCGAGAGGCGCTTCCACGCGCTCACGCCGTCGAGCGGGTCGGGGCCGCCGAGCATCCACTTGACGAGCGTCGCATAGTGCTTTGGTTCCTGTCCTGGGTAGAGGCGGTCGAGTGCTGCGCTGATGGCGTCCCAGCCCGGCGACAGGTCTTCGGCGTCGTCGGACAGGTCGTGCGTGGCTTCGGTCATGCGGCTCCTTGTAGTGATGGGGGCGGTGGATCGGACGGGCAAGGCTACACGGCGCGGATGTCCTCAGTTGGACGTCAGGCCCGCGTGGCATCCTCTGGAGCCCGATCGACTGCATACCATGGGAGAAAAGAACGTGAGACGGATCCATCGGCGAGGCGCGCTGGCCTTCTCGGCCGCGAGCGCGGCTTCCGCCCTGCTCGCTGCCTCGGGCTGCGGGCAACGCAGCGCACCGGCGTCCGCAGGCGCCCCGGCCACGGCCGGCCCTGCGGCATCGCCGGCTCCCGGCAGCGTGGCCATCACGCAGGAAGACATCGACTGGTTCCGCCGCAGCACGGCCGAATGGATTCCCTGCGAATCGGGTGCCCCCGGCATCGTTCCGCCCGACCTGTCGCTCGAGCAGTTCGGCGATGCGCTCGAAGCCGGCGACACGACGGCCTCGCCGGTCATCGACCGCTTCGTGAAGGTCAGCGCAGCCTTCTTCCTGCATGCCAGCTTCGCGCCGGGCCACTACGGCTTCCTGCCGCCCTTTGGCAAGCGCAACGCGTTCGACGTGACCGACGAGCACATCCGGCTGCTGCAGCATGCGAACTGGCGCACCTTCATGATCGACTGCAAGCGCCCTTACGGCGACTTCACGCACTACGAGATCGACATGGCCGACATCCTGGGCCTGAAGGTCACCAAGGACGCGAAGGGCTACGCGCAGATCGGCAGCGACGCGGAGAAGCGCATGGACGCCCTGCACGCCGACATGCTCTACGCGCTGCAGGCCTACATCCGCTTCGCGCGGCTGGGGCCGGGGCGCTACGTCGTGCCGGAGCGGGGCTTCGCGCAGACCGTGGGGCGTCCGCTGTGCCGGCCGGTGTCGGCCACGCGCATCGCGATGTACCAGCGCGCGCTGGCGGCCGCAGGACCGCGCCCCGACACGCGCCGCACCGCTGCGCTGAACGAGGCAGCCGCCGCCCTGTTCGCGCTGGACTGAGCCACAGCCCGGGTCAGGCTGCGGCGTCGTCGCCCGCGGGCTCTCCGCCCGGCTTGCGCTTCTTGCGCGCGGCCTTCTTCGCGGCGCGCTCGGCGTCGGCGCGCTGGCCGTCGGCCAGCCATTGCGCGAACTCTTCCGGCGTCTCGAGCGTGATGCGCCCGAGGTTGCCCGCCCGGAACTCGTGCATCACGATTTCCGCCGCCTTCTGCATGCTGACCCTGCCCTTGCCGAGCAGCGCGCCGCGCTTGCGGCCGATGGTGTCCAGGAGGTCTTCGTCCTTCATGGCGGCCATGGCCTCGTCGTCGAGTTCCACCAGCTTGAAGCGCGCCGAGACGCCTGCGGCGTAGTTGCCCTTGAGGTAGCCGAGCAGCTCGAGCGCCACCTCTTCCTCGTCGAAGGCATTGCGGCCCACCGCACCGCTGGCGGCGAGGTTGTAGCCGCTCCGGGGCACGATGATGCGCGGCCACAGCATCCCGGGCGTGTCCCACAGGTAGAAGTCGTCGGCCAGCGTGATGCGCTGCTCGAGCTTGGTGATGCCGGCCTCGTCACCGGTCTTGGCCTTGCGCCCGCCGGTGAGCGTGTTGATGAGCGTCGACTTGCCCACGTTCGGAATGCCGCAGATCAGCACGCGCATCGGCTTGGCCATGCCGCCCCGGTTGGGCGAGAGTTCGTGGCAGCCTTTCACGAGCTGCTGCGCGGGCGTGGCGAGGCTCGCGTCGAGACCGATGGCGCGCGTGCCCGGCAGTGCGTTGTAGTGCGCGAGCCAGCGCGCGGTGCGCTCGGGGTCGGCGAGGTCCTGCTTGTTGAGCACCTTCAGCGTGGGCCGTCCCGCGGTGAGCTCGGCCAGCATCGGGTTCGCACTCGAGCCGGGCAGACGCGCGTCGAGCAGTTCGATGACCACGTCGATGTCTTTCACCCGCTCGGCGAGGGCCTTCTGGGTCGAATACATGTGACCGGGAAACCATTGGATCGCCATCGGTGGGTGCCTTTTCTGTTCTTGTGCTGGTGTGCGGTATCGGATGCCATCCGCAGGGGACGGGTGCGCATTGTGGCCCCGCAACCTGAACGGCCACTGCGCGCTACGCTTTTGATAGCTGAAAGCGGGCATTCTGCCTTCGGTCGAACCGTATCCGCCCCCTAGAATCCGCGCGCTGCCCGCGCAGCCATTCCAACAAATCATCGAGGGAATCCATGTCCAAGCGCCTTGCCGCTGCCGCCCTGCTGGCAGCTTCCGCCGTGTCCGCGACCGTTGCCCATGCCCAGCGGCCCTCCGCGCCCGCCGGGCCCATGACCAATGGCTACCTGTGCTGCAACATGCGCACGTACGGCAGTTCGATCAGCGACATCAACTACGACGAGCAGGGCACGCGCATCGTGGCGGTGGGCTCGCCGGCGCGCATCACGGCCTACGACTTCCGCTGGTTCGACGCCGACATCGCGGGCAAGCCTCAACGCATCAAGAACGACTACAGCCGCAACCTCACGCTGCCGGCGTTCGCGCAGCGCTACGTGGTCACCGAAGATCCGAAGCAGAAGATGGCCGCTTTCGCGCCCGCCGTGCGCGACGCCATCCTCGCCATGAAGGTGATGCCCGGCATGACGCGCGAGCAGGTGCTGATGGCCATCGGCTATCCCGTGGCCAGCGAGAACCCCAGCCTCGACGCGCCCGTTTGGCGCTACTGGCGGGACAGCTGGTCGGAGTTCCAGGTGAGCTTCGACGACAAGGGCCTCGTGAAGACCGTGGTGGGCGACCCGGTGACGCTCAGCCGCATGCTCGCGGCCCCGGGGGGCGCGGCGGCTCAGCCTTAAGTTCTCGCGCATCGCGCATGTGTTGCACACACATGCAATCCCCTAGAGGTTTTTGCATCGCGGTGGCGGATATCGCCCCTATCATTTGACCGAGTGCGGCGCCCGAGCGTCGGTCGAATCGACAACCCTTCGATGGAGTTACCCGCGATGAAACCCGTCTCCGAACTGCTCAAGCGCCATGATTCCGCAGCATGGCGCACCTCCCCCGACACCAGCGTGTTCGACGCGCTGTCCACGCTGGCGCGCTTCGAGGTGGGCGCGCTGATGGTGATGGACGGCGAGAAGCTGGTGGGCTTTCTCTCCGAGCGCGACTACACCCGCAAGGTGGCGCTGCAGGGCAAGAACTCCAAGGAAGTGAAGGTGCGCGAGATCATGACGCCCGACGTCATGACCGTCACCCCGCAGACCCGCACGCGCGCCTGCATGACGCTCATGAGCCAGCGCAAGTTCCGCCACCTGCCGGTGGTCGACGGCGACAAGGTGGTCGGCATGATCTCCATCCAGGATCTGATGGACGACATCATCTCGGACCACGAGGCGACCATCGAGCAGTTGACCACGTACATCCAGAGCTGAGCAAGTCCGGCGCATTGCGGACCCTGCCCGGCGCATGGGTAGGGAATCGACCTACGCGCAATGCGGGGGTTGCGGGCGCACAGTGGGCCTTCGTTCATCCATCCAGCAGGGACATTGCACATGCAGATTCAGGTCAACACGAGCAACGGCATCACCAACAAGGACGCGCTGGAGCGTTGGGCCGACACCGAGATCAAGCAGCACCTGAGCCGTTTCGTCGAGGACGTGACGCGCGTCGAGGTGCACCTGAGTGACGAGAACCACGACAAGACCGGCGGCGCCGACAAGTGCTGCGTCATGGAAGCGCGCCTCGCGCACCACCAGCCGCTGGCAGTCACGCAACACGCCGCAAGCCTGGACGAGGCCTTCCGCGGCGCGGCCGACAAGCTCAAGCGCCTGCTCGACAACACGCTGGGGCGCCTTCACAACCACCGCGATCGCGGCTCGATCCGCACCGACCCGGGCTTCATCGCCGAGTGAGGGCCTTGCCGGCGGCTGCCGATCCGCGGCCGCGTCCGCGCTGGCGCGCCTTCGGCGCATCCAGTGCGGGCAGTTCGGCGGGCGCTTCCTCAGCAATGAGCGGCGGCCTGTGGCCGCTCGCCATCCAGGCGTCATAGAAATCGATCTTGCGGTCGACCAGCGAGAGCGCACGCTTCCATTGCGCGATGGTCGCATTCACCCGCTCGCGGTGCGCGGCGAGCATGTCGCGCCGTTCGCGCAGCGTGACCTTGCCCTGCATCGCCAGCGCCGTGTATTCGCGCATCTCGGCGATCGACATGCCGGTGCGGCGAAGCCGTTCCATCAGGTCGAGCCAGCCCACGTGCATCTCCCCATAGAGCCGCCGGCCGCCGTCGTCGCGCGCCACGCCGGGCACGAGGCCCTGCGTCTCGTACCAGCGGATGGCGTGCACCGTGCGGCCCGTGCGCGAGGCCAGCTCGCCGATGTGGAAGGGGGTTCCCCGTTCAGCCGGCATGGGCGGTTGCGACGACCGCAGGTGTCGACTGCATGGAGGGCGCATCGAGTGCCTCCTGTACCAGCGCGGTGTCGAAGTACTCCGTCAGCTCCTTCACCTTGCCTCCTTCGAGTCGGTAGACGTAGCAATAGCGGTTGTTGTAGCGCTTGCCGGCCTTGGTGGACACGTCGCCGCTGAACAGCACCACCACCCGGTCGCCCTCGGCAATGATGCGCTCGGTCTTGCTGGCGTAGGGTCCGGCGAACTGTGCGAAGAGCGGCGCCAGCAGCTCCTCGCGGATGGCCTTCTTGCCCACGTAGGTGCGCGACCACGCCGTGCTGCCCTCCAGCTTCCAGCTGGCGTCTTCCGCGAGGCTGTCGACGAAGACGCTGCCGTTGCCCTTGTCCAGCTCGGCGTGGATGTGCCGGACGAGGGCCTTGTTGTCGATCGTGTTCATGGCTTGGTTTCCTTCGGTTGAATGGCCCGCGAGCCCGATCGGGCCCGCGGTGGATTCATTGGAAATGCTCGAGTGCACTCGAGGTCAAGCGCCGTGAACACGGCGGCCCGGTCAGCCGCGCCTGGCGTTCGCCATGGCCTTGCCGACTTCGTTGGTGCCCTGCGCCGCGCCGCTTTGCGGCACGGTCTCGCCTTCGCGCGACGTCACCTCGGCCAGACGGGCGGCCAGCTGCTCCGGCGCATCGGGGCCGATGCCCAGCCAGGCACCCTGCGTCATCGTGATGTGCGCGGCCTCGAAAGTGCCGGCACCGGCGCAGAGGATGGTGCGGTTGGGCGCGTCCTGCGCGGCCAGCACCAGCATCGCGGGCACCACAGCCTCGGGCTTGAGCGCGTCCAGCACTTCCTGCGGCATCAGGCCTTCGGTCATGCGGGTGGCGGCGGTGGGCGCCAGGCAGTTCACGCGGATGTCGTTCTTCGCGCCTTCCAGGCTCAAGGTCTGCATCAGCCCGACGAGCGCGAGCTTGGCGGCACCGTAGTTGCTCTGGCCGAAATTGCCGTACAGGCCCGACGACGACGTGGTCATCACGATGCGGCCGTACTTCTGCTCGTTCATGAGCGCCCAGACGGCCTTGGTGCAGTTCACCGCGCCCATGAGGTGAACGTCGACCACCAGCCTGAAATCGGCCAGTTCCATCTTGGCGAAGCTCTTGTCGCGCAGGATGCCGGCGTTGTTGATCAGGATGTCCACGCGGCCCCAGGCATCCACCGCCTGCTTCACCATGGCCTGCACCGCCTCGAAGTCGGTCACCGAGGCGCCGTTGGCAATGGCCTCGCCACCGGCCGCCTTGATCTCGTCGACCACCGCCTGCGCGGCGCTCACCGAGCCGCCGGAGCCGTCGCGTGCGCCGCCCAGGTCGTTGACCACCACCTTCGCGCCGCGCGCCGCCAGGGCCAGCGCATGCTGGCGGCCCAGGCCGCCGCCCGCGCCGGTCACGATGGCCACGCGGCCCTTGAAGTCGATGGTGCTGTTGCTGCTGCTCATGTCTCTCTGTCGCTTTCCTAGGGAGTTGCCGTTGTTCCGTTGCCGCGCCGAAGGCTGCAGCGTGGCGTTTTAACCCAGAACGGCAGCGGCGCGCAGTCCACCGCAGGGAGGACAAGTCGCCCTGGCGTCAGCCCCGGCCGGCCTCGCGGGTCAGCCGTGCGAGGCTCCCACCCGCTCGCAATAGGCCACCAGTTCGTCGAGTTCGGCCGACTTGTCGAAGAACGCATCGGCGCCCAGCTGCTCGGACCGCTCGCGCATGTCGGGGGTGGCGTAGTTGCTCAACACGATCACCTTCTGGTGCGGTGCCCGGTTGCGGCAGGCGTGGAGCACGCCGAGGCCGTTGCCGCGCTTGAGGAACAGGTCGACGATGGTCAGGTCCCATTCGTCGGTGTGCATGCGCAGCCACGTGACTGCCTCGTCCTCGGTGCTGGCCGACGCCACGACCTGCGCGTCAGCCACGTCCTCCAGGAAACCCACCAGGTTTTCCCGGATCACCGGACTGTCTTCGACGAGGTAGGCCTTGAATGTCATGTCCGCCATCGTCGCGAGGCGTCGCGGGCGCGCGGTGGGCGAGTCGGGCCAATGCCTGTAGGCCATCGGCCCCCGCACCTGTCGGCTGGCGAAGGCGCCGCGGCGCGAAGCACTGCGGCGCCGGCGGCCGGAACTGTGCTGCAGCCCTTAGGCCGCGACCGCCATGCGGCCGCGGGCCATGCCCAGGCGCGCGGGCGATACGTACTGCTCGCGATAGATCTCGAAGGGCATGGTGTCGGCCGCCTCGATGCGCTTCTGCTCCTGGATGGATTCGGCCGTCATCTGCTCGAACTGCGCCTGCAGCGCGGGCGCGAACGGCAGCGCGAGCAGTTCGGTGCGGGTCTGCTCCGAGCGGGCACGCACGAAGCTCACGAAGGAGTTGCCGTGCTGCTTCTCGATGGCCTCCAGCACGCGTGCCGAGGGCAGGCTGTCGGGCGCCTGCAGTGCAGCCCTGGCTGCGAGCACGGCATCGGCGTGCAGCGTGCCGCTGCCTTGTGCCGCATCGAGCGCCGCCGCGATGGGCATGCACTGCTCGACCAGCTCGGCGCCCCACTCGGCGAGCCCCACTTCGCGCCCGCCGCGCAGCAGTTGCAGCCCCAACTCGCGGCCGCGCGCCGCGGTGAGGTGCTGGTTCTGAGCGAGTTCGGCGATTTCCTGTGGCGTGTCGTCGGCACTGTCGCTGAGCAGGCAGTGCAGCAGGAACACATCGATGAAACGCATGGTCTGCGCATTGATGCCCACGGGCTCGAAGGGGTCGAGGTCCATCAGGCGCACCTCGACGTACTCCACGCCGCGCTCGCGCAACGCATGCAGCGGGCGCTCGCCGGGGTTGATGACGCGCTTGGGGCGGATGGTGCCGTAGAACTCGTTCTCGATCTGCAGCAGGCTGGTGCCCAGCTGGTTGTAGTCGCCGCCAAGGTTGCGGATGCCGATGGCCTCGTAGGCGGGCCACGGGCGCGTGAGCGCGTCCTGCAGCGAGGCGCCGTAGCCCTCGAGGCTGTTGTAGCTCACCGCCAGCGACGCCTGCGCCTCGCTCTGGTAGCCCAGGCGGCCCATGCGCAGCGACGTGCCGTGCGGCATGAACATGCTGCCGTCGCCCAGCGGCTGCAGCTCGTGCGGGCGGCCCGCCACGAAGCTCGAACACAGCGCAGGCGAGGCGCCGAACAGGTACAGCAGCAGGAAGGCGTGGCGGCGGAAGTTGCGGATCAGGGCGAAGTACTGCTCGCTCGACACATCGGGCAGCGACCAGTTGTAGTGAATGCCCGAGATGGTCTGCATGCGGCGGCCGTAGCGGTGGCTCAGGCCCATGCGGTAGACGCTCTTTGCGCGGCCCACGTTCGACGAGCCGTAGCGCCCGATCGGGATGGTCTCGTCGGTCGGCAGGCCGCAGGGCATGCTCGACACCCAGAGCCGCTCGCCGCCGAGCGTGTCGAGCACGCGGTAGGTGAACTGGTGAACCCGCGTGAGCTCGTCGAGGGCCGAGTCGACGTCGGCGTGCACGCCGGTGATGAGTTCAAGCTGCGATTCGCTGAAGTCGGTCGTGATGTGCGGATGCGTGAGCGCGGCGCCCAGGGCGATCGGGTGCGGCGTCAGCGCAAGCTTGCCGTCCGGCAGCGCGCGCAGGCTTTCCTTCTCGATACCGCGTCGCATGCCTTTCAGTCGTGCGGCTGAAAGTGCACCCAACCTCTCCTGCAATCTGTTGCTCATATTGTTATGACCCATCAATCTTCTGAGGGGCTGGAAGGTAGCACGGGCGCGCGGGCACTGCTCGCGCAGGGAATCCCGGCATTCTCCATCCTGTCCAGTGCTATTTTTTTGATAGCTGTTCGCATAGAGGACATGCTCGTGAGGGCCGCAAACGGCTTGTGAAAATCAGGCCTTCGCGCGGCCCGCCGACAGGTCGATCTCCTGCGACTCGTAGACGTGGATCTCCGGCATGCCGTCTGCCATGCCCGCCAGCGCCTTGCCGAAGGCGCGCGACGCATCCACGCGGAAGTGCGCCTGCAGCGCGCCCATGTCGCTCCAGCGCTCCACGAATGTCAGGCGCAGCGGCTGCTGCGCGTCGGTGGTGACTTCGTGCGAGATGCAGCCGGGCTCGGCGCGCGAGCGCAGCACGTGCTCCACGCTGATGGCCAGCATCGCCTGCAGCGTGTCGGGCTTGGCCAGTGCGTGTCCGATGACCAGGATCATTCTTGTCTCCTTCAGGTTGCAGCGGTCGCCGGGCGGCCGTCAGCCGAGCACGCGCAGCAGGAAGCGGTTGAGATCCGCGACCTCCTCCATGCACACCGAGTGCGCCATCGTGTACTCGTGCCACTCGACCGGGTGCCCGAGCGCGGCCAGCGCGTCGCGCGAGCGCTCGGCCGCGGCCAGCGGCACCACCGGGTCCTGGCGGCCATGGGCGAGGAACACCGGCGTTTCATGGTTGGCGGCGTGGCGTTCGGCGGCGGTGGTGGCGGCGATCGGCAGGTAGCCCGAGAGACCGACGATGCCGGCGAGCCGCTCGGTGTGGCGCAGGCCCGTCATGAGCGCCATGGCGCAGCCCTGCGAGAAACCCGCCACCACGATGCGGCCGGCCGCGATGCCGCGTGCCTTCTCGCTGGCGATCAGCGCCTCGATGGCCGCCTGCGAGCGGCGCAGGCCGGTCTCGTCCTCCTGCGCGGCCAGGTCGGGCACGGCGATGTCGTACCAGGCGGGCATCCGGTAGCCGCCGTTGATGGTCACGGGAATCACGGGCGCGTTGGGGAACACGAAGCGCACCGGGCCCACGGACGACAGGTCGAGTTCATTGGCGATCGGCACGAAGTCGTTGCCGTCGGCACCGAGGCCGTGCATCACGATCACCGTGGCGGTGGGGTTGGGAGCGGTTTCGATCTCGATGGGAGCGCTGGTGGCAAGGGACATGGTCGGACAAAGGTATTCAGGAACGCGGATGGCCGGACCTTAGCGCATTCGAGGCCTGCCAGAGGCATGGAAACGGCCGGTTGGCTGACTTGCACATCGTTGCGCCGCGCCCAACATGGACCGCAAGGGCATCGAGCCCGTCGGAAAAAAGGAAACCCGCGTGAGCCAATCCCCTCCCCTGGTCGACACCAAGCTGGCCGGCGTCGTGCTGGTCTGCGGCGAGTGCGAAGAACGCAAGGACGGGCCGTCCAGGCTGCGGGCCAGGCAGGTCCGCAAGGAACTCAAGCACGGGCTGTCGGGCCTGCCGGTGCGCCTGCGCGTGGTGCAGTGCAGCTGCCTGGGCCTCTGCCCGAAGAAGGCGATGGCGCTGGCCGCGGTGGCGCAGGGCCATGCCCCGCTGGCCGCGGAGGTGTGCCGCGACGAAGACGTGCAGGCCTTTGCCAAGGCGCTGGGCCGATCGCTCAGGTGATGCGGGCGGGCCGCCTCATTCGGCCTTGATGCCGACCGCCTTCACGATCTGCGCATAGCGCTCGTACTCGGCCGCCACGCTCGCCTGGAACTGCCGCTGCGGGTATCCGGTGGCCTCGATGCCCTGCGCCGCCAATTCGCTGCGCGTGGCCGGCGCCTGCACGATGCGCCCCGCATCGGCCGCGATGGCGTCCAGCACCGGCTGCGGCGTGCGGGCCGGCGCGAACAGGCCGAACCACGTACCCGAGCGGTACCCCGCATAGGTCTCCCCCACGGTCGGCACTTCGGGCAGCAGCGCGTGGCGCTTCTCGCCGCTGGTGCCCAGCGCCACCAGCCGGCCGCTGCGGATGTGCGGCAGCGCGGGGCCGACTGCGATGAACATCACGTCGACCTGCCCGCCGATCACGTCCTGCATGCCGAGCGGCCCGCCGCGGTAGGGAATGTGCGTCACGTAGATGCCCGCCTTCTGCTTGAGCAGTTCCATGCTGAGCTGCTGCGGGCTGCCGTTGCCGGCCGAGGCGTAGTTGATGCGGCCCGGGTGCGCCTTGGCGGCGCGCACGAAGTCGGCAACCGAGTGGAAGCCGGTCTTCGGGTTGGCGACGAGCACGAAGTCGATCTGCCCGAGCGACACCACCGGCACCAGGTCGCGCCGCGCGTCGTAGGGCAGGCCCTGCTGGATGTTGGGCAGGATGGTGATCGGCCCGTCCGCGCCCACCAGCAGCGAATAGCCGTCCGGCTGCGCCTTGGCCAGCCCGTCGGCTGCGAGGATGCCGGCCGCGCCGGCGCGGTTGTCGACCACCACCGGCTGCTTCCACTGCTCCGACAGGCGCTGGCCCAGGTAGCGCGCGAGCACGTCGGGCGAACTGCCCGGTGTGTTGGCGACAGTGATGTGCACGGCCTTCGACGGGTAGGCGGCCTGGGTCTGGTTCTGAGGCTGGGCCAGCGCGGCGAAAGCGAACGAAGCGCCGGCGCAGAGAGCAAGCACACGCCCGGACAGTTGCAGCAGCTTCGGAAGGGAGGGCACGCGCATGGTGAACTTTCGGTTGCAAGAGGCAAAGCGCGCGATTCTGTCGCGCCTTCCGCGGCAAGCGAACGACTCATTCGTCAGATGCTTAGTCGCGTTCGGGCATATGCAACGCGTCCATCTGGCGGTAGAAGGCATCGACCTGCTGCTGCGCACCGTCGCGCATCGCCCCGTTGCGCCGCTCGCAGCTGGCGGCGTCTTCCAGCGCGCCCGCCTCTCCCACCCTGCGCGAGGCGTCCTGCACGAAGCGGCACACCGGAAAGCGGCGTTCGCCGAAGGCGCGCAGCGTGGCGCCGGAGATGCCGTTCGCCGACAGCATCTCCGCCAGCACCACCGCGTCCTCCACCGCCATGGCGCCGCCCTGCCCCATGAACGGCGTCGATGCATGTGCCGCATCGCCGATCAGCAGCAAGCGGCCCGCATGCCAGGGCAGCGGCGCCTGCACCTCCTCGACGGCGGTATAGAGCACTTCCGAATCCGTGCCGAGTTCGTCGAGGAACTGTCGCGCCGGTCCGCCGAACTCGGCGAAGCACTCGCGCATGCGCTGCGGCCAGGTCTCTTTCGGATGCCAGTGGCCGGCCGGCTCGCTGACCGTGCCGAAGATGTAGAGCCGGTCGTCGCTGATCGGCATGATGCCCAGCCGCTTGCCGATGCCCATCTGCATGATCTTCGCGACGAGCGCGCGCGGGCGCTCGTGCACGCTGCGCCACACGCCGAAGCCGGTGTGGCGCGGCGCGACAGGCCCGCAGACGGCCTCGCGAAGTTGCGACCGGATGCCGTCCGCACCCACGACCAGGTCTAAGCGCCGCGCCGAACCGTCGGAGAACACCACCGCAGCCTGCGCGCCCCCGGCCGGCGCGTTGATCGCCGCCACCGTGGTCGCCAGCCGGATCTCGACGCCCGCGGCCTCGAGCCGCGCGGCCAGGATGCGATGCATCTCGGCGCGCTTGATGCCCACGATCGGTGCCGCGCCGCCGCTGGAGCGCGGATAGAACACGTCGACGATGGGCGCGCCGTGATGGTCGAGGTAGACGTTGCGCCCATCCTCGATCACGAAGCCCGCGCCCAGGATCTGCGGCAGCACGCCGACCCTGCGCAGCGCCTCGAGCCCGTTGCCGTAGATGAAGATGCCCGAGCTCTGGAAGCGCCATTCGGCCTGCTTCTCGACCAGCATGACCTCGAAGCCCCGGTCGGCCAGCGCAATGGCGGCGGAGCAGCCCGCGATGCCCGCGCCGACGATCAGCACCGTGCCGGCGGCCCTCATGGCCCGACCTCGCCCGCGCACACTTCGGCCAGCGCCGTGCTTACATGGTCGAGGTTGGCATCGTTCAGCCCCGCCACGCAGAGACGCCCCGACGCCACCAGGTACACGCCGAAACGCGTGCGCAGCGCTTCGATCTGCGAAGGCCGCAGGCCCGAATGGCTGAACATGCCGTTCTGCGCCGTGAGAAAGCCGAAATCCTTCTGCGGGAGGGCCTCGGCAAGCAGGCCGTGCAGCCGGATGCGCATCGTGCGCAGCCGCCGGCGCATGCCGTCGAGTTCGCCACGCCACTGCGCGTTCCAAGCCGGGTTCGACAGCACCGCCTCCACCAGCGCGGCGCCTTGCGCGGGCGGGCACGAGTAGCTGCGGCGGATCACGCGCTTGATCTGCCCGAGCAGCCGCGCCTTGTCTGCCGCCGGCGCATGCACGCTCAGCGCGCCCACGCGCTCGCCGTACAGCGAGAAGATCTTGGAGAACGAGCTGGCGACCAGGCAGGCGACGCCGCGCAGCACGCATTCGCGCACCGCCCAGGCGTCCTCGTCCACGCCCTGCGCGAAGCCCTGGTAGGCCATGTCGAAGAACGGCAGCAGGCCGCGTTCGCCGATCGCATCGAGCAGCGCATGCCACTCGGCCTGCGACGGGTCGACCCCGGTCGGGTTGTGGCAGCACGGGTGCAGCAGCACCACGCTGCCGGCCGGCAGCTTCCGCAGCGTGGCGAGCGCGCCCGCGAGGTCGAAGCCGCCGGTGGCCTTGTCGTAGTAGGGATAGCGCTCCACCCGCAGGCCGGCGCCGCCGAAGATGGCGGCGTGGTTGGCCCAGGTCGGGTCGGGCATCCACACCGCAGCGTCCGGCTGCAGGGCCTTCAGCAGGTCGGCGCCGGCCTTCAGCGCGCCGGTGCCGGCCACCGTCTGCACCACCACGATGTCGGCCGCATCCGCTTCACCGAACACCAGTTCGCGCACCGCACGGCGATAGGCCTCGCCGCCCTCGGTCGGCAGGTAGGTGCTGGGCCCTTGCAGACCCGCACCCGCAGCCTGGGCCGCGCGCACCGACGCGAGCACCGGCACGCAGCCCTCTTCGTCGCAGTAGATGCCGATGCCGAGGTTGATCTTGCGGTCGCGCGGGTCGGCCTTGAAGGCCTCGAACAGGCCGAGGATGGGGTCTTCGGCGTACGCCGGCAATCGATCGAACACACGGGCTCCAGAAATGAATGAACGGCTCACAGCCGCGTCCGCACGGACCACAGCTCGGGAAAGAAGCGGTGGTCGACCACGCTGCGCAGCCAGCCCACGCCGGCCGAGCCGCCGGTGCCCGGCTTGAAGCCCAGGATGCGTTCGACCGACACGAAATGACGCCACCGGTATTGCGAGAAGACGTCGGCGATGTCCATCAGCGCCTCGCCGAGCCGGTACAGGTCGTTCTCGGGCGTCGGGTCGCCATAGACCTGCAGCCATGCCGCCTCGACGCCCGCGCTGGGCGCGTACGACGCCGACCAGTCGCGCGCCAGCGCCTCGGGCGGCATGGCCACGCCGCTGCGGTGCAAAAGCGCAAGCACGTCGTCGTACAGGCTCGGCGAGTTCAGCGCGCGCTCCATGTACGGCCACACGTCGGGGTTGTTGGCATGCGCCCGCGCCAGCGCGATCGACTTGTTGCCGAGGATGAATTCCACGTGCCGGTACATGTACGACTGCTGGCCGGAGGCGATGCCCAGGGTGTTGCGGAACTGGTTGAACTCGTGCGGCGTGATGGTCGAGAGCACGTCCCAGGTCTTGCCCAGGAACTCGAGCAGCGCACGCACGCGCGGCACGAGCTGCAGCGCCCCGGCCACCTCGCCGCCGCGGATGCGCGCCTGCATGTTGGCCAGCTCGTAGTGCGTGGCCTTGAAGGTGAGTTCCTTGCAGTGCGTGATGCACATGAAGACCATTTCGTCGTGGCCCTCGCTGCGCATGTGCTGCAGGCTCAGCAGCAGGTCGTTGCGCTGGTGCTCCAGATAGGGGTTGCTGGTGCCCTCGAAGGACACGATCGGCTCGCCGTCGGTCGCCTGCACGGTGGCGGCGCGCTGCCGGTTGTCGCCGGTGGCGATCGGCTTCACGAGCGAGAGTTCGAGCGCCGGGTCGCGGACCTGGGGAATGACGCGTTGGCGTGGGATGGGCATGCACGGATTGTTCGGTTCGCGCGCGGCAGCCTCAACCTCCGGCACGCCGGATTTGGGCACCGTTCGTCCGCAGCGGGCGAGGCGAACGCGCGGTGCGGCGGCGTCAGCCTGCGCCGTGCCGCCGCGCGTAGGCGCTGGGCGTGAGCCCGGTCCAGCGCTGGAAGGCGCGCGAGAACGCCTTCTCCGACGCATACCCGACCGACTCGGCCACCTGGTGCAGGTTCAGTTGCCGGTTCCTGAGCTTCTCGGCAGCCAGCGTCATGCGGTAGGAGCCCAGGTAGTGCATGGGCGTCACGCCCACCAGCGCGCGGAAACGCTCGCTGAAGATGGTGCGCGACAGGTAGCTCGCCTGCGCCAGCGTGGCGACCGACCAGGGGTGCCCGGGTCGCTCGTGCATCAGGGACATCGCACGGGCGATGCTCTCGTCGTCGAGCCCGCGCAGCCTGCCGACCCGGCTGGCCGGGTCGGCAGGCGAGCTTTCGTGCGGCGCGGCATGCAGGTGCTCGCACAGGATGTGCACCAGCAGCAGGTCGGCCATGCGCGCCGCCGACAGCTGCCAGCCCGGCCGCTGCGCCACCGTCTGGTTCACCAGCGTTTCCATGGCCTGGGCGAGCGACGCGGTCGTGGGAATCTGCGCCTGCCGCAGCACGATGAGCGGCGGCAGGCTCGCGATGATCGAACCCAGCCCTTGCGCCGGTATCCACAGGTGCAGCGAGAACAGCTCGGTCGTGGCCCCGCCGCCGCCGTGCGCGAAGACGATCGGATGGTCGCCGTGGCGGCCGACCGAATGCGCTTCGATCAGGGTGCGGAACGGCGCCGGCGCCAGTCCCGGTGCGGAAGAAACGGTGTGCGCGCCGCCTTGCGGCAGCATGGCGATGTCGTGCGGCGCCACCTGCACCGGCTCGGCGCCCGCCACCGCGATCCAATAGGGCGCGCCGGTGCACAGGCGGATCAGCGGGCCGTCCACGCCGGTCGAGTGCAGCGCCCAGGGCGCGGACAGCGAGAAGCGCGCGGTCACCGCGCGTTCGGACCTGTATGTCGCAAGCACATGGCTGAGTACGTCGCCGTCGCGCCCTGTGTCCATGCTGTTCGTGCCGCCCGGTGGTCGTGGTCTGTCTGGAAGCGGCCGATTATCTGGCACGGCAACCGGGCGATTGCCCGCGGCCCCACCGCGGCACGGCCGGATGCAACACAATGGCGTTTCGCATGAAGACCACGCCCTCGCACCCGAAGCCCCCTCCTGCCGCTGCGTTCGACAGCGAATCGCTGCTGCGCGACGCCGGCCTGCGCGTGACGCGTGCGGCGCAGACCGTTCTGCAGCTGCTCGAGTACACCTCGCAGCCGCTGACGCACGAGGAAGTGGCCGCGGCCTACACCACCGCCACCGGTGAGGCGCCCGACCGGGTCACCGTCTACCGCGTGCTCGACCGGCTGGTCGACGCCGGGCTGTGCGACCGCCGCGTGGGCGCCGACCGGGTCAACCGCTTCTCGCGGCATGTGGAGGCTGCGTCGGGCAACACCTTCGAATGCGACCAGTGCCACAAGGTGCTGGCGCTGCCGTCCGACCCGGAACTGCCCAAGGTCATGGGCCGGCTGGGACGGGCGCTGCGCAAGCAGGGCATCGACACCCGCCACACGGCCCTGACGCTGCACGGCACGTGCGGCGACTGCAAATAGAACCAACCCCCAGGTTTCGCGCACGTCGTGTCGCTGCGCCAACCCCCTTGCAGGGGGCAACGCCTGCGGCCCGGCGAAGCCGGTTCCGCGGAATTCGCGCAATTCACGCGTTCATTGGTTCCAGGATGGAAAAGGATCGGGGAAGTTCTGCCACCACGAGGCGCCGAAGCGCATCTCGTCCTCGGTGAGCAGACAGGCGTCGAGCCGGGCGCGCAGCGCGGCTTCGTCCATGCCGATGCCGATCAGCACCAGTTCCTGGCGCGCATCGCCGGTCGCGGGGTCCCAGTTGGCGTGGATCAGCGCCAGCGCCTCGGGCTCGGTCGGCCAGTGTTCGCGCGGCACCGCCGCCCACCAGAAGCCGGCTGCGCCGTAGCGGCAGGCACCGCCGGCCTGCGACCACGAGCCGGCCCGCGTCGCGCGGCTGGCGAGCCAGAAGAAGCCCTTCGAGCGCACCACGCCTTCCCATTCGCTCTGCACGAGCTTCCAGAAGCGCATCGGATGGAACGGCAGCCGCGAGCGATACACGAAGCTGCGGATGCCGTACGCCTCGCTCTCGGGCACGTGCTCGCCGCGCAGCTCGGCCAGCCAGCCGGGCGCCTGCTCGGCCTGCTCGAAGTCGAACAGGCCGGTGTCGAGCACGCTGTCGAGCGGCACGCGGCCGAACGCCGACACCTCGATGCGCGCACGCGGGTTGAGGCTGCGCAGGATGGCCATGAGCCGCTCGCGCTCTTCGGCGCTGACGAGATCGGTCTTGTTGACCACCAGCACGTCGCAGAACTCGACCTGCTCGATCAGCAGGTCGACCACGGTGCGCGTGTCCTCGTCGCCGAGCGACTGCCCGCGCTGGCCGAGGCTGTCGGCCGAGCTGTAGTCGCGCAGGAAGTTGAAGGCGTCGACCACCGTCACCATGGTGTCGAGCCGCGCCACGTCGCCCAGGCTCTTGCCGTCCTCGCCGGCAAAGGTGAAGGTCTCGGCCACGGGCAGCGGCTCGGAGATGCCGGTGGACTCGATCACCAGTTGGTCGAAGCGCTTTTCCCTGGCGAGCCGCCGCACCTCGACCAGCAGGTCCTCGCGCAGGGTGCAGCAGATGCAGCCGTTGCTCATCTCGACCAGCTTCTCTTCGGTGCGCGACAGTTTCGCGCCGCCGTCGCGCACCAGTGCGGCGTCGATGTTGACCTCGCTCATGTCGTTCACGATGACTGCCACGCGGCGGCCTTCTCGGTTGTGGAGGATGTGGTTCAGCAGCGTGGTCTTGCCGGCGCCCAGGAAGCCGGAAAGCACGGTGACGGGAAGGCGGTCGGCCATGAGGCAGGCTCCATGTATTGCAACAGCATTGCATTATAGAAACCAATGCAACACGGTTGCGTTTGATGGAGCACACCGACGTTTCTCGCTGCGGAGCGCAGCCCCGCCCGATGCTAGTAGCTCAGCTTCGGATACCAGTCCTTGCCCCGCCCCTCGGGCGTCATGTCGAGCAGGTTCCAGATCGGCATCGGGTCGGGCGCGCCGCGCGGGTCCTGGCCGGGGTCGGCGGAGCCGGCACCCATCTCGGCGGCCCAGAAGTGGCGCAGCGTCCGGCCGTCCCGGCGGAACACGTTGAACGCCGCGTTGTCCCCGCTGTCGGGGGTCTCGCCGGCATAGTCGCGGTTGAAGTCGTTGCCGGCCGACGAGTACAGCGGCAGGTGGCGCCAGCCGCGTTCGGCGGCGAACGCGCTCATGCGCTCGATGGGCGACGTGGCGATCACGGCGAACGACACGCGCTGGAGAATGTCGGGCATCTCGCCGTCGTAGGCGCTCAGCAGCGAAGTGCACATGGGACACGGCCGCTCGCGCTTCGTACCGAACATCCAGTTGTAGGTGATCAGCGTGTCGTGCTTGCCGAAGAGCTCGGAGAACCTGACCGGCCCATGGACGCCCTGGAACTCGTAGTCCTCGGGCACCTCGCCGCCCGGCGGCAGCGCACGGCGCATTTCCGCCACGCGCTCGATGCGGCGGCGCAGATCGATCTCCTCGGCCAGAAGCTCGGTGCGCGCGCGCCGGTAGGCCACGCTCTCGCCGGGGAACCGGACGGTGTTGGCATGGGCGAGCCGGCTGGCAGAGGCCAGTTCGGCGCTTGCGACTGTGGCGGACATGGCAGGTCACCTCCTGAGTGATCAACAAACCGGCACCCATCGTGCGCCCGTGCGCGGTCCATTGCCGGTACGCGGTTTTCTCCAGTCGGCCGCGTACTTGTCCTACGGGGCGTCCTGCGCCATCTCGAAAGGTGCAGGCTGCCGGCCGTCGATGTCGGTGAAACCGTATTCGCGCGCCAGGTCGGCCACGCGCAGCACCTCGCCGGTCCTGTCGAGCACCTTCGCATCGCCCGCCAGCGCTGCCACCGCGCGCCCCAGGTAGCGCGGCGACTCGGTACGCGCCAGTTCCGGGCGCTCCTGCCAGTGCGCCTCGTCGGTCTTGTGGCCGGCCAGCACGAACTCGGTCCGCATCCAACCCGGCGACAGCGCCACCGACGCCACGCCGTGCGGCGCGAGTTCCTGCGCCATGCCGAAGGCCAGCCGCGTCATCGACGCCTTGGCGAGGTCGTAGAACAGGTTGCCGCGCAGGTAGTGGCCGCGGTCCCAGAAGGTGGTGGTGACGATGAGCCCCTGCCTGCACCGCACCATCAGCGGCGCCGCGCAGCGGCTGGCCAGCAGGTGGTTGCGCACGCCGCGATCGAACATCGAATCCCAGTGGGCCAGCGGGTGCGTCCAGAACGGCGCCTCGAACACGCCGTCGAAGCTCTCGTGGTCGCACCGCACCGCAATGCCGCGACCGCCCTGGCGCGAGACCTCGTCGGCGGTTGCGTCGATGGTGCCGGGCAATGCCTCCATGCCGGACAGCGCCAGCAGTTGCCCGTAGCTCGCGGCAGGCTGCGCGCGCGTGCTTCGGCCGGTGACGTAGACCGTGGCACCTGCGGCACCGAGCTCGATCGCGATGCCGCGCCCCGCGCCGCGGCTCGCGCCGGTCACCACGGCCACACGATCCTTCAGCGGGCGGCTTGCCGGTTGGTCGTTCTGCATCTTCTTCGTCGCTCCTTCGGTGGATGTGGTCTGGAGCGGCCGAAGATAGGCCGCCTTCAGCCCACCGTCTTGGAAGAACCCGAAATGGTGTGGCCCACGAACTCGGTCGGCGTGACGCCGCACAACGCGCGGAACTCGTTGACCAGGTGCGGCTGGTCGTAGAAGCCGCCTTCCAGCGCCACCTCGGCCCAGGCTGGCGAGGGCTGCGTCCGCAATGCGCGCAGGCATGCGTGCATTCGCGCGAGCCGGCTCCAGGCCCTCGGCGAAAGGCCGACGTGTGCCCGAAAGAGCTGCTGCAGCCGCCGTTCGCCGACACCGACCGCAGCGGCCACCTCGCGCAGCGCGCGCCGCCCGCCCGAAGCGACGATGAGTTGTGCGGCATGCGTGGCGACAGCGCCGACTGCGATCGCGTCGCTGCGTTGCCGCTGTTGCAGCGCGGCCTGGAGCACCGCGACCCTGGCCGCGTCGCCCGGTGCATCGGCCATGCGCTCGAGCAGCGACGCCCCCTCGCCGCGCCACAGCGCATCGAGGTGCACCGCGCTGCCGCCGATCTCGCCGGCCGGCACGCCCAGCAGTGCCGCGGCGGCACCGGTTCTCAGGGTGACGGAAAGACCCTCGACCCTGCGGCGCATGCGCACCACCACCGGCGTGGCCGATGCACCGATGGCCTCCACCGCCCGGCCCGGCACGCCATTGGCCGACGGTGCATCGCCGAGGTTGAAGACCAGCCGCACCGCACCGTCGGGCACCACGCGCTCATCGGTCTCATGTCCTTCGGAAAAAGTCTCGCGGTACGCCAGGATGTGGGCGACGCTGCCACGCAGCGACGCGTGCACCGGGAACGCGCGCAGCGTGCCGGCGGGCACGCCCGATTCAGGCCCGTGCAACGGGTCGTCGTCGAGCCGGAGGAAGAGGCGTTCGCTCATGCGGCGATTGTGTGTAAAAACCCGAGGCGACGCGAGCGACGCACGGTCGCCGAAAATCGGCCGCTTCGCCCACCGGTCCACCGCATGCCCGCCGCGCACCCCGTCCTCTACTCGTTCCGCCGCTGCCCCTACGCGATGCGCGCCCGCCTCGCGCTGATGGTGAGCGAACAGGCCTGCGAGCTTCGCGAAGTGGCGCTGAAGAACAAGCCCGCCGAGATGCTTTCGGCATCGCCCAAGGGCACGGTGCCGGTGCTGCTGGCAGAGGACGGCTCGGTGATCGAACAAAGCCTGGACGTGATGCTGTGGGCGCTGCAGCGCAACGACCCGCAGCGCTGGCTGCAGCCCGCCAGCGGCACGCTGCAGGACATGCTGGCGCTGGTCGCCGAATGCGATGGCGAATTCAAGCGGCAGCTCGACCGCTACAAGTACCCCGACCGCCACGCCGAGGGCGGCGAGCTGGCGCGCGGGCGCGGCGCGCATTTTTTGTCTGGGCTGGAAGCGCGGCTGGGCGATTCGCCGCAGCTCGCCGGCGGCCATGCCACGCTGGCCGATGCGGCGCTCATGCCCTTCGTGCGCCAGTTCGCGATGGTCGACGCCGCATGGTTCGGTGCGCAGCCCTGGCCGCGCCTGCAGGCATGGCTGGCCGCATGGACCGGCTCGGCGCTGTTCGAGCGCGCCATGCACAAGTACGCACCCTGGAAGAGCGGCGAACCGGGTGTCGGTTTTCCTCCGCCGCCCTGACTGGCCCTGAGCCGCCCTGCCGAATTGCCTTACGGCGCCGCGGCCGCCAGCGAGGCCCGCTGTATGCACTCGATGAAGTGCTGCGCCGCAGGCGTCGTCGGCTGCCCGCGCCGGCGCACCACGCAGACGTTGAGCATCGGCAGGTGTTCCTCGACCTCGACGCGGCGGATCCCGTGCCGCTTGAAGGTGAGCTTGAGGAGCGGCTCGACGAACAGGCCGATCAGGTCCATGTTGCCCACCAGCGCCAGCGCCACGGTGACCGACTGGCCCTGGATGATGCGCGCGGGCGGTGGCAGCCCCAGCGGGGTGAACAGCGGAGCCACCGAATCGCGGCCGCGGTGGTCGTCCCCCGGCAGGATCCACTCGGCGTCGTAGAGGTCGAGGAGCGACCGGGCGCCGCGCAACGGGTGGCGGTTGCGCATGCCCACCACCAGTTGCACCGGGAACAGCTCGAGCGCCTCGAACTGCGGGTCGAGCGTGCCCGGCACCACGTGCGCCACCGCGAAGTCGAGGTAGCCGTCGCGCAGCCGCGCGAGCATCCAGGGCAGCACGGCCTCGCTGAACTGGACCTCGACCGCGGGCAGTCGCCTGTGGAAGTCCTTGAAGGCCGCGGGCAGCACGGTGAGCGCGAACGAGGCGCTCACCGCCAGCGACACCGAGCCGGTGGCGCCGTCGCGGATCTGCGCGATCTCGTCCCGGGCGCGCTGCATGTCGGCCAGCAGCAGCCGCGCGCGGGGCGAAGGCCTGGCCGAACTCGGTGAGGCGCACGCCCTTCACGCTGCGCTCCACCAGCGGCGCGCCCACCTCGCGCTCCAGTTCGCGCACGATCTTGGTCACCGCCGGCTGGGATATGCCCAGCACGCGCGCGGCGGCGCGGATGCTCATCTGCTCGACCACCGCCACGAAGGCGTGCAACTGGTTGGGTTTCATCGGCTGCTGCGCGGTGTCACAGGGTTTTTTCCATGACAACCAAAAGTTATCTTGCCGCCCCAATTATTGTCTTTTCATGACAGCATCGAGTCTCTAGCATCCGGCGCGGTCAGGCCGAACCCTCTTCCTGACAGACCCCTCGAAAAGCACAACTGGAAAGACATGAGCATTCCTAGCCACCCGCCCTCGCCGTCATCTTCCTCGCCAGCGCGGCGGCGCCAGACCATCGTTGCCACCACCATCGGCAATGGGCTGGAGTTCTTCGACTTCACCGTGTACGGCTTCCTGGCACTGGTGATCGGCAAGCTGTTCTTCCCGACCTTCAACTCGTACGGCCAGCTGCTGCTGACCGTGGCCAGCTTCGGCGTGGGCTTCATCATGCGTCCGCTGGGCGGCATCGTGATCGGCGCCTATGCCGACCGCGCGGGCCGCAAGAAGGCCATGACCCTCACCATCTTCCTGATGGCGCTGGGCTGCGCCATGATCGCCTTCACGCCCACCTATGCGGCCATCGGCGTGGCAGCCCCCATCGTGATCGTGCTGGCGCGGCTCATCCAGGGCTTCTCGGCCGGTGGCGAGGTGGGCGCATCGACCACGTTGCTGGTCGAGCACGCCACGCCGGCCAACCGCGGCTATATGGCGAGCTGGCAGTTCGCCAGCCAGGGCCTGGGCGTGCTGATGGGCGCGGTGGTGGTGGGCGTGCTCACGACCGCGCTGTCGCCCGAGGCGATGCAAAGTTGGGGCTGGCGCGTGCCCTTCGTCATCGGCATGCTGATCGCGCCGGTGGGCATGTACATCCGCCGCCACCTCGAGGAATCGCTGCACATCTCGCCGGCCGAAGCCGCCGCACCGCGCGAGAGCAGCCTGAAGATCGTCTGCACGCGGCACGGCAAGACGGTGCTGGCCGCCATTCTTTCGCTGGTGGGCGGCACCACGGCGGCCTACGTGGTGACCTTCTACATGCCGACCTACGCGGTGCGCGAACTCGGCTTCACGCCGTCGGTGGCGCTGTTCGGTGCGGCGCTCACCGGCCTCATCTCGTTCGCGTTCGCGCCCTTCGTCGGCACTCTGTCGGACAAGGTCGGCCGCAAGCCGCTCATCGTGTGGAGCCGCATCGCGTTGGCCGCGCTGATCTATCCGGGCTTCCTGTGGCTCAACGCCTCGCCCACGCCCACGGTGCTTTTCGTGGTGCTCGGCGTGTTCAGCGTGGGCCTGGTGGTGCAGACCGTGCCCGGCATCACGATGCTGCCGGAGATGTTCCCCAAACCCGTGCGCGCGAGCGGCATGTCGCTCGTGTACAGCGTGGGCGTGGCCCTGTTCGGCGGCTTCGCCCCCTTCATCAGCACCTGGCTGCTGAACGCCACCGGCAGCAAGCTGGCGCCCGCCTGGTACCTGGTGGCGATGACCGTGGTTTCGCTGCTCGGGCTGCTCTGGCTGCGCGACCACACCGGGCGCGACATCGATGCGGCCGGCGCGCACGCCGCGGCCTGACGCGCACCGACGACTTTTCCGTTCAACGAAAACACTGGAACCCCACACCATGCCAACGCAACGTTCCGCCGCCGCGCGGTATTTCTCGGGCACGTACGTCGAAGCCCGCGCCAAGTTCCTCGAGGCCGCCGCCCAGCGCGGCGCGGCCGTCGAGTCGTTCGTGCTCGACGCGCATCGCGGTGCGCTCGGCGAAGAACTCGCCACCGACGTGGCGCTGATCGGCGCGAAGGACGCGAAGAAGCTGCTGCTCGTCACCTCGGGCACGCACGGCCCCGAAGGCTTCTGCGGCTCGGGCACGCAGGTGGCCACCCTGAACGACGCCGACCTGCTCGCCCGGCTCGAGCAGGCGGGCGTAGCGCTGCTGCTGGTCCACGCGGTGAACCCGCACGGCTTCTCGCACCTGCACCGCACGAACGAGGACAACATCGACCTCAACCGCAACCACATCGACTTCAGCGCACCGCTGCCGGTGAACGCCGAGTACGCCGACGTCGAGCCCCTGGTGCTGCCGGCCTCCTGGCCGCCGACGCCCGCCGACGAGGCAGCCGTCGCCGCGTATGTCGAGAAGCACGGCATGCGCGCCTTCCGCGCGGCCGTGACCAAGGGCCAGTACACCTCGCCCGATGGCGTGTTCTACGGCGGCACTGCGCCGTCGTGGAGCAACGGCACGATCCGCGCGATCCTGCGCAAGTACGCGGCGTCGGCGACGCACATCGGCTGGATCGACGTGCACACCGGCCTGGGCCCCTACGGCCACGGCGAGAAGATCTACCCGGGCCGCAACACGCCCGAAGACCTCGCGCGGGCGCACGCCTGGTGGGGCGCCGACGTGTTCGCACCGTTCGCCGGCGACTCGGCCTCGGCCGACGTGTCGGGCCCGGTGATCTCGACCGCGTACGACGAATGCCCGAACGCGAAGATCGCGCCGATGGGTCTGGAGTTCGGCACGCTGCCCGACCTCGAGGTGCTCACGCGCCTGCGCGCCGACACCTGGCTGCGCCGCCATCCCGAGGCGCCCGATGCGCAGAAGCGCGAGATCCGCCAGCAATTGCGCGACGCGTTCTACTGCGACAACGACGAATGGAAGGGGATGATCCTCGGGCAGACCCGCGTCGTGCTGCTGCAGACCCTGCAGGGATTGAAGTCGAGCTGACCCCGGGCTTCGCGCGCTGCGTGCCGCTTCGCCAGCCCCCTTTCAGGGGGCGACACCTGCGGCGCGGCCAAGCCGGTTCCGTGGTGTCCTGCGAAGAACCTCCGGCAATCAGCCGAAGTTCGGCGCGCGCCTCTCGCGCAGCGAGGCCACGCCTTCGCGCACGTCGGCACCAGCAAAGCCCATGAATTCGAGCGCCAGCGAGGCGTCGAATGTGGGGCCGGCCTGGCGCAGCCAGTTGTTCAGTGCGTACTTGGTCAGCCGGATGGCGCTCTGGCTGCCGGCCGCAAGACGGTCGGCCACCTCGTAGGCGCGCGGCAGCAGCTCGGCCTCGTCCACCGCGAGCGACACCAGGCCGATGCGCTCGGCCTCCTCGCCGCTCACCGGCTCGCACAGCAGCAGGTGGTACTTGGCCTTGGCCATGCCGCACAGCAGCGGCCAGACGATGGCGGCGTGGTCGCCGGCGGCCACGCCCAGGCGCGTGTGACCGTCGACGATCTTCGCGTTCTTCGTGGCGATGGAGATGTCGGCCAGCAGGCCCGCCACCAGCCCCGCGCCCACCGCCGGGCCATGCATGGCGCTCACGATGGGCTTGTCGCAGTTGATGATGTTGTAGACGAGGTCGCGCGCCTCTTTCCAGACGCGCTGGCGCACCGCGTCGTCGGTGGTCATGTCCTGCACCATGGCCAGGTCGCCGCCGCCCGAGAAGCCCATGCCCTCGCCCCGCAGCACCGCGCAGCGCACGGTGTCGTCGGCCGACACGTCGCGCCAGATCTCCGCGAGCTCCCTGTGGCCGTCGTGGCCTGCGGTGGGCAGCTTGCCGTTGGTCGCGCGCATCCGGATGTCGAGCACCGCGCCGTTCGCACCGCGGCGCTCGATGGCAAGGGTCTGGTAGCGGGCGGCGTAGTCCATGGCGGGTTGTGTCTTTCGGCTATTTCCTGGTGGCGACTTCGCGGCAGCGCTGCACGTTCGCATCGAAGCGCGAGGGAAGCCCCGGTTCGCATTCGTCGGATGGCGCCAGCCTGCACATGCCGACCACAGCGTAGTCCATCACGGCGGCCGTGCACATCGGGTAAGCCGCGAGGTCGGGGTTGGCCGTGACCTTGAAGCCCCAGCGCTCCGAGAACTGCACCGTGCGGACCATCGCGCCGTGGAAGAAGCTGCGGTCCTTCGCCGCGATGGCGGCCTCCATGCGCGGCAGCTCCTCGTTCAGGTAGCCGACGGCATCGAGCGGGAAGTCGGACGGTTTCTGCTGTGCACCGGCCTGCGATGCGGCAAGCACAAGAGGCAACGCGGCCAGGGTGCGCAGGACGCCGTTGAGCGCGGAACGAAGGGGCGTGCGGTGAAGATGCATGGCGACGGATTTTGCAACGTTTTGAAGCACTTTTGAATGCGCCGCGATGCGCGCACGCGACGCACCCCTGCAACGCGCCTACCTGCCCTTCTTCTGCTTGTCGAACTTTCGCCAGTACTGGAATTCGTCCTCGTGCACCTCGAGGTCGATCTCCGAGATGCGCAACTGCAGACGTTCCTGCACCTCGGCCACGGCCTTGTTGTAGACCAGCGGGCCGACCTCTTCGAGGAAGAAGCCGAGCAAGGCGCCCGCGGCGATGTTGCCGATCGGCTCTTCCATGTTCTCGCGGAAATAGCGCTCGATGGACGTGATCGCCTGCTGGCGCGCTTCCTTCGAAATCTCGATGGTCATGGGTTCCGGTGCCTCAGGAGTTCGGTCGGTCGATTGTGCCGGGCGCGGGCCCGGCGACGAAACTGCGCCCGGTCTCCGGGTGTGCCGTTCGCTACCATGCGCACCACACAACAACACCGGAGACAGACACATGAAGACCCGCACTGCCGCGCTCGCGGCCCTCGCGCTCGCCACCATCGCCGGCTGCACGAACATGACCCCGACCGTGCCGCAGCGGCAGCTGATGCTGGTCGCCAACGACGAGAAGCAGTCGTGGAACGACGCCGGCGGCGTGATGCTCGGCCCGATGGGCCGCGACACGGTGCAGGTGCTCGACATCGGTACCGACCCGCTCGCGCCCAAGGTGCTCGGCACGCTGCAACTGGACAACACCATCGCCGGCCCGCCGACCAACCTCGCGATCACGCCGGGCGAGACGCTGGCCCTGGTGGCCAATTCGCTCAACGTCATCGAGGAAAACGGCGTGCGCAAGCAGGTGCCCGACAACCGCCTGTTCGTGATCGACCTGACCACCACGCCGCCGAAGCTGCTCGACACGCTGCAGCTCGGCAAGCAGCCGTCGGGCCTGTCGATCAACCGTGCGGGCACGCTGGCACTGGTGGCCAACCGCGCCGACAACTCGGTGAGCGTGCTGCGCATCGCGGGCAAGAAGGTGACGCCGATCGACACCGTCGCCATGGGCGACTCGGTGGCGCACGTGCGCTTCACGCCCGACGGCAAACGCGCCCTGGCCGCGAAGTTTCCGAGCCACAAGATCGCGCTGCTCGACGTGAACGGCGAGAAGGTCAGCTACAACAAGGTCGACCTCGCGGCGGGCCTGTGGCCCTACAACGTCGACGTGACGCCCGACGGCAAGCTGGCGTTGACGGCTGACAACGGCAACTCGGGCGCGTCCGACGGGCAGGTCGACACCGTGAGCGTGATCGACATGGAAGCCGCGCCGCCGCGCGTGGTCGACAAGGTCGTGGTCGGCGACGGTCCCGAAGGCCTGGCGGTGAGCCCGACCGGCAGGCATGCGGTGGCCGTGATCCTGCGCGGCAGCAACTCGGCGAAGAACGCCTACTTCTACAACCGCGACGGTTCCGTGGTGCTGCTGAAGATCGACGGCAAGAAGGTCACGCGCGCCAACGAGGTGGTGGTGCGCGGCCTGCCGGAGGGCGCGGTATGGAGCGCCGACGGCAAGTACCTCTACGTAGGCAACTTCATCGACCAGGACATCTCGATCCTGCGGCTCGACGGCGACACGCTCGTGCCCACGGGCAAGTCGGTGCCGCTGCAGGGGCATCCCGCGGCAATGCGCGGGACAATGACGCACTGATCCACTTTCCCCCGAACGAAGAAGCCATGGCGCAACCCAAACGACAACTCCGCACGCTCGAGCGCGGCATCCTCTGCCTGGTGATCGGCGCCGCCGTGCTGCTGGGGCCGCGCTTCCTGCAGGGCACGCGCTGGTTCGAGATGGTCGCTGGCGCCTACCTGGTGGGCTGGTTCGCGCTGGTGCTGGGCGCGGTGCTGATTGTGGTCGAGCTGCTGAAGCTGGGCAGGAAGCGCCAGTAGAAAACGAAAAACCCGCCTCTCGGCGGGTTTCGTCGGACTGGCCGGCCCGCTCAGGCCTTCTTGCCGCGCAGCTTGCCGACCAGTTCCACCACAGCCAGCACCACCGCGCCGGCGACCAGGCCCACGCCGGCGTTCACGCCCATCGAGCCGAGCGTGCCGAACACGCCGCCCGTGGCCTTGGCCCAGTCTTCCACCGCATGGCCGACCGCCGGCACGCCGTGCACCAGGATGCCGCCGCCCACGAGGAACATGGCGGCGGTGCCGGCCACCGACAGCGCCTTCATGAGCCAGGGCGCCGCCCACAGGATGCCGCGGCCGAGAGCCTGCGATGCGGCGCTTGCGCGCTGGCTCAGGTACAGGCCCGCGTCGTCGAGCTTCACGATGCCGGCCACCAGGCCGTACACGCCGATGGTCATGATCAGTGCAATGCCGACCAGCACGCTCAGTTGCGTCAGAAAAGGCTGGCCCTGTACGGTGCCCAGCGTGATGGCGATGATTTCCGCCGAGAGGATGAAGTCGGTGCGCACCGCACCCTTGATCTTGTCCTTCTCCATCGCGACCACGTCGACCGAAGCATCGGCCACGGCCTTCTCGTGGCGCTCTGTGCCGGCGTCGTGTTCCTTCCTGTGCAGGAACTTGTGGGCGAGCTTCTCGAAGCCTTCGAAGCAGAGGAACGCGCCGCCCACCATGAGCAGGGGCGTCACTAGCCAGGGCAGCCACGTGCCGATGGCCAGCGCCGCGGGCACCAGGATGGCCTTGTTGATGAAGGAGCCCTTGCACACCGCCCAGACCACCGGGATCTCGCGTTCGGCCTTCACGCCGGTCACCTGCTGCGCATTGAGCGCGAGGTCGTCGCCCAGGACGCCGGCCGTTTTCTTGGCGGCCACTTTGGTGAGGATCGACACGTCGTCGAGAACGGTCGCGATATCGTCGAGCAGCAGGAGAAGGCTGGTGGCCATGGAAAAGGTGGGCTGAAAATGAAGCGGCGAGCTTAGCCGCAGCCGGCAGCCGCCCTTGCAATACCCGTACGCACGAGCCCCGAACGCGGCGAGCCGCGGCCGGAATGCAAACTTTCAGTCTCTCGAATCGGACCCCGGAGGGGCTAGAGGGCGCTCAGCGCCAGGGCCAGCACCGCGAACAGCGACGCGCCGAACAGGGCCAGTCCCACGCGGCGTCGACGGTGCGTGAGCATCCACAGCGCCACGCCCGACAGCGACAGGAAGATCAGGCTGCCGGCCAGCGTGTCGACCAGCAGGATCCAGGGCAGCGGCATGCCGCCGCCCTTGTGCATGTTGGTGAGCGTGGCGACGAAGCCGTTGTGGGTGGTGGCCACGCCGACCGAGCGGTTGCCGTGCCAGTACTCCGCCTGCACGATTTCGTTGGGACCGCCGAAATTGAACACCCAGTGCGCGGGCTGCGTGAGCGCCGGGGCGGTCTTGTCGCTCCTGTCGGCCCAGGCAACGGGCCTGGCCGCCTCGATGCGCGTGCTGTTGGGCGGCCCGCTCATGCGCAGCGCGCCCTGCAGCCACTGGCTCATGGCCTCGGGCGTCTCCGGCACGGGGTCGGGCAGCGCCAGCTGGGCGCGGGTGCGCTCCTGGGCCTGCGGCAGCTTCAGCACGTTGCGGTGGTTGAGCCAGATGCCGCTGAAACCGAACAGCAGCCCCAGCACCGCGCCCCACAGACCGAACCAGCCGTGGGTGCGGCGGATCCACTGCACCGCGGCCGTGCGGCGCTGGTGGGCGCGCACGCGCGCGGCGTGGTCGAGGGTGGTGCCTTCGGTGCTCATGCCGGGCTCAGATCACGTTGCGCTTGAGGCGGATCTCCTCGACGCGCACGGAGCCCATGGCGGTCGTCTTGGCGGTCTTCATCTCGCGCTTGAAGCCGGCGAGTTCGTGGAAGCGCAGCGCGCGGTCGTTGCGAATGGGCACCCACACCGTGACGGTGGTGCAGCCTTCTTCTTCCAGGCCTTCACGGGCGGCGTCCCAGAGGGCCACGCCAACACCCTTGTCCCAGTGCTCGGGCTTGACGTAGATGGCCCAGATCTCGCCGGTGGTGGGCGGGGTCTTGGGGTCGCGCGAGCGGTCGAAGCCCACGAAGCCGACGATTTCGCTGCCCAGCACGGCCACGCGAACCTGCGGTTCGCTGTACTCGATGGCTTCACGCCACTTGGCCTCGCGCGCGGCCGGGGCCACCACGGGCAGTTCTTCTTCGGGGAGGATGCCCTGGTAGGCGGCCTTGGCGGCCAGGGCATGGACTTCGGCGACGGCCTTGGCGTCGCGCAGGGTGGCGGGGCGAACTTCGTAATCTGACATGAATGCGGGGAAATCAATGGGACCTCGTATTGTCGCCGCACCGCTAAACTGCCCGCTGCATCCGTCGTAACAACAGGAGTAACCGACATGGCCAAGGGTCAGCAACGCAGCACCAAGGAAGCGAAGAAACCGAAGAAGGACACCTCGCCGCCCAAGCCCGTCAGTACCGGTGGCATCGAGCCGGTGCGCACGATCACGACGGCGGTCATTCCCCGCGGCAAGCTCAAGAACAAGTGACGAACGACGCGCCGGCACCGGTCCCGGCTCCGGCGGCCACCTCCGACACGCAGCCGGCAAAGCCGGCCAGGCAGGCCCAGCCGCGCAACCCGCTGCACGGGCTCACGCTGGAGGCCATCGTCACCGCGCTGGCCGACCACTACGGATGGGAGCAGCTGAGCGAACTCGTTCCCATCCGTTGTTTCGCGATCGACCCGAGCGTGGGCTCCAGCCTCAAGTTCCTGCGCAAGACGCCGTGGGCGCGCGAGAAGGTCGAAAGCCTGTATCTCTTCATGCTGCGCGAGCAACGCCGCGAGCAGCAGCAACCACAGGGCCGGCAGCCCCTCCCATGAAGGTCCGACTCGAGCCCTCGGGCCTCGACTTCGAGACCGATGCCGGCACCACCCTGCTGAAAGCCGCCGAGGCAGCCGGCATCGAACTGCCGAGTTCGTGCCGCAACGGCACCTGCCGCACCTGCATCTGCCTGCGGTTGTCCGGCGAGACCCGCCACACCATCGAATGGCCCGGCCTGAGCGCCGAGGAAAAAGCCGAAGGATGGATTCTGCCCTGCGTGGCGCAAGCGCTCGGCGATCTCTCCCTCGAGGCTCCGGGGGCGCGCTCGCTCTTCGACGACTAGGACCGCAGGGGCTGTGCCGAGGGCGCGGCCACCACCAGCCGGTCGCGCTGCGCCAGCGAAGGGAACAGCCTGAACCAGGCGAGCGCCACCAGCATCGTGCCCACGCCGCCCACCACCACCGAGCCGACCGGCCCGAGCAATGCGGCCGTGGCGCCCGACTCGAACTCGCCCAGCTGGTTGCTCGCGCCGATGAAGATCGAATTGACCGCACTCACCCGCCCGCGCATGGCATCGGGCGTCTCGAGCTGCACCAGCGTCTGGCGGATCACCACGTTGACCATGTCCGCGCCGCCCGAAACGGCCAATGCGATCAGCGACACGATGAAGCTCTTCGAAATGCCGAAGACCACCATGCACAGCCCGAAGAGCGCGATGGCCATCAGCAGCGTGCGGCCCACGTGGCGCTCCACCGGCCGCCGCGTGAGCGCGATCGACATCACCAGCGCGCCCACGGCAGGCGCGCCGCGCAGCAGCCCGAGCCCCCACGGGCCGGTGTGCAGGATGTCCTTGGCATAGATCGGCAGCAGCGCCACCGCGCCGCCGAGCAGCACGGCGAACAGGTCGAGCGAGACCGCACCGAGCACCGGCTTGCGCTTCCAGATGAAGTCGACGCCGGCGAACACCGTGCCCAGCGTGACAGGCTCGCGCGCGGCCGGCGTGTAGGCATAGCGCAGCCGCAGCACCAGGCCGCAGGCCAGGGCAAAGCAGGCCACGCTGGCGCCGTAGACCACCGCCATGCCTGCCACGAACAGGAGCCCCCCGAGCGCCGGCCCGCCGATGATCGCGCCCTGCATGCCGGCCGAGCTGAAGGCCATCGCGCGCGCCAGCATGGTCGGAGGCACCAGCAGCGGCGTGAGTGCCTGCTGTGCAGGCATCTGGAAGGCGCGCACCGCGCCCAGCACCAGCGACAGGCCCAGCAGCAGGCCGCGCGTGTCTTGCTTCTGCAGCACCGCCAGCAGCAGCACCAGCGCCACGAGGCCCTGCACGGCGAAGCACGCCGCCACGATGCGGCCGCGATGATGGCGGTCGACGATGTGCCCCGCCAGCAAGGCGAGCAGCAGCGCCGGCACGAACTGGTAGAGGCCGACGAGGCCGAGGTCCCAGGCGCTGCCGGTGAGGTCGTACATGTGCCATCCGATGGCCACCAGCAGCATCTGGGATGCGGCCGTGCCGAACAGGCGCGCCGTCCACATCTGCATGAACGGGCGCTCTCGCGTCAGGTCGGAAAAGCTGGGAGGAGAAGCGGAAACGGTAGCGGGAGAAGCCGCGGAAGGGGATACGGGAGCGGGGCCGGACATTCGCTCGAGGATATCCGAGGCTGCATGAGCGGGCCGTGAGCAGGTCATGCGCGCCCGAACAGCGCCCCTGGTCGCGCTCTCTAAACTCTGCGCATCCATGACCGCCCTGCCCGAGCTGCAACCTGTTCACGACGACCCGTACCTGCTGGTGCTCGACAAGCCCGCCGGCCTGCTCTGCGTGCCCGGCCGCGGCGACGACAAGCAGGACTGCCTGAGCGCACGCGCGCAACGGCAATGGCCCGACGCGCTGATCGTGCACCGCCTCGACATGGGCACCAGCGGCCTGGTGGTGATGGCGCGCGACATTGCGATGCAGCGCGCGCTCAGCGCGGCGTTCGCCGAGCGGCGGGTGCACAAGCGCTACGAAGCCGTGGTCGACGGCGCGATGCCGCTGCGCGACGAATGGTCGGTGATCGACGCGCCGCTCATGCCCGACTGGCCCCGCCGCCCGCTGCAGAAGATCGATGCCGAGGGCAAGCCCAGCGTCACGCGATGGAAGGCGATGTCACTGCGGCCCGGCGAACCTGCGGCCACGCACGTGCTGCTCGAGCCGCTGACCGGCCGCTCGCATCAGCTGCGCGTGCACCTGCTGTCGATCGGCCATCCGATCCTCGGCGACGCGCTGTACGGCGACGAGGCATTGCAGGCGCGTGCACCGCGCCTGTTGCTTCATGCGAGCGAGTTGGGCTTCGTGCATCCAGTGACGCAGGAGGCGCTCTTCTTCCGGCGGCCAGCCGACTTCGCGCCGGACTGATCCCTCGCCCGGACGGCGTTCAGCCGGTCAGTTGAAGCCGCCCTTGACCACCAGCACGGGCATGTTCGCGTCCTGCAGCACGCGCTGCGTGACGCTGCCGAGCAGCAGCTTCTCGATGCCGCTGCGGCCATGCGAACCCATGACGATCAGGTCCGCCGCGATGGCGATGGCCGTGTCGACGATGCCTTCGTGCACCACATGGCCGTCGATCACGCGCTGGTCGCTGTGCAGGCCCTCGGCCGCCAGCGCGGCCACGCCGCGTGCAAGCGCCGCGTTGGCACTCGCCGTGGCGGCGGCAAGGTATTCGTTCTGGCCGAGCGCGTAGTCCGCGCCCACGCCGATGAAGGGGTAGTTGTCGATCACGTGGATCAACGTGATGCGGCTGCCGAAAGCCAGCGCGAGGCCGCTGGCCTTGCTGACGGCGAGCATGGAAGTTTCGGAGCCGTCGATCGGAACCAGGATGTGATTGAACATGGCGGGACCTCGCTTTCGTTCGCAGACAGACACGGACCGGTGTGGAGTCGCACATCGAACCGGGCCTCGAATTTAACCGCTGTTGCGCAGCCGGACTGTAGGACTCGGGCCAGCCACCGCGTGCCGCTTGCACGCGCGTGCGGCTGGCCGATCTGGCGGGGGTTCAGTCCCCCTGGAAACCCTCGGCCCGGCAGGTGATCACGAGCGTGTCGCGCCAGCCTTCGCCGCCTTCCTCGAGCGGCTGGATCGGCGTGGATTCGTGGATGACGCGTGCATCGTCGAGCACCAGCAGGCTCCAGGGCTCGGTCATGGTGAAGCGTTCGCCGCGGCGGCCGTTGGCTTCGAACACGCGCGTCTCGCCGCCCTTGATACCGTGGCGGCCGAGCAGCGCCACCGCCACCAGGTCGACGCCGTCGCGGTGCGCACCTTCGGGTGTGGGGCGGCCGATGCCGCCGGCGGTGTCGATGCGGAACTGGTGCGCTTCCACGTACCAGCGCTGCGGCGCTCCGCGCATCTCGCTGCTGGCCTTGCCCAGTTTCTGCAGCAGGCGTTGCCATGCCGGCCTTGCCACCGTGGCGTCGAGCATCGGCGCGAACCAGCGCTGCATGCCACCGTGCAGCGCGTTGTATTCGACCGGCTGCCAGTGCGCGCGGTGCGGCACCTGCTGCAGCGTGGCCTGCTCGTCCGGCTCGACGGTGAAGCAGGCGTGGCGCCGCGTGCGGTAGCGGCCGCCGTCTTTCAGGTATTCGTCGGGCGGGAGATCGTTCCAGTCCGCGTGCAGCGCATCCAGCTCCGCGAGCGGCACGCCGAGCCACTCGGAAACGCCCTGCGGGCTCAATACCGCATAGCCCTGGTCGCGCAATGCGGCGGTGAGTTCCGCGGGAGCCGTGAAGGGAGGAGTGAAGGCGGCCGTGGTCACTGGGCGCTGACCTTCACGTCCTTCCAGAACGCGACGCGGTCGCGGATCTCTTCGGCTTCGGGCTTGGGGTCGGCGTAGTACCAGGCGGCGTCGGTGTTGAGCTCGCCATTGACCAGCAGCGAGTAATAGCTCGCGGTGCCCTTCCAGGGGCAGGTGGTCTTGTGATTGCTGAACGTGACGTAGTCGCGGTTGAGCGCGCTCATCGGGAAATAGTGGTTGCCTTCGACGAGCACGGTGTCGTCGCTTTCGGCGATGGTGACGCCGTTCCAGGTTGCTTTCATGTCTTGGTCTCCAGGGGGAGGGTTGCGGGCGCGGGTATTTGCGCTGCCGCGGGGGGCGTGGGTATTGTGCCGCTGGTTGTCGGTACGGCTTTTTGTGTTGTCTTAGCTGCCCTTTTGGGGGGTGGTTCTTTGGGTCGGGTTTCGGTTTTTTGAATTGAGGACTGGGGCCGGGTCTCGGCCCGGCGGCCGACCTACTTTTCTTTGCTTCGCCAAAGAAAAGTAGGCAAAAGAAAGGCGACCCTGCTGTCTGCGTCCCTCCGCTTCGCTACGGGCAACCTGCGGTGCTCGACGCAGGAGGGGGTCCGCAGAACTCGCTCCACTGCGTTGCGCTCAAACAGCTGCGGCCCTCATCCCTCCTGCGTCTGCGCTCCTCGGCACAGCCAGAAGGGGTTGGAAACCAAACAGGCCATCGCTGCGCTCGGCCTTTTCAACAGCCCAGACTGGCCTTCGCTTTGCTCGGCGGAGATTGCAATGGCAATGGCAGTGGCAGTGGCAGTGGCAGTGGCAGTGGCAGTGGCAGTGGCAGTGGCAGTGGCAGTGGCAGTGGCAGTGGCAGCAGTAGCAGTAGCAGTAGCAGTAGCAGTAGCAGTAGCAGTAGCAGTAGCAGTAGCAGTAGCAGTAGCAGTAGCAGTAGCAGTAGCAGTAGCAGTAGCAGTAGCAGCGTATCGAGTCCGCGCATGAGCAAACCCGAGGCCTTGGCCCAAGCACTGCAGGCGCACAGCGCTTGCAGTGACCCCGGGCCGAGCGAAGCAATGGCCCGTGTGGTTCCCGCTCCCACCCCCTCTGGCTGCGCCGAGGAGCGCAGCGTTTCGCGGATCAGGGCCGCAGCTGTTTGAGCGAAGCGAGTTCTGCGGACCCCGCGAAACGCGAGCACCGCAGGTTGCCCGTAGCGAAGCGGAGGGTCGCAGACAGTGGGGTCGCCTTTTCTTTGCCTACTTTCTTTTGGCGAAGCAAAAGAAAGCAGGTCGGCCGCCGGGCCGAGACCCGGCCCCGGAAAACAAAAAAACTAAGCCAACAACCAATGCACGCTGAACAGCCGCTCAGGATCAGTCCAGACAGCCCCCGGCCGAAACCCCGCCCGCACAGCCAGCGCACGAAGCCCTTCCACGGTGAACTTGTGCGAGTACTCCGTGTGAATGGTCTCCCCTTCCTCAAACCCGAACGTCTCGCCATTCAGCGAAACGACCTGTGCCCGCCGGCTCACGAGGTGCATCTCGATCCTCCGCCGTGGCGCGTTGTAGAACGCGGCATGCGAGAACCCGTCGAGGTCGAAGTCGGCGTCCAGCTCGGCATTGGCTCGACGCAGGAGGTTGAGGTTGAATTCGCCAGTCACGCCTTGCGCGTCGTTGTAGGCCGCATGCAAGCGCGCCGGATCCTTCACCAGGTCCACACCGATCAGCAGCCCGCCTCCACGCAGCATCCGCGCAGCCAGCTGAAGAAACGCCAACGCCTCGTCGGGTTCGAAATTGCCGATCGTCGAACCCGGAAAGAATCCGACGCGGCGCCCTGCCCCAGCCATCGGCGCAGGCAGCACCAGCGGCATGGTGTAGTCCGCGGCAATGGGCTGAACGGCGAGCGCCGGGTAATCCGTGCGCAAGCGCTGCGCAGCCGCTTCGAGGTGCTCTCCGGAAATGTCGATCGGCAGATAGCGCTTCGGCGACTCGAGCGCGTCCAGCAGCAGCCGGACCTTCGTCAGCGACCCTGCCCCGAACTCCACGATCTCCGCGTTCGGACCGATCTGCCCGGCAATCTCCCCGGCGCACTCGCCAAGGATCTTCAGCTCGATGCGCGTCGGGTAGTACTCCGGCAACTCGCAGATGCGGTCGAACAGCTGCGACCCTGCCGCGTCGTAGAAGAACTTCGGCGAGATGCTGCGCGGCGAACGCGCGAGTCCCTCCTGCATCTCGCGCCCGAACTCCGAGCGCGGCGCAGCGGCATCGACGGCCCGCTCGGACGACGGCGAATCCGACGACACGCTCGGCTTCTGGCGGCCCTTTGCAGGCACGAACGACAGCGAGGAAGAAGAGGTTGGATTGCGCATGATCAGAGGTCTTTCGCGAGCCGCAGCCCCGTGAACTGCCAGCGCGCCGCCGGCGGAAAAAAGTTGCGATAGCTGGGCCGCGTGTGGCCCGCGGGCGTGGCCACGCTGCCGCCGCGCAGCACCAGTTGCCCCACCATGAACTTGCCGTTGTATTCGGCCGCAATGCCCGGCATGGGACGGAAGCCGGGATACGGGTCGTACGACGAACGCGTCCATTGCCAGACGTGCCCGGTCATCTGCGAGATGCCGGGTGCGTCGAAGGCGGCCTCCCATTCGAACTCGGTCGGAAGGCGCGCGCCGGCCCATTCGGCATAGGCGGCGGCTTCATAGAAGCTCAGCTGCGAGACGGGTGCGTCGGCCTCCATCGGGCGCACGCCGTGCAGGCCGAACACATGCCAGCCGCTCGCGTTCTGCGACGCGCCGCCGAAGCCAAGCCGTGGATCGTCTGCCGCGAGCCAGTACGCCGGATGCCGCCAGCCGTGGGCCTGTACCGCGGCCCAGCCGTCCGACAGCCACAGCTCGGGCCGCTGGTAGCCGCCATCGGCAATGAATTGCGCGAAGTCGCCGCAGTTCACCAGCCGGTCCGCGATGGCGTGCGGCTGCACCAGCGCACGGTGGCGCGGCGTTTCGTTGTCGAAGGCGAAAAGGCCGTCGTCCGCATGGCCGACCTCGACGACGCCGCCGGGTTGCTCGATCCAGCGCACGGCGGGCGGCACGGCGGCCAGCCGCAGCGCGGGACTGCTCGCGGGCTTGTAGGCCGGCAGCATCGGGTTGCACGACAGCGCATGCAGGATGTCGGTGAGCAGCAGCTCCTGGTGCTGCTGCTCGTGATTCAGGCCGAGCGTGACGATCGGCTCGATCACGCTCCAGTCGACGGCACCGTCGGCCTGTCCGAGCAGTTCGCCCACGGCCTCGTCGACGTGCCTGCGGTAGGCATGCACCTCGTCGATCGACGGCCGCGTGAGCAGTCCGCGATGCGGGCGCGGATGGCGCGGGCCGAGCGCCTCGTAGTAGGAGTTGAAGAGATAGTGGAAGCGCACGTCGAAAGGCACGTAGCCCGCAACGTGCGGCTCCAGCAGCACCGTCTCGAAGAACCAGGTGGTGTGCGCGAGATGCCACTTGGTCGGACTCGCATCGGGCATCGACTGGATGCACTGGTCTTCGGCAGACAGCGGGGCGGCCAGTGCAAGGCTGGTGGCGCGCACCTCGCGAAATTTGTCGCGCAGTGCGCCTGCCGCCTGTGAGGTCGGCCGGGAAAGCGTCATGGGATCTCCAGTCGGGTCAGCCGCAAGTTGTAGCCCATCAAGGCTGCGGCAGTGCGTAGGACAAGGTCCCGCCGGCCATCGACCGAAGATCGGCGGGCAGCCACTGTGGCACAAGATGCGCTGGCGTGCAGAGCGGCTGCGTATCATCCGTCGCATGCAAACGACCAACCCTTCGGGCAGGCCCCGGGTCGTCATCGTCGGCTGCGGATTCGGCGGGCTCGAAGCCGCACGCAAGCTGCAGCGCGCCGATGTCGACGTGACGGTGATCGACAGGACCAACCACCATCTGTTCCAGCCGCTGCTGTACCAGGTGGCCACGGCGGGACTGGCGGCGCCATCCATCGCAGCGCCGGTGCGCTCGCTGTTCCGCAAGCAGCCGAACATCACGACGCTGCTGGGCGAGGTGAGCGGCATCGATCCCTCCGCCCAGTCGGTGCACCTGGCCAACGGCGACCGCGTGCCCTACGACCACCTGATCGTCGCGGCGGGCGCCACCCACAGCTACTTCGGGCACGACGAATGGGCACCGATGGCACCGGGCCTCAAGACCCTCGCCGATGCGTTCGAGATCCGGCGCCGCGTGCTGCTGTCGTTTGAGACCGCCGAGATCACCGCCGACCTGGAACGCCGGCGCGCCCTGCTCACCTTCGTGGTGATCGGTGCCGGTCCCACCGGCGTCGAGATGGCCGGCACGCTGGCCGAGATCGCGAAGCACACGCTGTCGGGCGAGTTCCGCCACATCGATCCGGGCAGCTCGCAGGTGCTGCTGGTCGAAGGCGGTCCGCGCGTGCTGCAGGCCATGCCCGAGTCGCTGAGCCAGAAGGCGCTCGAGCAGCTCGAAAGACTCGGCGTGGAGGTGCGGCTCAATGCGCGCGTGACGGCCATCGACGCCACCGGGCTCGAGGTGCAGGCCGGCGGCGGCACGGACGGTGCGCCGCCCGAGAGCTACCGAATCGATAGCAGCTGCGTGGTTTGGGCGGCTGGCGTGGCGGCCTCGCCGCTGGGCCGAATGCTGGGCACGGCCACCGGTGTCGAGTGCGACCGCGCGGGCCGCATCAAGGTCGAGCCCGACCTGAGTCTGGCGGGCCACCCCGAGATCAGCGTGGTCGGCGACCTTGCCGCCGCCATGAGCCATGCACCCGGCAAGCCGCCGAGGCCGGTACCGGGCGTGTCTCCCGGCGCCAAGCAGATGGGCCGCGCCGCGGCCGCCAACATCCTGCGCCGCATCGCGGGCCGGCCCACGGTGCCCTTCCGCTATGCCGACTACGGCAACCTTGCCACCATCGGGCGCAACTCGGCCGTGGTCGACCTGGGCACGCCGTTCGGGCCGCTTCGCTTCAGCGGCCGGCTGGCGTGGCTGTTCTGGCTTTTCGCGCACGCCTACTTCCTGATCGGCTTTCGCAACCGCATCGTCGTGATGATGGACTGGGCCGGTGCCTACTGGAGCTTCCAGCGCAATGCGCGCGTGGTCGCCGACGTGCAAGGCAGGAGCGAATCCTGATCATGAGACGCCCCCCGGCTTCGCGCACTTCGTGTCGCTTCGCCAACCCCCTCGCCGGGGGCGGCACCGGCGGCACGGCGAAGCAGGTTACGAGGTGTCCCGCGAACAGGCTGCGCCGCTTGCATGCACCGTGCGTCATGCAAAAGCACGGCCAGACAGCCTGGCGAGCCCCGTGTCTTTGATCGCATGGATCGCCGTGCACGCTGCCGAAGGGCTGTTGTGCCTCTGGGTGCTGCGCTGGGGAGGCGCCGAGTGGCTCGAAGGCACCTTCACCTCGGGCGTTCTCTTCGGCAGCTTCGCGCCGCGGTGGAGCGCCGAAGGACTGAAGATGGCGGCGCTGATCCTGCTGGTGTTCTGCGCCGTCAGCTTCGTCGCGGGCCTGTTCGTGCCAGGGCTGCGCTGCTGGGCCGGCGGCGGCTGCTGACGACCGGCGCGCCTCGAGGCCTCAGCGGCCGATCGCCCCGCCGTCGTTCTTCGTGATGGCCACGATCGCCGCGGAGGTCGGAGTCGTCCGTGCGGTCGAAGTCCTTGGCCATGTTCTTCTCGCCGCGATTGCGAGGACCCGCGATGGTGTCGCCGCCCCGTGAATCCGCCGTGACACGGTCGCGGCGCCAGCCGCTGCGACTCAGAAGAAGCCGCCCCAGTGTGGGTGTTCGCTGCGATGCTGCCTGCGCCATTCCCATGGCGGCGTCGGGCCGGCGTCCGACCACAGGCCGGCGCGCCGTGCGCGTGCGACGTCCTGCAGCTTGAACAGCCCGCCGCCGCGCTTGGTGGCGAGGTGGTTGTAGTCGTACACCCAGGCCCAGCCGTCGGCCACCATGCGGCTGCCGGCGTCCTCTCCGTTGCAGCGCACGTCGGCCACGGTGCGGCCGTAGCGGTCGGTATCGATCTCGGTGATGAGCGCCTTTTCCTGGAAGCAGATGCTGCTCAGCGCCTGCCTGCTGCGCTGGCCGTAGGGCTGCGTCTTCTCGGGAGCGTCGATGGCCGCGATGCGCACCTTCACGCGCTCGTAAGCGCCGATGCGCCCGCAGCGGGCAGTGAGCGTGTCACCGTCGCTGATGCCGACGACCAGGCATGAGCGGGGAGCGGCGTGGACAAGAGCGGGGGAAAGGGAAGAGGCCAGGAGGCAGGACAGGGACAACAGCGCGCGAAAGTGCATGAAAGAGCCGGAGATAGGCAGAATGGCCGGACCGATCGAGGCTAAGGGATCCACGCGCGGGGAGGGATCGGGACACAGTTTTTTTCTTTCTTCCGAACCGCGCTTCGAAGGAGACACCTCACCATGCAGGAACCCACCCGGGACGACTGGTTTTTCGCGGCAAACGACGCATGGGACGCCGGCGCCCACAAGAAGGCGCTGTCGCTTTTCCTCAAGGCGGCGGCCGCGGGCGAGACCCACGCGCTCAACAGCGTCGGCTACTTCCTCGACCATGGCATCGGCGTCGCGCGCAACAGCACCGCCGCGCGCGACTGGTACCGCAAGGCCGCCAAGGCCGGCGACGTGGCCGGATGTGCCAACCTCGCCATCTGCTATCGCGACGAAGGCAACTTCCGATGGGCGCGCTTCTGGTTCGAGCGCGCCTACGCGCAGGGCGACGGCGACGCCGCCCTCGAGCTCGGCCGCCTCTTCCTCTGGGAAGGCCCGAACCAGAACCACCGCAAGGTGGTCGACTACCTGACGAAGGCGGTGGCTTCGTCGGGCGTCAGCGAGGATGGCAGGAAGGAAGCGGGGAAGCTGCTGAAGTCGCTCGGACGGAAGTGAGCAGGCTCACTTCGCAGCGTTCTCGTCCTCCTGCAGCAGGCGCCACATCACCTTGCCACTGCCGCTCTTGGGCAACGCATCGACGAACTGCACCTTGCGCGGGATCTTGTAGACCGCCATGTTCTCGCGGCACCAGTCGATGATCTCCTGCTCGGTGGTGTCCTTGTGCGTGGGGCGCAGCACGACCACGGCCTTGACCGACTCGCCGCGGTAGTCGTCCCGGGTCGAGATGACGCACGCTTCCTGGATGGCCGGGTGGCGGAACATCAGCAGCTCGACCTCGGCGGGCCACACCTTGAAGCCGCTCGCATTGATCATGCGCTTGAGCCGGTCGGTGATGAAGAAGTAGCCGTCCTCGTCCATGCGGCCCATGTCGCCCGAGCGGAAGAAGCGCTTGCCCTCGAACTCGACGAAGGCGGCCGCCGTGGCGTCGGGGCGTTTCCAGTAGCCCTGGAACACCTCGGGGCCGTGGATGATGATCTCGCCCGATTCACCAACCGGCATCTCCACCAGCGTGTCGGGGTCGACCACGCGCGCGTCGGTGCTCATGAACGGAATGCCCAGGCACTGCTGCTTGGGATGGTCCGACGGGTTGGTGTGGGAAGGCGCGGCAGTCTCGGTCAGGCCGTAGCCTTCCTGGTACTTGAGGCCGTACTGCTCGAACAGGCGCTGTGCCACCGCCTGCGGCATGGCGGCGCCACCGCCGCCGATGTAGTTCATGCTCGAGAGGTCGTAGCTGGCGAAGTTGGGACTGGCCATCAGGTCGATGACCATGGTCGGGATGTTGGTCCAGGCCGTGACCTTCCAGCGCGAGATGAGCCGCCCCGCCACGTCGCGGTCCCAGCGCGGCATGATGATCAGCGTGGCCGCCGCCAGCACCGCCGTGTGCATCATGCTCACCACGCCGGTGATGTGGAACATGGGCACCACGGCCAGCACCACCGCCTCGGAGGTCGAGCCGCCCCACATCTGGCCGGCCACCGCGTTGTGCATGAGGCTCGAATGGTGGTGCACGCAGCCCTTGGGCAGGCCGGTGGTGCCGCTGGTGTACGGCAGCAGCGCCATGTCGTTGGCGCCCACCACGTGCTCGGGCGGCGCGTGGCCGGCGGCCAGGGCGTCGGTCCAGGCCATGGCCTGGCCGCCTTCGAGCGCGGGCAGCGGGTGGCGGGTGCCGAGCCAGTCCTTCCAGGCGGGCGCCGGGGCGTCGTCGCCCGACGCGTCGGCATCGAACGCATCGGTGAACTGGGTCACGATCATGTGAGCGAGCCGCTGCTCGGGCGGCAGCGCGTTGCTGGCCTTGGCGAGTTCGCCGGCGAGGTCGCCGGTGATGATGGCTACCTTGGCGTCGGGGTCGGTGATGTAGTGCTTGAGCTCCTCGGCCCGGTTCATCGGATTGACAGGCACCACCACCGCGTTGGCGCGCAGGATCGCGAAATGCGCGATCACCAGCTGCGGGCAGTTCTGCATGTCCAGGATCACCCGGTCGCCGCGCTTCACGCCCAGCGCGTGCAGCGCGCCGGCCAGGCGCTCGGCCTGCGCCGCGAACTCGCGATAGCTCAGTACGCGGCCGAAGAACACCAGGGCGGGCTTGTCGGGGTAGCGCGCGGCCGAGGTGGCCAGGTTGTGCCAGAGCGACGTCGCAGGCACGGTGATGGAGTGCGGGAGGCGTTTGGGCCAGAACTTGTAATGCGGGCGTTGTTGCATGGTGGGAACAGGCGGGGGAAAGGGAAAGACAAAGGAAAAAGCGCCGCAAGGCGATTGCCCGCCAGCCTAAGCCGCCGGGGCCGCCGCTCCCATCGGGGAAGCCCCCGGGGCGTCGCCTAGGTGACGCACTTTCTTCCGGCTCTTGCGGTGCGGTACCCCCCCCTTCCGGGCGACCCCGCATGCGACGTGCGACTACAGACAGCCGGCGCTTTACCGGCGATACCTGTCGCTCCCTCCAACCACCAACCGACCGAAGGAATCGACATGGCAGCAGACAAGCACGCGAGCGTTCACTGGGAAGGCGCCGGCAAGACCGGCAAGGGCCAGATCAGCACCGAGACCGGCGCCCTGAAAGACTATCCCTACGGCTTCGCCAGCCGCTTCGAGGACGACAAGCGCGGGACCAACCCCGAGGAGATCGTCGGTGCGGCGCACGCCGCCTGCCTGACGATGGCCTTCGCCTTCGCGCTCGAGGCGGCGGGCCTGACCGCCACCCGCATCGACACCAAGGCCGCCGTGCGCCTGGCCAAGGACGGCGCCGGCTTCAAGATCGACCGCATACAGCTCGAGCTCGACGCGGCGGTGCCCAACCTCGACGAAGCGAAGTTCCAGGAGATCGCGGCCGCCGCCAAGGCCGGCTGCCCGCTGTCGAAGGCGCTGGCGAGCGTGCCCGAGATCACGCTGAAGGCCACGCTGGCCAGCTGATCGCGTTGCCTATGATCGTCTCCTCATAAAAAAGGAGACGGATCATGAACAAGCCAGCCAGGACCGCAGCCGCGGTCCTTTCTTTCGCCCTGGGCGCGGCCGCGGGCCCGGCCGCCACCGCGGCCTACCCCGACAAGCCGATCAAGGTCGTCATCGGCTTCCCGGCCGGCGGTCCGCTCGACCAGCATGCGCGCCTGCTCACCGACAAGCTGCAGGCTGTGCTCGGCCAGCCGCTGATCGTCGACTACAAGCCCGGCGCGGGCGGCTCGGTGGGTGCCGACGCGGTCGCCAAGAGCCCCGCCGACGGCTACACGCTGATGCTGGCGAACACCGGCGTGGCCGTGATCAACGGCGCGCTCTACAGCAAGCTGCCCTACAACACCCAGCGCGACTTCGTGCCCATCGCGCGCACCGCCATGCAGCCGCTGGCGCTGCTCGTCACGCCCAAGCTGCCGGTGCAGGATCTGAAGCAGTTTGTCGACTACGCCAGGGCGCGGCCCGGCCAGGTCAACTACGGCTCGGCCGGCAACGGCGGCATCAGCCACCTGGTGCCCGAGATGTTCAAGACCGCCACCGGCATCTTCATGGTGCACATCCCCTACCGCGGCAGCGCCCCGGCATTCACCGACCTGATGGGCGGGCAGGTGCAGTTCATGGCCGAGTCGATCCCGCAGGCCGCCAGCTACCACAAGCAGGGCAAGGTGCGCGCGCTGGCCGTGACCAGCCGCGAGCGCAACCCCGCGCTGCCCGACGTGCCGACCGTCATCGAGTCGGGCTTCAAGGGCTTCGAGGTGGTGGGCTTCTACGGCTTCCTCGCGCCGAAGGACACCCATAGGGACGTGGTCGCCAAGCTGAGCGATGCGTTCAGGCAGGTGCTCACGAGTCCCGAGGTGCGCGAACGCATGGTGAGCCAGGGCGCCGACCCGGCCTTCCTGGGCAGCGAGGACTTCGCGCGCTTCCTGGCCACGGAAACGCCGCGCTGGGAAAAGGCGGTGAAGGCCTCCGGCGCGCGGATGGACTGACGCCCGCCGCTCAGCTGGGCGTGGCCGCGTGCCGCTCCAGTTGCGCGCGGTTCAGCAGCTCGATGCTGCGGTAGCGCACGCGCAGCGTGCCGTCTTCCTCCCACAGCTTCAGCTGCCGGTTCACGCTCTGGCGCGACACGCCCAGCATGAACGACAGGTCTTCCTGCGACACGCCCAGCAGCGTGCCGCCGCCCTCGCCCGGCGCCGAGCCGTGCGCGTCGAGCGTGAGCAGGCGGTGCGCGAGCCGCACGGGCAGCGGCATCAGGATCACGTCGTCGATCCACGCCAGCGCCTGGCGCAGCCGCAGGCACACCAGCCGCGTGAAGGCCATGTGCACGTCCGCGTGCTCGGCCACCAGCCGGTGGAAGTCGGACGCCGCCACCACCGCCATCTCGGTGGTGTCGACCGCGCAGGTGTCGTAGACCCGCTCGCGCCCCACCAGCAGCGACACCTCGCCGAACCAGTGGCCGGGCTCGAGCATGGCGATCACGGCCTCGCGCCCGCCGGGCGCCACCACGCTCACGCGCAGCGAACCGCCGACCACGCCGAACAGCGCATCGGGCGACGAGCCCTTGTGAAAGAGCGACTCGCCCCGCGCCAGCGTCCGCCGGTGCGCCACGGCGAGCAGGCGCTGCTGCACATCGTCGGCCAGCCGCATGTCGCCGTTGTGCACGGGTGAGGGCTGGACGTCCGGCTCGGGATTGCGCGGGGCAGTGGGCGTGCGTGGCATCGCGGGTTTCTCCGGAGCGGCGATTGCCAACACCGGACAGTCTTGTTTTCGGGGCCTGCCGATAGTACGCAGCGAGCCCGGCGCGGTGCATTCGCAGCAACCCGGGGACCGGTCATTCACTGTCACATGGAGCACACCCCGATGAACGCCCACACCGAACTTCAAGCCCGCCGCGAGCGCCTGGTGCTCGACCACTTCGCCGACGAAACCCGCCAGGACTTCGACGCCGTGCTCGGCACCTTCCCGCATCCGCACTACGAGCTGATTCCCAGCGGCGAAGTGCACGACGGTGTTGCCGACGTGCGCCAGTACTACATCGACACGCGCCGCGCCTTCCCCGACCAGCGCCACGAGATCATCCAGCTGCGGCACGCGGAGGACTCGGTGATCGTCGAGTTCTGGCTGCTCGGCACGCACCGCGGTCCGCTCAAGGGCATTCCGCCCACCGGCAACAGCTTTCGCTGCCGCATGAACGCCTTCTTCATCTTCGAGGGCGACCGGCTGGTATGCGAGCGCGTGTACTTCGACACCCTCACGATGCTGCGGCAACTGCTGGCCGGCGTGCCGGCGGCACAGGTCGGCGCGCTGGTGGGCAGCCTGCTGGGCCAGCCCGCGTCCGCCACTGCCGCCGAAGCCGCCACCGCATGACGGCCCTGCGCAGCGACGCGCTCGGCGGCCGCCACGCCATCGTGACGGGCGGCGGGCGCGGCATCGGGCTCGCCATCGCGCGGCGCTGTCTGGCAGCGGGTGCGAGCGTGGCGCTGTGGGACCTCGATGCCGCGACGCTCGCGGACACGCAGCAAACGCTCGCGCCGCTCGGCACGGCGACCGCCGAAGTCGTCGACGTGCGCGACGAGGCACAGGTCGCCCGCGCCGCCTGCCGGTCGCAGGAACGCTTCGGCGGCATCGACATCCTCGTCAACAACGCCGGCGTGCTCGGCCCGACCGTGCCGGCGTGGGAGCACACGCCCGCGCAGTGGCGCAACGTGCTCGACGTCAACCTCACCGGCGCCTGGCTGTGCTGCCGTGCGGTGGCGCCGGTGATGCTCGCGCAGCGGCGCGGGCGCATCGTCAACATCGCGTCGGTCGCGGGCAAGGAAGGCAACGGCCTCAACGCCGCCTACTCGGCGTCGAAGGCCGGCCTCATCGCGCTGACCAAGTCGCTCGGCAAGGAGCTGGCGTCGGCAGGCGTGCTGGTGAACTGCATCACGCCGTCCGCGGCCGACACCGAAGTGTTCGCGGCCGTGCCCGCGGAGCACCGCGAGCGGTTGCGCACGGCGCTCCTGTCGCGCGTGCCGATGGGGCGCTTCGTCGAAGTCGATGAAGTGGCCGCCATGGCCGCCTGGCTGACGTCGGACGACTGTTCGTTCAGCACCGGCGCGGTGTTCGACATATCCGGCGGGCGGTCGATGTACTGAGCGCGGCTGTTCAGGGCGCGTGCACGGCACAGCGCGCGCCTGCGGCGCCGGAAAGCACGCCCCTGAACGACGCACTCGACGAATCCAATCACGACGAATTCCAGGAGACGACGATGACACGAGACCCCGAGCCCACCGGCTTCGCACAGCTGGCCCACTTCGACGGCACCCGCACCGCCGCCGTGCCGCAGGACCGCCTGCGCGCCATCCGCCGAGGCGCGGAAGCGATGCGCGAACAACTGCTCGACGCGCCGCCCGTGCGCTACGCGCGCAGCTTCGACCTGCTGCGCATTCCGTATCCCGCGTGGTTCGCCTTCACCGGCCTGTACTCGCAGCAGCTGCTCAAGCCGCACATGGTGCACCTGCTGGCACGCACCACGCTGGTCCAGTACGACGACTTCGAAGGCCGCCTTCGCACCCTGCTCTTCACGCCGGCAGACTTCGAGGCAGGCAACGAAACGCCCTACTTCAAGCGCCTGGGCGAACAGACGCCGAAGTTCCTGCACAAGACCATTGCGCCGGTCTACCGGACCGTGCCGCAGGCACTGGCGAGCTGCGGCGTGTCGCCGGAGCAGGTCGACTACATCACCTACGACCACCTGCACACACAGGACGTGCGCCGATGGCTCGGCAGCACCGGCATACCGGGCCTGCTGCCGAACGCGAAGCTGCTGGTGCATCGCCAGGAACTCGCCAGCGTGCAGGGCCTGCTGCCGCTGCAGGCCGACTGGTACTGCCCGCACGGGCTCGACGGCGTGCCTCTTGAACGAATCGTGGCCTTCGACGGCAGCATCCAGCTCGGCCGCGGCGTCGCGCTGGTGCACACGCCGGGGCACACCGAGGGCAACCACTCGCTGGTCTACCGCACCGCCGACGGCCTGCGCGTGAGCAGCGAGAACGGCGTGTCGGCCGACAGCTGGTCGCCGCTGCAGTCGCGGCACAACGGCATCCGCCGCCATGCGCAGGCCACGGGCGCGGAAGTGATCCTCAACGGCAACACGCAGGAAGGCAGCAACGACCAGTACCTGTCGATGGTGCTCGAGAAGACGCTGGCCGGCACCTCGGCCACGCACGGCTTCAGCAACGTGGTGCCCTCCAGCGAATGCTCGCCGCACTGGCTGTTTCCGGGTGCGCCCACCAGCCACCTGTGGGGCGAGACCTGCTTCGGCACGCCCACGTGCGCCTGAGCGCCGGCAAGGAACGCAGAAGGAGACCCACGATGAACACCGCCGCCCTGGACAACACCGCCGCGCGCCCGCAGGCCGATGCCGCCGCGCAGGAAGACGCCGCGCTCTTCCGCAAGATCACCTGGCGCCTGATGCCGCTGCTGTGCGCCTGCTACGTGCTCAACTACCTCGACCGCACCAACGTGGGCTACGCCCAGTTGCAGATGAAGGAGCAACTGGGCTTCAGCGACGCGGTGTTCGGGCTGGGCGCGGGCATCTTCTTCATCGGCTACGCGGTGTTCGAGATCCCGAGCAACCTGATGCTCGCGAAGATCGGCGTGCGGGCGACGCTGCTGCGCATCATGGGCCTGTGGGGCACTGCCTCCGCCGCGATGATGTTCGCCACCACGCCCACGCAGTTCTACGTGCTGCGCTTCCTCATCGGCGTCTTCGAGGCCGGCTTCGCGCCGGGCGTGCTGTTCTACCTGACGCTGTGGTTCCCGTCGCACCGGCGGGCGCAGGCCACGGCGCTGTTCTTCATGGCCTTCGGCGCGGCACCGGTGGTGGCCGGGCCGATCGCCGGACTGACCATGACCTACCTCGATGGCGCGCTGTCGCTGCATGGCTGGCAGTGGCTCTTCCTGCTCGAAGGCATTCCGAGCGTGCTCCTGGGCATCGCGGCCTTCGCGTGGCTGTCCAACGGGCCCGGGCAGGCAGCATGGCTCTCGCCCGCCGAGAAGCAGCGCGTCGCGCGCCTGCTGGCCGACGACCATGCCGCGCACGACGCCGGCGGGCGCCACACCTTCGGCGCGGCCATGCGCGATGCGCGCGTGTGGCTGATCGGGTTCATGTCGTTCCTGATCATCCTCGGCATCTATGCGCTGTCCTTCTGGCAGCCGACCATCCTGAAGTCGATGGGCCTGAGCGTGCTGCAGATCGGCTTCTATGCGGTCATCCCGGCGGTGGCGGGCATCGCGGCCAACATCGTCGTCGGCAGGCACTCGGACCGCCGCCGCGAGCGCCGCTGGCACTTCGCGCTGAGCGCGGTGGCGGGCGCGGCCGGCTTGGCGCTGACCACGCTATTCATGCACGAACCCCTTGCCGCCGTGCTGTGCCTGGCACTCGCCTCCATCGGCATTTCGGCCGCCTTCACGGTGCTGTGGTCGGTGCCGGGCAGCTTCATGACGAAGCGCGCGGCGGCGGCGGGCATCGCACTCATCAGCACCATCGGAGGGAGCGCGGGCCTGGTGGCACCGATGATGGTCGGCGCACTCAAGACGATGACCGGCGGGTTCACCGCAAGCCTGTACGTGCTGAGCGGCGCGCTCGTGCTGTCGGCACTGCTCATGCTCGTGGCGCTGCCCGACAGCGCACTGGGCCGCGCACGGCACTGAGCGCGCTCCCCATCGCCGGGCGACGGGACCCGGACGCCTGATCCATTTCGGTGCACACGCCTTGCATACCAGTTGGCACAGAAGCTGCTGGTATGCAGGCCCATGGCCATCTCCGCATCCGAAATCAGTGCACGCATCGTCGAAGCGGTGATGGCGCAGAAGCTCGCGCCGGGTTCGCGCCTGGGCGAGCAGCAGCTGGCCATGCTCTTCGACTGCAGCCGCACCATCGTGCGCGAGGCGCTCACCCGGCTGGCAGCGCGCGGCATCGTCACCGTGAGCGCGCGCCGCGGATGGTTCGTCATCGAGCCGTCGCAGGACGAGGCACGCGAGGCCTTCGAGGCGCGGCGCGTCATCGAACTGGGCCTCATCCGGAGTGCAGGCGCGGGCAAGCTCGCGAAGACCGCGCTGCGCCAGCTCAAGGTGCACCTGCAGCGCGAGAAGGCGGCCCTGAAGGAAAGCGACGTTGGCAACCGCAGCTTCCTGCTGGGCGACTTCCACGTCTGCCTGGCCGAATGCCTCGGAAACTCGCTGCTGGCCGACACGCTGCGCGACTACACGGCGCGCACCACGCTGATCGCCATGCTCTATCAGTCCACGCACGATGCGGTGCAGTCGTGCGAAGACCACGTGCAGATCGTCGCGGCATTGGAGCGCGGCGACCACGCCGCCGCCGAGTCGCTGATGGCGGCGCACATCGGCACGGTGCAGTCGGCACTGCGCGTGCAAGCGCCCACCGACCCGCTGGCGCAGTTGCGCGATGCGCTGGCGCCGCTGCCCGACACCGCTGCGCCATCGCCCGCACCGAAACGCCGCAAGGCAGCCCCGTCCACCGATTCCGATTCCGACTCTTCGACCTACCTAGGAGCCCTGCTATGACCTTCCCGCTTTCCAAACGCCACCTCGCGCTCGCAGTGGCCTCGCTGGCCATGCTGGCCGCCGCCGGTGCCGCCCAGGCCCAGAACGCACTCGACAACGTGCTCAAGGCCAGGACCATCAAGATCGCCGTGCCCACCGACTACCCGCCCTACGGCTCGGTCGACAGGAACATGAAGCCGCAAGGCCTCGACGTGGAGATGGCCGAGCTCATCGCCGCCAAGCTGGGTGTGAAGATCGAGCTGGTGCCGGTGACCAGCGCCAACCGCATCCCGTACCTGCAGACCCGCAAGGCGGACCTGGTGATCTCCACGCTCGGCAAGAACGCGGAGCGCGAGAAGGTGATCGACTTCTCGTCGGCCTATGCGCCCTTCTTCCAGGCCGTGTACGCCGGCAAGAGCATGAAGCTCACCAGCTTCGCCGACATGGCAGGCAAGACCGTGGCCGTGACGCGCGGCGCGATGGAAGACCAGGAGCTCAACAAGGTCGCGCCGCCGAACGTCGACTACCGCCGCTTCGAGGACAACAACGCCACCATCGCCGCCTTCGTGGCCGGCCAGACGCAGACCATCGCAACCAGCGCGGCCGTGGCCGGCGACATGCTCGCCAAGAACCCGAAGGTCAGCGCCGAATTCAAGCTGCTGCTGAAGGACAGCCCCTGCTTCGTCGGCATCGCCAAGGGCGAGACCGCGCTGAAGACCAAGGTCAACGAGATCATCGCGGCGGCCAAGAAGGACGGCACGCTCGATGCCATGTCGAAGAAGTGGCTCGGCAAGGCAGCCGGCGACCTCCCCGTCTGAACGGGCACTTCCCATGCTTCGCGCGCTTCGTGTCGCTGCGCACACCCCCTCGCCGGGGCAACGCCTGCGGCCCGGCGAAGCCGGTTCCGCGGCGTTCCACGAACAGACTGACCTATGAACATCGAGTTTGATTTCGGTGCGGTGCTCTCCGAGTGGCCGCTGCTGCTGCGCGGCGTGGCTTGGACCATCGGCCTCACGGCCGTGGGCACGGTGCTGGGCATGGTCGTGGGCACCTTCTGCGCATGGGCGCGATCGGGCGGGCCGAAGTGGCTGCGGCTCGTGGTGGGCACGTACGTGGAGCTGATCCGCAACACACCCTTCATCGTGCAACTGTTCTTCATCTTCTTCGGGCTGCCGGCCGCGGGCGTGAAGCTCTCGCCGGAAGTGGCCTCGGTGATCGCGATGGTGATGAACCTGGGCGCGTATTCCACCGAGATCATCCGCGCCGGCATCGAGGCCACGCCCAAGGGCCAGATCGAAGCCGCCGTGAGCCTGGCGCTGAGCAAGGCGCAGGTGTTCCTGCGCGTGGTGCTGCCGCCGGCGCTCAAGAAGGTGTGGCCCGCGATGGTGAGCCAGATCGTCATCGTGATGCTGGGCTCGGCGGTGTGCGGGCAGATTTCCACCGAGGAACTTAGCTACGCCGCCAACCTCATCCAGAGCCGCAACTTCCGCGCCTTCGAGGCTTTCATCATCGCCACGCTGATCTATCTCGTGCTGTCGGTCGCGCTGCGCCGGCTGCTCGACTGGGCGGGGCCGAAGTTCTTCTTCGGCCGTTGAGCGAACACCGGAGCCTGTGGACATGGTCGATTTCTCTCTCTGGGACATCCTGCGCAACCTGCTGATGGCGCTGCGCTGGACCGTCGTGCTCTCGCTCATCGCCTTCGTAGGCGGCGGCCTCGTGGGCGCGCTGCTGCTGTTCCTGCGGCTGCGCGGCGGCAAGGCCGCGAACAGGGCGGTGGGCCTGTACGTGCAGCTCTTCCAGGGCACCCCGCTGCTGATGCAGCTCTTCCTGGCCTACTTCGGCATCGCGCTGTTCGGCATCGACGTGTCGGCATGGACGGCCGCCAGCGTGGCGCTCACGCTGTACACCAGCGCGTTTCTCGCCGAGATCTGGCGCGGCTGCGTGGCTTCGATTCCCAAGGGCCAATGGGAGGCATCGGGCAGCCTGGCCTTGAGCTTCGGCGAACAGATGCGCCATGTGATCCTGCCGCAGGCCGTGAAGATCGCCATTGCGCCCACCGTGGGCTTCCTGGTGCAGGTCATCAAGGGAACGGCGCTGGCGTCGGTGATCGGTTTTGTCGAACTCACCAAGGCCGGCAGCATGATTTCGAACGCCACCTTCAAGCCTTTCGTGGTGTTCAGCTGCGTGGCCCTGCTTTATTTCGTGCTGTGCTTTCCCGTGAGCCTGTACGCCAAGACCCTCGAGAGGAAGACCCATGGCCGCCGTGCTTGACGAATCGCAACAACAGCCCGCCACCTCGGTGGGCGCGCCCATCGTGCGCATCACCGCGCTGCGAAAGTCCTACGGCACCAACGAGGTGCTCAAGGGCATCGACCTGGACGTGAAGCGCGGCGAGGTGATCGCCATCATCGGCAAGAGCGGCTCGGGCAAGAGCACGCTGCTGCGCTGCATCAACGGTCTCGAGGTGTTCCAGGAAGGCGCGCTCACCGTGGACGGCAAGCCGCTGCTGCACGAGAGCGCCATGGCCATGCGCGAGTTGCGCCAGCGCGTGGGCATGATCTTCCAGAGCTTCAACCTGTTCCCGCACCTCACGGTCGGCAAGAACGTGATGCTCGCGCCCACGCTGGTCAAGAAGCGCGGCGGCATGGAAGCCGCGTCGCAGGCGCGCAAGCTGCTCACGCGCGTGGGCCTGGCCGAGAAGTTCGACGCCATGCCCGACCAGCTCTCCGGCGGCCAGCAGCAGCGCGTGGCCATCGCCCGCGCGCTGGCCATGGAGCCGGCCGTGCTGCTGTGCGACGAGATCACCTCGGCGCTCGACCCGGAGCTGGTGGGAGAGGTGCTGCGCGTGGTGGAGTCGCTGGCGGACGAGGGAATGACGCTGCTGATGGTCACGCACGAGATGAGCTTTGCGCGCAAGGTGAGCGACCGTGTCATCTTCATGCACCAGGGCCGCGTGCACGAGATGGGGCCGCCGGCGGACCTGTTCGGCAATCCGCAGACGGCGGAGTTGAAACAGTTCCTGTCGTCGCTGCATGACTGAAGTGGCCGGCCTGGGCTATCCTCGGTCCATGGCTTGCCTGCACACCGCGCCGATCATTCGCACCCTCCGAAAAATGGTGGGTTAGCGCGCGGTTCCAGAAGTACACGCCACACGACCCGCCCCACGAGGCGGGTTTTTCGTTTCCTGGGGTTCTCTTCCAAACCCATCCGACAGGAGAAACGAATTGACATCCATCCCCATGCTTCACATGGTCTGCGGCAAGATCGGCGCCGGCAAGTCGACGCTCATGCGGCAACTTGCCCAGGCACCCGCCACGGTGCTGATCAACGAGGACACGTGGCTCGCCGCGCTGTACCCGGGCGAGATCCACGAGCTGCCCGACTACGTGCGCAGCGCGGGCCGGCTGAAGCAGGCCATGGCAGGCCATGTGGTGGCCTTGCTCGAGGCCGGCGTGTCGGTGGTGCTCGACTTTCCCGCCAACACCGTGAGCAACCGCAACTGGATGCGCGGCATCTTCGAGGCCGCTGGCGCGGCGCACACGCTGCACTTTCTCGACGTGCCCGACGCGGTCTGCAAGCAACGTCTGCACGCACGCAACGCGAGCGGGGAGCATCCGTTCGAGACGACGGATGCGCAATTCGACCTGATCAGCAGCCATTTCGTGGCGCCATTGCCGCACGAAGGCTTCGCCGTGCTGCGACATGTCTGAGCCTGCCCGCCGCTATGCTCGGGCAAGATGCAGATCGAACAAGCCCAGCCCTCCGAAGCCGCCACCGTCGCGGCCGTATTGAACGAAGCCGCCCGGTGGATCGCCGCGGAAGGGCGACCGCTGTGGACCCCGGCGGACATCGCGCCGGAGCGCGTCCGGCGCGACACCGAAGCCGGCGGCTACTTCATCGCGCGCAGCCGCGCCGAGGTGGCGGGTGTCGTGCGGCTCGACCTCGAAGACCCGCACTTCTGGCCCGAGATCGAAAGCGGCAGCTCGCTCTACGTGCACAAGCTCGCAGTGCGCCGCGCGTTTGCAGGCCACGGTGTGCCGTCGCTGCTGCTGGACTTCGCCCGCGAGCGCGCACACCGCCTGGGCCGCGGGTTCCTGCGTCTGGACTGCGTGGCCGACCGCGCGCCGCTGCGCGCGCTGTACGAGCGCAACGGCTTCTCGCTGCACAGCGTGATCCACAAGGGCGAACGCGCCTTCGCACGCTTCGAACTGCCCGTGGCGACTTTCGCCGGGTAATTGCGTCACCCGCCCGCGCCATGCAATTCAAGTGGATGGAAGACTTCATCGTGCTGGCGCAGACGCGCAGCTTCACGCGCGCAGCAGAACTGCGCCATGTGACGCACCCGGCTTTCGGCCGCCGCATCCGTGCGCTGGAGTCATGGGCCGGCACGGCGCTCGTCGAGCGCGGCAGTTCTCCGGTGGCACTGACACCTGCCGGCGAGAGCTTCCTGGAGAACGCGAGCCAGATGGTGCGCGGCGTGGAAAGCTCGCGCGAGGAACTGCACACCGTGGCCGGCCGCGAGGTGCGCACGGTGACGCTCGTAACGGGCCGCACGCTGGCACGCACGGTGATGGCCGACTGGCTGGTGCGGCTGCAGCCGGTGCTGCGCGGCGGCGAGATCCGCGTGCAGACCGGGGCGCTGGCCGAAACGGTGCGCATGATCGAGCACAACGAGGTCGACTTCTCGCTGATCTTCCATCACCCGGCACTGACCTTCCGGCTCGACGGGCGGCAGTTCGCGCACGTCACGGTGGCGTCCGACAAGCTGGTGCCGGTCTCGCGCGCCGATGCGCAAGGCCGAGCGGCGCACAGCTTCGACGGCCCCGGCGACGTGCCGTTTCTCTCGTATGTGCGCACGCTGGCCATGGGACGGCTGGTGGAAGACCTGCTGGCCAACAACCCGCACGCGCCGCGGCTGAAGCGCCGCATCGAATGCGATTCGGCGGACGCGCTCTACGAATATGTGCTGCGCGGCCTCGGCGTGGCGTGGCTGCCGTGGTCGATGGTGCAGGCCGACTGCAAGGCCGGCCGGCTGGTGCCCACGGGCGGCCGGCGCATGGAAGTGCGCTTCGAGGTGCGGTTGTACCGCCCCAAGCGCCGGCTGGGAACGCTGGCCGAGGACGTCTGGCGCGCCATGGCGGCGCGCTAGCCAGCGCGCGCCTGCCTGGCCCAATCGGCACGGCCTGGTGCCGGCAAGGCACCACCAGCCGGGCAGCGGCTTCGCAGAATTCAGGGGTTCACTTCCAAACCCCGAGGCCACGATGATCTTCCCGCGTGCTTTCTCTTCCTGCCTTGCGCTGGCCCTCTGCGGCCTTGCCGCACAGGCGCCCGCGCTCGCCGACACCTATCCCAGCAAACCGATCACGCTGGTGGTCGGCTATCCGCCGGGTGGCTCGACCGACCTGACCGGGCGCGCGCTGGGCGTGGAGCTGTCGCACCGGCTCGGCGTGCCGGTGATCATCGACAACATCGGCGGCGCCGGCGGTGCGATCGGCGCGCAGAAGGTGGCCAATGCCGCGCCCGACGGCTACACGCTGCTGGCGGGCGCCAACAACGAGATCGCCATCAACAGGCTGGTCAACGCCAGCGTGCGCTACGAGCCGAAGGATTTCACGCCGATCGGGCTGATCGCGTCGCAGCCGCTGGTGCTGGTGGCGGCGCCCGGCGCGGGCGTGAAGAACACCGGCGAGTTCATCGCGCTGCTGAAGAAGAATCCCGGCAAGTACAGCTACGGCAGCTCGGGCGTGGGCACCTCGCTGCACCTGGCCGGCGAGATGGTCAAGCAGCAGGGCGGCGTGGCCATGACGCACGTGCCCTACCGCGGCGTGGCGCCGCTCACCAACGACCTGCTGGGCGGCAACATCGACTTCGGCGTGTTCGTGCTCTCGAGCGCGCTGCCCTACATCCGCAGCGGCAAGATGGTGGCGCTGGGCACCACAGAGGCGAAGCGATCGGCCATCACGCCGGACCTGCCCGCGCTCGGCGAGACCCCCGCGCTGCAGCGCATGGACATCGGGGTGTGGTTCGCGCTGATGGGGCCGGCGAAGCTGCCCGAACCGGTGGTGGCGCGGTTGAGAAAGGCGCTGGATGAAACGCTGCAGTCGCCCGACTTCCGCAAGAAGATGGAAGCCACCAGCTCGGTCGTCCCACTGGCGCCGTTGGACATCGAGCGCTTCCTCGTCACCGAGACCGCCAAATACCGGGACATCGTGCAATTCGCCAACATCAAGGAATGAGCTTGTCCGTGTCCGCATTCGAACTTTCCCCGCCCGACATCTCGGCCTGGCGCGCCGGCAATACCGGCACGGAGGGCGTCTGGCATTTCGAGGCCGAACGGCCCGGGCGCCACGTGATGATCAGTGCGCTGGTGCACGGCAACGAAGTCTGCGGCGCCTGGGCGCTCAAGGGCCTGCTGGAAGCCGGCGTGCGCCCGCAGCGCGGGCGCCTCACCCTGGCGTTCTGCAACCTCGAGGCCTTCGGGCGCTTCGATCCGCACGACCATGACGCCTCGCGCTTCGTCGACGAAGACCTCAACCGCCAATGGTCCGCCGACCGCCTCGCGGCCGGCAGCACGCGCGAGCGGCGGCGTGCCGCGGCGCTGCAGCCTCATGTGGCACAGGCCGACTGGCTGCTCGACCTGCATTCGATGCACGAGCCCTCCGCGCCCCTGACGCTCACCGGCATGCAGCCGCGCAACCTGGCGCTGGCGCGGCAGCTGCGCAGCCCGGAGCACATCGTGATCGACGCCGGCCACAAGGACGGCGTGCGCATGCGCGACTTCGGCCGCTTCGGCGCACCCGACGCCGACCCGGCGACCGACGCCATGGCGCTGCTGGTGGAGTGCGGCTTCCACGGCGACCCGGCCAGCCGCACCGTGGCGCAGGACCAGTGCGCGCGCTTCCTGCGCGCGGCCGGCGCACTGGACAACGCGGCCATTGCGAGCCTGCTCCCCGGCTGGCTGCAGCCCGATGCGCCACGCCAGTGGGCGCTGGACGTGACCGGCCCGGTGGTCGCGCGAAGCGAGGACTTCCGCTTCGCCAGGCCCTTCACCGGGCTCGAGGTGATCGAGAAGGCCGGCACCGTCATCGGCTGGAACGACGGCGAACCCGTGGCCACGCCCTACGACGACTGCGTGCTGGTGATGCCCTCGACGCGCCAGGCCAAGCCGGGCGTGACGGTGGTGCGGTACGCACGGCGCCGGCCGCTCTGAGGCAGCCGGCGACATCTTTCGGCGAACCGCCGCAAACTGCCCGGCTGTGGCAAGCTCTGGGCGGTATGCACATCCGCCCCAGTCTCACCCACCCTCCGCGCCGTCGGGTGCTGCGCGCGCTGCTGGGCGCCGCAGCCCTGCAAGCGCCCTTCGCCGCGCTCGCCGGCTTCAATTTCTTCACCAGCGAATACACCGCCACGCGCGACGAGCTGCAGGCGCAGATCGCCAAGCGCTTTCCCGTGGCCGAGCGCTATGCCGAGATCTTCATGGTCGGCCTGCGCGATCCGCAGCTGGGCCTGAACGCACAGGACAACCGCGCGGCCATCACGGCGACGCTGACCATCGCCAGCCCGCTGCTGGCGGCTTCGCCGGTGCAGGGCATCGTGTCGGTCAGCAGCGCGCTCAGGTACGACGCAGCCGCGCGCGCGCTGCGGCTCGACCAGCCCAAGGCCGAGCGGCTCGAGCTGCAGGGCGTCGAGGGCCGCGACGCCGAACGGCTGCAGCGCGTGGGCGCGGTGGTGGCGCAGGAACTGCTGCAAGGCCAGGTGCTTCGCAGCTTCACTGCCGACGAACTCACCGTAGGCCGCAAGACCTACGAGATCGGCGACATCACGGTGCAGGACAACGGCATCAAGGTCCAACTCAAATGAAAACCGCTCTTCTCGCCGCCGCCATGCTCATCGCCGGCTGCGCGTCCATCGCGCCCGCCGCCAAGCAGCACTTCGACCTCGAGGCCCACCGCGGCGGACGCGGGCTGGCGCCCGAGAACACGCTGGCGGCATTCGACAATGCCATCGACCTGGGCGTGAGCACGCTCGAACTCGACATCGGGCTCACGGCCGACGGCGTGGTGGTGATCTCGCACGACACCTCGCTCAACCCCGACCACACGCGCGATGCCAGCGGCAACTGGCTCGCGCCGAAGAGCGGCGCGGCCATCCGCACGCTCACGCTGGCGCAGCTGCAGACCTACGACGTAGGCCGGCTGAACCCGTCGAGCAACTACGGCAAGCAGTTCGCGCTGCAGCGCGGTCGCGACGGCGAACGCATTCCGACACTGGCGGCGCTGTTCGCGCGGGTGCAGGCGCGCGGTGCGGAAGCCGCCACGGTGCGCTTCAACATCGAGACCAAGATCGATCCGACCCGGCCTGCCGAGACTGCGGCGCCCGAGCCGATGGTGCGCGCCCTGCTGGCGGAGATCGACAAGGCGGGCATGGCGAATCGCGTGACCGTCCAGAGCTTCGACTGGCGCACGCTGGCGCTGGTCGGCCAGCTCGCGCCGCAGCTGCCGCGCGCCTACCTCACCACGCCCCGCACGCTGAAGGACAGCCGCTGGACGGCCGGGCTCGACGCGGCCAGCTTCGCGTCGGTGCCGCAGATGGTCCGGGCCGCTTCGGCCAACGCGCCGGGTGCGGTGACGTGGTCGCCGGCCTACGCCGGCCTGACGCCCGCTGTCATCAAGGAAGCGCAGAAGCTCGGCATGAAGGTGCTGCCCTGGACCGTGAACGAGCGCGCCGACATGCTGCGGCTGATGGACGCGGGCGCGGACGGAATCATCACCGACTACCCCGACGTTCTGCGCGACCTGATGCGCGAGCGCGAGCTGTCGCTGCCACCTCCCGGAAAGAGCTCGCCATGAGCGCGGCGCTGCAACTCGACGGCATCGCCGGGCGCCTGTCGGCCCTGCGCGGCGGCGGCGACACCGTCACTGCGCTGTCGAACGAGGCGCGCGCGAGCGCCGAACTGCTCGCCGCGCTGCCTCCGCGCTATGGCGAAGTGCTGCTGAACCTGCTCGACAGGCTGGAGTCGAGCGCCCTCTTCAGCGAGGAGAGCTGTTCGTTCAGCCAGAAGGACCTGCTCGACAACCTGCAGGTGTGGGTGGACAAGGCCCGCGCGCAGCTGGTGGCTTAGCACCCGCGTTTATCATCCGGCCCCATGCGCACCCTGCTGCTCGCCCTCATGATCGCCCTGCTGCCCATCCGCGGCTGGATCGGCGATGCCATGGCGGTGGAGATGGTGCGGCACTCGCTGCCGGCAACCGCGGCGGCCTCGGCGGACGGCGCGGCCGCTGAAGCCCATTGCCACGATGCCATGGGCGCGATGAACGACATGAGCGCGATGGGCGCCGACGACGCCGTGGGCACGAACACGGCCATGGACATGCCAGGCCACGACAACAGCCCCACTGCCGGCAGCGCCGATCATCAGGGCTGCGGCACCTGTACCGCCTGCCAGGTCTGCCACACGGTGGCGCTCGGCGGCCTGCCCCTTGCCGATACGGTGCCCGGCGTACCCCAGGCGACGCCCGCCGCACGCACGGCCCGCTTCGCCAGCGCAGAGCCCGCCCAGGGCCTGAAGCCACCCATTTCCTGATCTCCCTGCCCGTAGTCCGTCCGCAGTGAGCCTGTCCAGGCTCGCGGCGCTGGTCGTATTGCTCATGGAGATCGAGCGTGAACCCCTTTGTTGGCTGGCCATGGGCCGGCATCCGACGCCATGCAGGACATGGCGACATGCGCACACGCCATGCAGGACATGGCGACATGCGCACACGCCATGCAGGACATGGCGACATGCGCACACGCCATGCAGGACATGGCGACATGCGTACCTCCGGCGCGCGCCGGAACCCCGCGTCATTTACGACAAGGCCGGCGGCCGCGCTGGCCATGGCGGCCGTGCTCGCGGGCTGCGCCAGCCTCTCGCCTGACGGCGGCAGCACCGACGTGCAGGCGCTGGTCGGCGCCAACCCGCTGCTCGCAGGGGCCACCGCGCAACGCATGCCCGACGCGGCCTCGCAGCAGCGCATCGACGAGCTGCTGGCCCGGCCGCTCGACGCCGAGGCCGCCGTGCGCATCGCGCTGGTCAACGGCCCGCGCGTCCAGGACGCCTTTGCCACATTGCAACTGAGCGACGCCGACCGCGTGCAGGCCGCGAGCCTGCCGAACCCGGTGTTCGCCTTTGGCCGTCTCACCGAAGGCAGCGAGCGCGAGATCGACCGGCTGATCAGCTTCAACGTGATAGGCCTGCTCACGCTGCCGTGGCGGGCGCGCTGGGCCGGCGAGCGCCATGAATCGGCCAGGCTGCAGGCAGCGCAGAGCGTGCTGGTGCTGGCCGCCGACACGCGCCGCGCATGGGTGCGTGCGGTGGCCGCACAGCAGAGCGTGGCCTACCTGCGTGACGCGAAGGAGGCGGCCGAAGCCGGCGCCGAACTCGCGCACCGCATGGCGCAGGCCGGCAACTGGAGCGCGCTTCAGCGCACGCGCGAACAGCTGCTGCTGGCCGATGCCGCCGCGCAACTGGCACGCGCCGAGCAGTCCGCGGTCGCCTCGCGCGAACAGCTCACGCGGCTGCTCGGCCTGAACGGCGAGCGTGCGGCCCGTTATGTGCTGCCCGACCGCCTGCCGCCGCTGCCCGGCGCCGCGCCCGAACCGGGCGACGTGCAGGCGCTCGCGCTGCGCGACCGGCTCGACGTGCGCGCCGCGCAGGCGCAAAACACCGCCGCGGCCCGATCGCTCGGACTCACGCACGCCACGGGTGTCGTGAACGCGATGGAACTGGGCGTGGCGCGCAACACCACTTTCGACAACGGTCCCGACCGATCGCGCCGCACGCAGCGCGGCTTCGAGCTCGAGTTGCCGATACCGCTGTTCGACTGGGGCCAGGCGCGCAACGGCCGCGCCGAGGCGCTGTACCTGCAGTCGGCGGCACGCGTGCGCGACGTGGGCGTGCTGGCCGCGAGCGAGGCGCGCGAAGCCTGGCAAGGCTGGAACACGGCCTACGGCATCGCGCGGCGCTACCGCGACGAAGTGCTGCCGCTGCGCAGGAAGGTCAACGAGGAAATGGTGCTCCGCTACAACGGCATGCTCGCGAGCGTCTGGGAACTGCTGGGCGAGACACGCGCCAGCATGCTCGCGGTGAGCGCCAGTATCGAGGCGCAGCGCGACTTCTGGCTGGCCGACACCGACCTTCAACTGGTGCTGACGGGCAGTTCGCCCGGCGGCATGACGGCGCTGCAGGCTGCGACCGCCACGGGAGGGAACACCGAATGAGCCCCCTGCATCCGCGTTCGCTCCCTCCAGGAGGGTTGGGGTGGGGGCAGCGGCCTTCGCACCGGCAGCACCGCCAACAAACCAACCGCAGCCGAGCCCCTATCCCAACCTTCCCCCAGAGGGGGAAGGAGCAAACACCATGAACCGCCGCAACTTCTTCGCAGGCGCCGCCACCGCGGTCGCCGCCACCACCGTCAGCCGCGTGGCCATGGCCGCGCTGCCCGAGCCGGTCTCGCAAAGCTCCACCGCCACCGCGCCGCCGCTGGCGCCTCCCAACGGCCGCCCCTACAACCCCGTCGTCACGCTCAACGGCTGGACGCTGCCCTGGCGCATGAACGCCGGCCCGCACGGTCAAGTAAAGGAATTTCACCTCGTCGCCGAGCCCGTGGTGCGCGAGATGGCGCCCGGCTTCAAGGTCAACATGTGGGGCTACAACGGCCAGTCGCCCGGCCCGACCATCGAGGTGGTCGAGGGCGACCGCGTGCGCATCTACGTGACCAACCGGCTGCCCGAGCACACCACCGTGCACTGGCACGGCCAGCGCCTGCCCAACGGCATGGACGGCGTGGGCGGCATCACGCAGCCGCACATTCCGCCGGGCAAGACTTTCGTCTACGAGTTCACCGCGCGCCGGCCCGGCACCTTCATGTACCACCCGCATGCCGACGAGATGGTGCAGATGGCGATGGGAATGATGGGGTTCTGGGTGACGCACCCGAAGGACAGCCATCCGCTGATCGACCCGGTGCAGCGCGACTTCTGCTTCCTGCTCGGCAGCTTCGACGTGGAGCCCGGCAGCGCCACGCCCAAGGTCAACACCATGACCGACTTCAATATCTGGAGCTTCAACAGCCGCGTGTTCCCCGCCATCGACACGCTCAATGTGCGCAAGGGCGACCGCGTGCGCATCCGCGCGGGCAACCTCACGATGACCAACCACCCGGTTCACATCCACGGCCACGAGTTCGAGGTGACCGGGACGGACGGCGGGCCCGTGCCGCGCACCGCGCGCTGGCCGGAGGTGTCGGTGGACGTGGCCGTGGGCCAGATGCGGCAGATGGAGTTCATTGCCGACGAGGAAGGCGACTGGGCGCTGCACTGCCACAAGGCGCACCACACCATGGGTCCGATGGGGCACGAGGTGCCGACCATGATCGGCGTCGACCACAAGGGCGTGGCCGAGAAGATTCGCAAGCTCGTGCCCGACTACATGGTGATGGGCGACAAGGGCATGGCGGACATGGGCGGGATGGAAATGCCCATCCCCGACAACACGCTGCCCATGATGACCGGCACCGGCCCGTTCGGCGCGGCCGAGATGGGCGGCATGTTCACGCTGCTGAAGGTGCGGCGCGACCAGAAGCCCGGTGACTACCGCGATCCGGGCTGGTTCAGGCACCCGGCCGGCACGGTGGCGCGTGAAGTTCCGGGCGCCGGCGTGCCACCGGCCGCCCGCCATGCGCCTGCGCCATCGGCGAACGGCGCACGCGATGCCACCGGCACCCCCGACGCCACCGTGCGCAAGCCCGCCGGGCACGGCGCACACAACCACTGAGGAGAAACACGACATGCAACGAAGAACCCTGCTCGCGTTGGCCGCCGGCCTGCCCATCGGCTCCTTTACCGGAGCGTCACTGGCCGCTGCGCCGATGGTCGAGATCTGGAAGGACCCGGACTGCGGCTGCTGCCAGGACTGGGTGAAGCACCTCAACAGAAGCGGCTTTGCCACCCGCGTGCACAACGAGGGAAACGGCGCCACGCGCCAGCGGCTGGCCATGCCGGCCAGCCTGGGCTCGTGCCACACCGGCCTGGTCGGCGGCTACGCCATCGAAGGCCACGTGCCCGCGCGAGAAGTGCAGCGGCTGCTCAAGGAAAAGCCCAGGGCCGTGGGCCTCGCGGTGCCGGGCATGCCGGTCGGATCGCCCGGCATGGACGGCCCGGCGTATGGCGGCCGGCGCGACCCCTACGACGTGCTGCTCGTGCTGGCCGACGGCAGCACGCGCGTCTATCAAGCCTACCGATGAACAACCGAACCGCCACCCAGGAAAGAAACTCACTCATGAAGAAGCTCGCCATCGCCCTGTCCACCGCCCTGCTCTGCGCCGCCGCGTTCGCGCAGGCAGCACTGCCGTCCGTCGAAGGCGAAGTCCGCAAGGTCGACGCCGACGCAAAGAAGATCACGCTGAAGCACGGCGACATTCCCAACCTCGACATGAGCGGCATGACCATGGTCTTCCGCGTGAAGGACCCGGCACTGCTCACGCAGGTGAAGCCCGGCGACAAGGTGCAGTTCACCGCGGACAAGGTCGACGGGGCGCTGACCGTGATCTCGATCGCACCCGCGAACTGAGGCGCGCCGGGAAACTTCTTGCAACCGTCGCGAGGCGGACCGAAGGGGGTGCGGTCTCATAATCGGCCGCCATGTCCGCCTCCCCTCATTCATCCCGCTCCTCCGACCTCTCCCTTTCCGCCGGCGCCATCACCGATGTCGCAGGCATCGAGGTCGGCCATTTCTCCGACACCCGCCGCCCCACCGGTTGCACCGTGATCATGGCCCGCGACGGTGCCGTGGGCGGTGTGGACGTGCGCGGCGCAGCGCCCGGCACGCGCGAGACCGACCTGCTCGCGCCCGGCAACCTCGTGCAGCAGGTGCACGCCGTGATGCTCGCGGGCGGCAGCGCCTGGGGCCTGGCCGCGGCCGAAGGCGCGATGCGCTGGATGGAGGAAAGAAACATCGGCATGGACGTGCGCTTCGGCACCTTGCCGATCGTGCCGGCCGCCGTGCTGTTCGACCTGCCGATGGGTGACGCGCGCATCCGACCCGACGCCGCTGCCGGCTACGCCGCATGCGAGGCCGCGAGCAACGCGGCGCCCGCCGAGGGCAACGTGGGCGCAGGCACCGGTGCGCTGGTCGGCAAGCTGTTCGGCGTGCATCGCGCGATGAAGGGCGGCGTCGGCACCGCCTCGGTCACGGTCGGCGGGGTCACGGTGGGCGCGCTCATCGCAGTCAATTCGCTGGGCGACGTGATCGACCACAACACCGGCCAGCCCGTGGCCGGCGCCCGCACCGAGGACGGCAAGGCACTGCTCGACACGCGCCGCGCGCTGCTGCGCGGCGAGCTGCCCAAGCCCCTGCTGGCCGGCACCAACACCACCATCGGCGTGATCGCCACCGACGCCGTGCTCACCAAGGTGCAGGCCAACCGCCTCGCCACCGTGGCGCACGACGGCCTCGCGCGCGCCATCAACCCGGTGCACACCATGAGCGACGGCGACACGCTGTTCGCACTGGCCACCGGCCGCGTGCCGCTCGAAGGCAGCGCACCGGGCATGACGGTGCTGAGCACCATGGCGGCCGAAGCGGTGGCCATCGCCACGCTGCGCGCGGTGCATGCAGCGCGCACGGTGACGGTGGGCGAGCTGCACATTCCCTGCGCGGCAGACATCGCGGCGCAGCGCGCCTGAGAGAACACACACCATGGCCATGCCCAAGACACTCAAGCTGATCCTGCTGTCGATCCGGGACCTGATTGCTTCGGCGGGCCCGATCGTGTTCATCGTCATCGGCCTGCTGATCGCCGCCTACTGGTGGCTGCAGCCGCAGCCGCCCAAGCACGTGACGCTGGCCACGGGCCCCACCGGCAGCGCCTATGCGCAGTTCGGCAAGCGCTATGCGGCCGCGCTGAAGAACACGGGCATCGAGGTCGAGCTGAAGGCCACCTCCGGCTCGACGGAAAACCTCCAGTTGCTGCGCAGCGGCGGCGCCGACGTGGGCTTCGTGCGCGGCGGCAGTGCCGACCCGAAGGCCGACGACGACGCCGGCCTCAATTCGCTGGGCAGCCTGTTCTACGAACCGATCTGGCTGTTCTACCGCGCCGACACCGCCCAGCAGATCGACCGCAAGACCGCGACGCTGACCTCGCTCACGCAACTGCGCGGCCTGCGCGTCAACGTCGACCTGCAGGGCAGCGGGCTGCCCGAGATCATGGAACGCCTGTTCAAGGCCAACAGGCTCGGGCCCGACGACCTGCTGCTGTCGAACCTCGAGCAGGGCGCGGCCGTTGGCGCGCTGGAGGCCGGACTGCTCGACGTGATCGTGCTGTCGTCGGCGCCGCAGTCGCCGCAGGTGCAGCGCATGCTGCGCTCGGACGACATCAAGCTGATGGACTTCGGCCAGGCCGACGCCTATTCACGGCGCTTTCCGTTCCTGTCGCCCGTGACGCTGCCGCGCGGCGTCGTCGACCTGTCGAAGGACCTGCCGCCGCACGATGTGACACTGCTCGCAGCCACCACCTCGCTGCTGTCGCGCGAGGAAACGCACCCGGCCCTGCGGCAGCTGTTCGCCGAGACGGCGCAGTCGGTGCACAGCGGCGCCGGCTGGTTCAACCGCGCGCGCGATTTTCCGAACACCCGCACCAGCGAACTGCCCGTGAGCCCCGAAGGCGATCGCGCCATCAACGGCACGCCGCCGGTGTGGAAGCGCTACCTGCCGTTCTGGGCCAGCAACCTTATCGAGCGCATGTGGCTGGTGCTCGGCGGCCTGCTGGTGCTCATGCTGCCCCTGAGCCGGGTCGTGCCCCCGCTCTACCAGTTCCGCGTGCGCCGTCGCGTGTTCCGCTGGTATGCGCGGCTGCGCGACATCGAGGCCAAGGTCGACGCCAAGGGCGAGATCAAGGAAAGCGAGCAGAAAGCGCTGCTCGACGACCTCGACCAGCTCGACCGCACGGTGAACAAGGTCGCGGTGCCGCTGTCGTATGCGGACGAGCTCTATGCGCTGCGCAACAACATCTATGCCGTGCGCAAGCGCGTGCTGGCGCGGGGCGCTCCGACCACGCCGCCGATGGACACCGGGCCGGCAGAGGCGGCCACCAAAGCCGCGTAACGCGCGACAGCCGCATCACGCAAGAGCATCGAGCCCGAAGGGCCTGAGCCGCCCGCAATGAAAAAGCGCGCGGCCTCTTGCGAAACCGCGCGCCCGTAGACCGCTGGACCCCCACGCGACCCTCGCCGGCAGGCGAGGAAGCAAATCCAGAAACACCGAGGAACCGGCTCTGCCGGGCCGAAGGTGTTGCCCCCGGCAGGGGGAAGGAGAAGCGACACGAAGTGCCGCGAAGCCTGGGGGCGAGTCAAGAACACCGAGGAACCGGCTTCGCCGGGCCTCAGGTGTTGCCCCCGGTAGGGGGAAGGAGTAGCGACACGAAGTGCGCGAAGCCTGGGGGCGAGTCAAGAACACCGAGGAACCGGCTTCGCCGGGCCTCAGGTGTTGCCCCCGGCAGGGGGAAGGAGTAGCGACACGAAGTGCGCGAAGCCTGGGGGCGAGTCAAGAACACCGAGGAACCGGCTTCGCCGGGCCTCAGGTGTTGCCCCCGGTAGGGGGAAGGAGAAGCGACACGAAGTGCGCGAAGCCTGGGGGCGAGCCTTATTTCAACGCCTTGTAGCGCATGCGCTTCGGCTTGGCGCCTTCTTCACCCAGACGTTTCTTCTTGTCGGCTTCGTACTCCTGGTAGTTGCCGTCGAAGAAGGTCCACTGGCTGTCACCTTCGGCCGCCAGGATGTGGGTGGCGATGCGGTCGAGGAACCAGCGGTCATGGCTGATCACCATCACCGTGCCGGCGAACTCGAGCAGCGCATCTTCGAGCGCGCGCAGCGTTTCCACGTCCAGGTCGTTCGACGGTTCGTCAAGCAGCAGCACGTTGCCGCCTGCGATGAGCGTCTTGGCCAGGTGCAGGCGGCCGCGTTCACCGCCCGACAGCGTCCCGACCTTCTTCTGCTGGTCGGCGCCGTTGAAGTTGAAGCGGCCCGCGTACGCGCGGCTGGCCATCTGGAACTTGCCGACGTTGATGATGTCCAGGCCGTTCGAGATGTCTTCCCAAACGGTCTTCTGGTCGCCCAGCGCGTCGCGCGACTGGTCGACGAAGGCCATCTTCACGGTCTGCCCGATGACGACCTCGCCCGAATCCGGCTTTTCCTTGCCGGCCAGCAGCTTGAACAGCGTCGACTTGCCGGCGCCGTTCGGGCCGATGATGCCGACGATCGCGCCCGCCGGGATGTTGAAGCTCAGGTTGTCGATCAGCATGCGGTCGCCGAAGGACTTGCTGACGTTCTTGAACTCGAACACCTGGCTGCCCAGGCGCTCGGCCACCGGGATGAAGATTTCCAGCGTTTCGTTGCGCTTCTGGTATTCGACGTCGCTCAGCTCCTCGAAGCGGGCCAGGCGCGACTTGCTCTTGGCCTGGCGGGCCTTCGGGTTCTGGCGCGACCACTCCAGTTCCTTCTTCAGGGCCTTGGCGTGGGCTTCTTCGCTCTTCTGTTCCTGCGCCAGGCGTTCGCCCTTCTGCTCGAGCCAGGTGCTGTAGTTGCCCTTCCATGGAATGCCGCGGCCGCGGTCCAGTTCCAGGATCCACTCGGCAGCGTTGTCGAGGAAGTAGCGATCGTGGGTGATGGCCACCACGGTGCCGGGGAAGCGCTGCAGGAACACTTCGAGCCACTCGACCGATTCGGCGTCCAGGTGGTTGGTCGGTTCGTCGAGCAGCAGCATGTCCGGCTTGCTCAGCAGCAGTCGGCACAGCGCCACGCGGCGCTTCTCGCCACCGGACAGCAGGCCGATCTTGGCCTCCCACGGCGGCAGGCGCAGCGCATCGGCGGCGATCTCGAGCTGATGCTCCGAATCGGTCCCGGCGGTGGCGATGATGGCCTCGAGGTCGGCCTGCTCGGCGGCAAGTGCGTCGAAATCGGCATCTTCCGCGGCGTAGAGCTCGTAAACCTCTTCGAGGCGCTTCTTGGCCGCATTGACGGCACCCATCGATTCCTCGACCGACTCGCGCACCGTGTGCTCGGGATTGAGCTTGGGTTCCTGTTCCAAGTAGCCGATCGTCAGGCCGGGCATCGGGAGCGCTTCGCCCTCGATTTCCTTGTCGACGCCCGCCATGATCTTGAGCAGCGTGGACTTGCCAGAGCCGTTCAGGCCGAGCACGCCGATCTTGGCGCCGGGGAAGAAGGACAGCGAAATGTCTTTCAAGATCTGCCGCTTGGGCGGCACGGTCTTGCTGACACGGTTCATCGAATAGACGTATTGAGCCATGTGTGGGTGGTTACCTCGGGTAGCGGAAAGTGGGCAGAAAGCGCGGCCGCCGGAACGCGGGTCCGGGCGCGGCAAACCACCGATTATCGACTCATGCGACAATGGCCACCGTTGCCGGGTCCAGTTGCCCGCGACACCGGCTCTCTGCCGGGGACGAAGAAAGCGCCATTTCAACCCTTTTGCGAGGGCGGACTTTCCGGCTCCCACCCCTGACCTTCATCTGCCTTGACTGGCCTCGCGTTGCCAAAAGACGCTTGGCGGGCCGATGCCACTGCGCCGTGTATGGCGCTTATTGTTTCCAATGAATTTTGATGAACTGAAGCTGGCCCCCGCCATCTTGAAGGCTGTGCACGAGCACGGCTACGACTCCCCCACCCCCATCCAGGCGCAAGCCATCCCCGCAGTGCTCGAAGGTCATGACTTGCTGGGCGGCGCGCAGACCGGCACGGGCAAGACCGCGGCCTTCACCCTGCCGATGCTGCACAAGCTCAGCATGAGCCGCAGCGCCACCAACAAGTTTGGCGGCACCGGCATCCGCGCCCTCGTGCTGACCCCCACGCGCGAACTCGCCGCGCAGGTCGAAGAGTCGGTCCGCACCTACGGCAAGTATCTGCAGCTCGAATCGACCGTGATCTTCGGCGGCGTGGGCATGAACCCCCAGATCAGCAAGCTCAAGAAGGGCGTCGACATCCTCGTGGCCACTCCCGGCCGCCTGCTCGACCTGCAGCAGCAGGGCATGCTCGACCTGGCCCAGGTCCAGATGCTGATCCTGGACGAAGCAGACCGCATGCTGGACATGGGCTTCATCCACGATGTGAAGAAGATCCTGGCGCTGGTGCCCAAGGAAAAGCAGAGCCTGCTGTTCTCGGCCACCTTCAGCGACGAGATCCGCGACCTCGCCGCCACGCTGCTGAAGAACCCGCAGAGCATCCAGGTCACGCCGCGCAACACCACCGTGCAGCGCATCACGCAGGTGATCCACCCCGTGGGCCGCGGCAAGAAGAAGGCGCTGCTCGCGCACATCATCAACGAGAACAAGTGGAGCCAGGTGCTCGTGTTCACGCGCACCAAGTTCGGCGCCAACAGCGTGGCCGAATTCCTCACCAAGAACGGCATCGAGGCGTTGGCGCTGCACGGCAACAAGAGCCAGAGCGCGCGCACGCAAGCGCTGGCCGGCTTCAAGACCGGCGCCATCCGCGCGCTGGTGGCCACCGACATCGCAGCCCGCGGCATCGACATCGACGAGCTGCCGCACGTCGTGAACTACGAGATCCCGAACGTCAGCGAAGACTACGTGCACCGCATCGGCCGTACCGGCCGTGCCGGTTCGAGCGGCGAGGCCGTGAGCTTCGTGTGCCTGGACGAAGAAGGCTTCATGCAGGAGATCGAGCGCTTCACCAAGCAGACGATCCCGGTTCAGGTGGTCGAGGGCTTCGGTCCGGAAGAAGGCGAACGCGCCGAGCCGATCGCCATGGGTCGCCAGACGATCTGGGGCGGTGCCGGCCGTCCGCCGAGCCGCGACGTGATGCAGGCCGCCGCCAAGGCTGCGCGCACCGAGATGCTGCAGCGCATCCGCGAGAACAAGGCCGGCCAGGGCGGTGGCAATGGCGGTGGCGGCAACGGCGGCGGTCAGCGCCGCGGCGGCAGCCAGGGCGGCGGCCAAGGCCGCAGCGCCAACGGCGGTGGCCAGGCGCCAGGCCAGGGACCGCGCGGTCCGGTGCGCGCGCGCCGCAAGGCCGGGGTCCGCAAGGTCCGGCACGCGCGCCGCACCACGCACCTCACCAGCACCAGCCGCATGACGAGCGCCAACCGCGCCATCACGGCAACAGCCACAGCCCGACGCAAGCCAACCAAGTCGCGCACCTGCGCGCCGAAGCGGTCGCGGGCGGCGCAGGCCAGCCGGATCCGTTGCGCACGAGCGTCGACCACATGGGTGGCGGCCGCGGACGCGGCGGCCGTTCGGGCGGCGGCGGCTATGGTGGCGGCAACCGTTCGGGCGGCGGTGGCCGCTCGGGTGGCGGCGGCTACGGCGGTGGCGGCGGCAACCGCTCGGGCGGCGGCGGTCGTTCGTTCGGCCGCTGAGGGCCTCGGGCAGCTCGGCTGCCCGTCACACGACAGACATGAAAAAGGGCACCTCGGTGCCCTTTTTCGTTGCGGCCGGCCTTGGGTCCAGACGCCATGCGGCACCGCGTTGTGCAACATCGCGGCTGCAAATGTCACGCAGTCCACAATCGTGTCGCCATGGAATACATCCCACCCAACTACGCCACCCTCTTCGTCGCCACCTGCAACCTGCTGAACCTCGCGAACCCGAACCGCGTGTACTACGAGAACCAGGACGCCTACACGGAGCGGGAGTACGAACGGAAGATCGACTGGACAGGCGAGCGCTTTCGCGCGCTCAATGCCGACGTGCTCGCGGTGCAGGAGGTGTGGGACGAGGCGGCGCTCAAGGACGCCATTGCGCGAAGCGGACTGCGCTACGACTTCGTTTCGGTGCCGGGCGCCGAGAACAAGCCGCCGACCGGCAGCCCGCCGGGCACGCCGTCCTTGCCCGGCGCGCAGGGCACGCCGCGCGTGGGCATCGCCACGCGGCTGAAGGTCGACGAGCTGCGCTCCTTCACCGACTTCCCGCCGGGCTTCGGCGTCGACGTGCCGGGCCTGGGCCCGCACACGCGCTTCGAGCGGCCGCCGCTGCTGGCCACTGTGCGCATGAAGCACGGCCAGCAGGTGCACGTGCTCACCGCGCATTTGAAGTCGAAGCGGCCGAAGTTCCTGCAGGACGCCCAGGGCAACCACCTCGAGGACCGCGACGACCGCAAGGTGGGCGTGATGGCCTCGCTGCGCTCGCTGCTGATGCGCGGTGCCGAGGCCGCCGCACTGCGCTGCATCGTCATCGACCTGCTGCAGGGCACCCACACGCCGCTGGTGGTGATGGGCGACTTCAACGACAACCCGCACAGCGTGACCACGCAGCTGGTGGCGGCCACCTCCGAAGTCGCCTACGACAAGTCGGCGCGCGACGTGGCGCTGTTCAACGCCTACGAGATGCAGGGCGAGTCGGCGCTCAAGAAGGACGTGGCGTACTCGCACATCCACCAGGGCTTTCCGGACGTGCTCGACCAGATCCTGGTGAGCGAGGAATTCGTCGCCTCCAGCCGCCGCAGCTTGGGCGACGTGCGGCGCGTCGATTATTTCAACGACCACCTGCACGAAGGGCGCGACCGCTCGCGCTCGGACCACGGCTTCGTGCGCGCGCTGCTGCGCCTGCGCACGGACTGACGCAGGACCAGGCTCAGCCCATGCGCCGGCCGGTCTGCCGGTCGAAGAGGTGCACGCTTTCGGCATCGATCGCAAGCCGGACGGACTCGTCGGGACGCGCATCGACGCGGCCATGCACCGCGAGCACCAGCCTGGCTTCGCCCACGCGCACCAGCAGTTCGGTCTCCGCACCCGTCGGCTCGACCACGACCACGGTGGCTTCCACACCGTGCGTGCCGCCGCCGAGCGTCATGTCGCCGGGACGGATGCCGTAGTGCACCGGCTGGCCATCGGCCACCGACGTGGCCGATGGCACCGGCCAGCGTGCACCTTGCGACTCGACCCAGCACTCGCCGCCGCTGCGCCGCACGGTCCCTTCGATCACGTTCATCGACGGCGAGCCGATGAACTGGGCCACGAACAGGTTGTCGGGCCGGTCGTAGAGGTCGAGCGGCGTGCCGATCTGCTCGACGATGCCGTCATGCATCACGACGATGCGGTCCGCCATGGTCATGGCCTCGATCTGGTCGTGCGTCACGTAGACGGTGGTCGTCTTCAGCCGCTGGTGCAGCGCCTTGATCTCGGCGCGCATCGCCACGCGCAGCTTCGCGTCGAGATTGGACAGCGGCTCGTCGAACAGGAACACCTTCGGGTCGCGCACGATGGCCCGGCCCATGGCCACGCGCTGGCGCTGGCCACCCGACAGTTCGCGCGGATAGCGGCCCAGCAGCGCGTCGAGGTTGAGGATCTTCGCTGCGCGCGTCACGCGCTCTTCGGTCACCGACTTGTCCGCGTTGCGCAGGCGCAGGCTGAAGCCCATGTTCTCGCCCACCGTCATGTGCGGATAGAGCGCGTAGCTCTGGAACACCATCGCGATGTCGCGGTCCTTCGACTCGAGGTCGTTGACCACGCGGCCGTCGATCACGATCTCGCCGCCGCTGATGTCCTCCAGGCCCGCCAGCATGCGCAGCAGCGTCGACTTGCCACAACCCGAGGGGCCGACCAGCACGACGAACTCGCCATCGGTGATGTCGAAGCCCAGGCCCTTGATGATCTCGACCTTGCCGAAGGACTTCTGGATATTGCGAAAGGATACGGATGCCATGGGGATCTCTCTTCAGTGTGTCGTTTGCATTTGGGGTCCTTCGCGGAACACCGCGGAACCGGCTTTGCCGGGCCGCTGGTGTTGCCCCCTATCAAGGGGGTTGGCGAAGCGACACGAAGTGCGCGAAGCCTGGGGTCAGCTCTTGACCGCGCCGGCGGTGATGCCGCCGACCATGTAGCGCTTGAATGCGTAGTAGATGGCGGCGGGCGGCAGCGCGTAGATGAGCCCGGTCGCCATCAGCAGTTCCCACGGCGAATCGTCCGCCGACAGGAAATTGCCGAGCGCCACGGCCAGCGTCACGCTCTTGTCGTTCGACAGCAGCAGGAAGGCATAGAGGTACTCGTTCCAGGCCAGCAGCAGCGAGTAGGTGCCCACGGCCACCAGCGACGGCACCATCAGCGGCAGGTACACCAGGCGGAACAGCTGCAGCGGCGACGCGCCGTCCATCCGCGCCGCCTCGTCGAGCTCGTAGGGCAGCTTGTCCGACGCCTGCTTGAGCACCCAGATGCAGTACGGCGAGGCGATGGTCACCATCGCCAGGATCAGCGCCCACTGGCTGTTGAGCAGACCGTAGTTGCCCATGGTCTTGTACATCGGCACGGCCAGGAAGGCCGCCGGAATGAAGTACGTGAACAGTGCCATGTTCATCACCGTGCGGCCGCCTCGCACGCGCAGCCGGCTGATGGCGAACGCGGCCGTGGTCGCGACGAACAGCGTCAGCACGCCGACCGACAGCGCGATGACCAGCGAGTTGCCCAGCTGCACCCAGAAGTGATCGAGGTAGAAGTGCTTCTGGTGGAACACCGTGCTGAAGTTGGCCAGCGTCGGCGTGGTCGGCCACAGGTGGCCCGAGGTGGCCGAGTCCTTGGTCGAGAAGGCGAACAGCGCCATGTGATAGACCGGGATCAGCGTCCACAGCAGCACCGGGATGCCGATCAGCAGCAGCCTGGCCTCGGTCAGCACGGCCTTGGGGGTCCAGCGCTTCATATCGACCTCCGACGAGCCGCCTCCAGGGAGGCGAGCGCCTCCCCGGGGGGCAGTGAATACACGAAGTGATGAACGTGGGGGCTCATTTCGAGAGCCTCTTCATCATGAAGTAGACAAGCGGCAGCACCAGCGGCATGGCCACCACGATGGACGCCATCGACAGGTCGACCTGGTCGAGCCGCAAATAGCGGATGCCCAGCGTGGCGAGCACGTGCGTCAGGTCGGCCGGGCCGCCGCCGGTCAGAAGGTAGACGCTGTTGAAGTCGCCGAGCGTCCAGATCATCGACAGGATGAGCGACGTGACGTATAGCGTCTTGAGCGCGGGCCAGCTCACGAAGCGGAACTTCTGCCACGACGACGCGCCGTCGACCGAGGCCGCTTCGTATTGCTCGGTGGGAATGGCCAGCCGGCCTGCCACGAGAATCAGCGTCCAGAACGGCAGCGACTTCCAGACGTGCACCAGCATCGCGAAGCCCAGGGCGAGCGTCGGATCATTGAGCCAGTTGGGGCCATCGGCGCCGGTCAGGCGGAAGATGGTGGTGTTGATCACGCCCCACTCCGGGTTCAGCATGAAGCGGAACGACAGGATGGTCGGGATCGACGGCATCGCCCACGGCAGGATGAAGATCGCGGAGACGATCTTGATCCACCAGCGCGAAGTCACGAAGAAGCCCGACAGCACCAGCGCCACGAGCATCTTCACGTTGATGGCCACGACCAGGAACACGGCCGTGTTGATCACGGAGCGGAAGAAGATTGGGTCTTCGACCAGCTTCACGTAGCTCTGCGGATGGCGGGCGAGCCAGAGCCCGTAGCCCACCGGGTACAGCACGAACACCAGGAACACCAGCAGGTAGGGCACGACCATCACCGCGCCCCAGAACTGCCAGCGCGCGTGGCGCGCGCCCAGGTTGGCCGCAGGTGCCGCGGAGGGAGCCGCGGCAGCGGCGTCGGAGACGGTAACGGTCGAGCTCATGGCATCAACTGCTGTGCGTTCGTGGAGCGCGCCGCGCCTACTGCGCCGCCACCGTCTTGATGCGCGCGATCATCTCGTCCACCGCCTTGTCCACCGGCAGCTTGTCGGTCACGATGCGGCTCATGGCCTTGGCCCAGACGTTCTCGTTGTTGATCACGGTGAAGCGGTAGTTCTTGGTGAACTCGAAGGTCACGGTGCCGGCGGCGTACTGGTTGAACACCGACTTGCGATGCGAGTCGGCCTGCCAGAACGGGCTGGCCTGTCCGGCCTTGGTGACCGGGAACCAGCGGCCCAGCGAGCCTTCGACGTACGGCGTGAGGTTTTCCTCCTGCAGCAGGAAGGACACGAACTCCTTCGCGCGCGCCTTGTTCTTGCCGTCCTTGAACACCACGCCGGTCTTCACGGCCGTGCGGTAGACCATCTTCCCGCCATCGGGCTTGCTCGGGAAACCTGCGGTGCGGATGCGCTCGGTGTAGTTCTTCTTCGCTTCTTCACGCTGCTCGGGCGTGAGCGAGGCGTTGTTGGAATCGTCGAGCCACTTGGCCGGCAGCGAGATGGTCGCGTTGTGCGTCATCACGGTCGTCTTGTTGTGGAAGGCGACGTTGTTGTCCGGGTCCTTCCAGCTGGTGGACGAAGGCGGCGTGCAGCCCGTCAGGTAGGGCTTGGTGTAGTCGGTCATGGCGGCGATGAGGCCGGTGCGGACCTTCGGGTCGTCGACGAGCAGCTTGCCGTTGTCGTCGACCAGCTTCACGTTGTAGGCGTCCATGAAGGTCAGGAACGAATAGAACGCGTCGCTCGAATCGACGCCCATGGGCATGCCGATGCCGAAGGTGCGCTTGCCGCTCTTCTGGCGGCTCGCGGGTTGCACCTTCTCGCACCAGAAGGGCCAGTACTCCTTCCAGGTGGTCGGGATGTCCGACTCCTTGAAGCCCGCCTCGGTCAGCATGTCGATCCAGTACTCGATGTGCATCGTCTGCTGCTTGATCGGGAAGGCGTAGTAGGCCTTCTTCTTCGTCTGGTCGTTGTAGAGGAAGGTGGTCTCGATCGTGTTGGTCGCGAAGCGGTCCTTCATCGGCGTGAGCACGCTGCCGATGTCCTCGAGCTTGCCGTCGAACGCCCACTTGCCGGTGACCTGGAAGTCGTACACGTCGGCATAGGCCACGTCGGGCGGGCTGCCCGAGTCGAGCGCGGACACGGTCTTGGGGATCATGTCCTGCACGGGGTACTGCGACAGCTCGATCTTCACGTCCTTGTGCTTTTCCTCGAACTTCTTGATGGCGGCGAACAGCGCGTCGTCCTCCGCCTTGTAGAAGCCCTTGACCCACCAGACGGTGAGCTTCTCCTGCGCGAAGGCATTGCCCGACGCGATGAGGCCCAGCGCAACCAGCGTCGGTGCAATGAGCGATTTGGCAAGTTTCATGGTTTGTCTCCTTCTCTTCTCTGGTGGAATTTGCTCGGGGCGCGAGCGTAGGTTGAAAGGACCGGATGCGAACTGCGGAAAAACGCTTAGACGGCCAGCACGAAACTCCGTGCGATCAGCTGGCCTTGAGCCTGGGCGGCGGCCTGCTCAGGCGCGGGAGGCGGCGGCGCGAGCCGAGCACGTCCTCGATGTCCTGGCGTGCGCCGTCGATGAGCCGGATGATCGCGAGCTCGGCCTTGGCCGGGTCGTGCGCGATCACCGCGTCGAGCACCGCGCGGTGCAGCGGCAGCGACAGCGCGGGCCCGTCGGGCTTGGTGGTCGATATCTCGAAGCTGGTGCGAAGCAGCGCGTTGAGCACCTTGCTCATCTGCGCGATCATCCGGTTGCCCGCTGCACTCAGCAGGCCGTTGTGAAAGCGCAGGTCGAAGGTGACGTAGTCGCCGCCGTTCTCCACGGCCTCCTTCATGCCGGCGAAGGCACTTTCGATTTCCTCGATATCCCTGGCCGTGGCGCGCTCGGCGGCCAGGCGCACCGCGGCAGGCTCCACCACGCGACGCAGGTCCTGCAGGTCGCGCAGGAACTCGGGCGTGAGGCCGGCGCGCGCCTGCCAGGTGATGACGTCGGGGTCGAACCAGTTCCACTTGTCCTTGGGCAGCACGCGCGTGCCGACCTTCGGCCCCGTGACGATGAGCCCCTTGGCCGCGAGCGACTTGATGGCCTCGCGCACCACGGTGCGGCTCACGCCGAGCTCCTCGCCGAGGATGGGCTCCGCGGGGATCGACGCACCGATCGCATAGCGCCCCGCCACCACGGCTTCACCGAGCAGCTCGAGCGTGCGACCGTGGATGTTCTTGATCATGTGGGATGTGGATTTCGGTATCGCGACGCTCGAAAACACTAAGGCTCCGGCGTTCGATCCGCGCTTATCATATGATGATTGAAATCGACCTTCGGCAGGACAAACCCTGAGGTTCGGGGCTGCTGGAGCCCATAAGACGGAGACACCCCATGAGCATTCCCCCCAAGAAGAAACCCGGAGAACTGCGCAGCCAGCAATGGTTCGGCCGCCATGACCGCGACGGCTTCATCTACCGCAGCTGGATGAAGGGCAAGGGCGTTCCGCACGACCAGTTCGACGGTCGCCCGGTCATCGGCATCTGCAACACCTTCAGCGAACTCACGCCCTGCAACTCGCACTTCCGCACGCTCGCGGAACAGGTGAAGATCGGCGTGTACGAAGCGGGCGGCTTCCCGCTCGAGTTCCCGGTGATGTCGCTCGGCGAGACGCTGCTGCGCCCCACCGCCATGCTGTACCGCAACCTCGCGAGCATGGACGTGGAGGAAAGCATCCGGGGCAATCCGCTGGACGGCGTGGTGCTGCTCATGGGTTGCGACAAGACCACCCCCGCGTTGATGATGGGCGCGGCCAGCGTCGACCTGCCGACCATCGGCGTGTCTGGCGGCCCGATGCTCTCGGGCAAGTGGCGCGGCCAGGAGCTGGGCTCGGGCACCGGCGTGTGGCAGATGAGCGAACAGGTGCGCGCCGGCACGCTCAAGCTGCAGGACTTCTTCGAGGCCGAGAGCTGCATGCACCGCAGCCACGGCCACTGCATGACGATGGGCACCGCGAGCACCATGGCCAGCATGGTCGAGTCGCTGGGCATCGGGCTGCCGGGCAATGCCGCCTACCCCGCGGTGGACGGCCGCCGCAACGTGCTCGCGCGCCAGGCGGGCCGACGCATCGTGGGCATGGTGCATGAAGACATGAACATGTCGAAGATCCTCACGCGCCAGGCCATCGAGAATGCCATCAAGGTCAACGCGGCCATCGGCGGCTCGACCAACTTCGTGATCCACCTGCTGGCCATCGCGGGCCGCATGGGCGTCGAGCTCACACTGGAGGACTTCGACCGTCTCGCCTCCGAACTGCCCTGCCTGGTCAACCTGCAGCCCTCGGGCCAGTTCCTGATGGAAGACTTCTGCTACGCGGGCGGCCTGCCGGTGGTCATCAAGGAGATTGCCGATCACCTGCACAAGGACATCCTCACCGTCACCGGACAGAGCGTCTGGGAGAACGTGAAGGACGCCGAGAACTACAACCCGCAGGTCATCCGCACACAGGCCGAGCCCTTCAAGGACAAGGCCGGCATCTGCGTGCTGCGCGGCAACCTCGCGCCCAACGGCGCGATCATCAAGCCCAGCGCGGCCACGCCCGAGCTGCTGGTGCACAAGGGCCGCGCGGTGGTGTTCGAGAGCGCCGAAGACCTGCACAAGCGCATCGACGACGAGAACCTCGACATCGACGAGCACTGCATCATGGTGCTCAAGAACTGCGGCCCCAAGGGCTACCCCGGCATGGCCGAGGCCGGCAACATGCCGCTGCCGCCGAAGGTGCTGCGCAAGGGCATCACCGACATGGTGCGCATCAGCGACGCGCGCATGAGCGGCACGGCCTACGGCACCGTGGTGCTGCACACCGCGCCCGAGGCCGCGGCCGGCGGGCCGCTGGCGCTGGTGCAGGACGGCGACATCGTCGAGCTCGACGTGCCCAACCGCAGGCTGCACCTGCACGTGAGCGACGAGGAACTGGCGAAGCGCCGCGAGAAATGGGTCGCGCCTGCCGCGCCGCTCGACTCGGGCTACTGGAAGCTGTACGTCGACACGGTGCTGCAGGCCGACCAGGGAGCCGACCTCGCTTTCCTGCGCGGCCGGCGCGGGGCATTCGTGCCGCGCGACAATCATTGAATGACAAGACTGGCAGCAATCGACTGGGGTACGAGTTCACTGCGCGGCGCACTGCTGGACGCCGACGGCAAGGTACTTGAAGAGCGCAGCGATGCGCGCGGCATCCTCACGGTGCCTGAAGGCGGCTTTCCTGCCGTCTTCGACACCTTGTTCGGCGACTGGATGCGCCTCGACGGCGCGCGCTGCCTCATCTCCGGCATGGCCGGCAGCAAGCAGGGCTGGGTCGAAGCGCCGTACTGCGCATGCCCGGCGGGCCGCGTCGAAGTGGGCCGCAAGATCATCGACATCGACGCCATCCCGGGTGCGCGCATCGCGATCGTGCCTGGCCTGAGCGACGAGCATGCGGGCGTGCCCGACGTGATGCGCGGCGAAGAGGTGCAGATCTTCGGCGCGATGTCGATCACCGGCCTGGACGACGGCGTCTTCGTGCTCCCCGGCACGCACAACAAATGGGTCACGGTGAAGAAGGGCCGCGTCGCGGGCTTTCGCACGTACATGACGGGCGAGTTCTACGCGCTGCTGAGCCAGCACTCGATCCTTTCGCGCACGCTCGATGCGGCAGCGCCGCTCGACGAGGCCGCCTTCCTCGAAGGCGTGACGCGCTCCGAAAACGGGCACGGCCTGCTGCACAACGCCTTCGGCGCACGCACGCTGGCGCTGTTCGACCGCATGCCGAAGAAAGAGCTGGCGAGCTACCTCTCGGGGCTGCTGATCGGCGAGGAACTGCGCACGCAGTCGCTGCAGGCGGTCGGCGAGGTGGTGCTGATCGGCTCCTCCGCACTCACCCAGCGCTACACGCTCGCCCTGCGCGCCACCGGCGTTGCCACGCGCACGCTGGGCGCCGAAGCCACCTGGGCCGGACTGCACGCGCTGTCCGCCTTCCTCGATACCGACCGGATTCCCGCATGACCACGCCTCCTCTCGACAGATTCAATGCCGCCATGCGCGAGCTGCCCCTGGTGGCCATCCTGCGCGGCCTCACGCCCGCCGAGGCTGCGGACGTGGGCGACGCCATCGTCGAGCCCGGCTTCCGCCTGCTCGAGGTGCCGCTCAATTCGCCGCAGCCGCTGGAGAGCATCGCGCTGATGCGCCGGCGCTTTCCGCAGGCGCTGGTCGGCGCCGGCACGGTGCTCGCCGCGCAGCAGGTGCGCGACGTGCACGCCGCCGGCGGCGAACTCATCGTCTCGCCCAACTACAACGCAGAGGTCGTCGCCGAGGCCGCACGCCTCGGCATGGTCTGCCTGCCGGGCGTCATGACGCCCACCGAGGCCTTCGGCGCGCTCGCGTCGGGCGCCACCGGGCTCAAGCTGTTCCCTGCCGAACTGGCCTCGCCGGCCGTGGTGAAGGCGCTGCTGGCCGTGCTGCCGGCCGGCACGCCGGTGATGCCGGTGGGCGGCATCACGCCGACGAACATGGCCGAATGGCGTGCCGCGGGCGCGGCCGGGTTCGGCATCGGGTCCGCGCTCTACAAGCCCGGCAAGCAGGCCGGCGCGGTGCGCGAAGACGCGAAGAAATTCATCTCGGCCTGGACCGGCACCGTCCTCGCCTGACCCGGCCGGCTTCTTGCAAGCCCCATCCCGTCCTGACCCGTCCTTCACAAGAACAACGGAGAACCCCACGATGTCCGCCGATTCCGAATACGCCAGCCCCGCCGTGCGCAAGCTGCGCGAAGACCTCGCGCTCGCGCTGCGTGCGGCCGCGCACCACGGCCTGTCCGAAGGTGTGTGCAACCATTTCAGCGTGATGCTGCCGGGTGCCCAGGACCGCTACCTCATCAACCCGCGCGGGCTGCACTGGAGCGAGATCGGGCCTGACGACATCGTGCTGATCGACGTGCACGGCGAGGTGCTGGCCGGACGCCACCGCGTGGAGCCGACCGCCCTCTTCATCCACGGCGCGGTGCACCGCCTTACGGGCCATGCGGTCGTGCTGCATTGCCACATGCCGTACGCCACGGCGCTCACGCTCACGGTCGACCGCGCGCTCGATCCGACGGCAAGCCAGAACGCGATGCGCTACATGAACCGCATCGCCATCGACGCCGAATACAACGGCCTGGCGCTCGACGACGCCGAGGGCGAACGCATCGCCCGCGCCATGACCGGCAAGGACGTGGCATTTCTCGCGAACCACGGCGTGATCGTGGCGGGCGGCACCATCGCGCATGCCTACGACGACCTCTACTACCTCGAGCGCGCGTGCCTGCACCAGGTGATCGCGCAGTCGACCTGGCGCCCGCTGGTGCCGGTGGATGCGAAGCTGGCTGCGCACGTGGCGGCGCAGATCCAGGGCGAGCGCGAACAGTCGGACCTGTTCTTCGAGGCCCTGCGCCGCATGCTGCCGCCGCCGCGCGGTTGAGCCGACGGCCTACAACCAATGGCGCCCGGCGGGGCGCCTTGCAGGGTGTCGAACCTTTAGGATCGGGGCATGCCCGCGCACGGGCTTACAGCTCTTCATCCGAATTCGCTCCAGCCTTACAGAAGCTTCACACAAGGCCGCGAGGATGAGGCTTCCAACCACATACCGGGGGATCAAGTGAAAAAGCTTACTTTTGCATTCGGCGCCGCGGCCCTGCTCTCGCTGGCCGCACTGAGCGCACCGGCACAGGCCCAGCCAGGCGGCCCGTTCATCCAGGCGCAGGTGTACGTCGTGCCGCCTCCGCCGCCGCGCCGCTACTACGCACCGCCACCGCCGCCGCGCTACTACGGTCCGCCGCGTCATTACCACGGCGACCGCCACTACCGCGACCGCCGCTGGGACGACGGCCGCCGCTACGGCCGCAGGGACAACGACGGCGACGGCGTGCCCAACCGCTACGACCGCCGCCCCAACAATCCTTACCGCTACTGATCCCGCAACCCGCGGGCATTCATCTCGAGACACCGGGCCGCGCGCCCGGTTTCTTTTTTCAGGCCGCGGCGGGCGCACCCGCGTAGGGCGGCGTTGCGCTCGACAAGCCCTGCTTCAGCTGGCGCGAGACCTCGTCGGCCAGCACCTCGACCTTGCCGGCTTCCACGCCTTCGAGCGCCTGCCGCGCCACGCTGTCGGGCGAGACCTTGTCACCGGGCAGATGCGCGGCCATGTCGGTGTCCATCAGCGCCATGTGCAAGCTTGTGACCTGCGTGCCCTGCGCTGCAAGTTCGTTGCGCAGGCCGTTGCTCAGCGACCAGGCCGCGGACTTGGTCGCGCTGTAAGTGGCCACGCCCGGGAACGTGGTCCAGCTCAGGGCCGACAGCGCATTGATGACGGCACCGCCGCCGTTGGCGGCCAGCACGGGCGCGAAGGCTTGCGTCAGCGCCCAGGGGCCGAAGAAATTGGTCTCGAACTCGGCGCGTGCGGCGGCCACCGCGTCAGGCGATCCGAGGAAGCTCGACCCGCGCGAGATGCCTGCGTTGTTGATGAGCAGCGTGACGTCGCCGCAGGCGCGCACCGCCGCTTCGATCTGCGCCGGCTGCGTCACGTCGAGCGCCACCGGCGTCACGCCAGGCAACGTGACGCTCTTCGGGTCGCGCGCCGCGCCGTAGACCTTGCGCGCGCCGGCCGCCAGCGCCGCCTTGGCGAATGCCAGTCCGAGGCCGCGGTTGGCGCCTGTGATGAAAACGACGGAGTCCTTGATCTTCATGGCCGACCTTTCGATGATGGATTGGAAAGAGATTGCGTCATGCCTGTGCCACGCGGCGCAGCAAGCCGCTGGGTGTGCGCGGCCAGCCGACCCGGCCGAACCAGGCACCGCCGGCGATCGCGGAGGCGATCACGATGCCGTACACCACCAGTGCCACGCCCTGCGCGGCGAACACGCCGGTGAGCCCGCCACCCCAGCGCAGAGCCAGCCAGCCGCCCGTGCCGGCCACCGCGAGCCGCGCAATATTGCCGAGCACCGGCCACAGCAGCCGCCCCGCACCCTGCGACGCGAAGTACAGCACCAGCCCGACGCCGAAGAACCCGTAGAGCGGCCCGACGACGCGAAGGTAGTGGGCACCGGTCTCCAGCATCGCAGGGTCGTGCCCGAACAGCAACAGCCACGGTCGCGGAAACAGCGCCGCGGCGAGCCCGATGGCCTCGGTGAGCGCAAAGGCCAGCGCCGCGCCGGCCCAGGTGGCGCGCAGCGCGCGCTCGCGCTGCCCCGCACCCATGCAGGTACCCACCATGGCGACCAGCGGCGCACCCAGGCCGAACACCAGCGGCACCAGCAGGTACTCGAGCCGCGAGGCCGTGCCGTAGCCGGCCAGCGCCCCGGAACCGAAGTGGCCCGCCAGCGCGGTGGCGATCCCGATCGACAGGTTGGTTGCCACCGTCGATACCGCGCCCACCAGCCCGATGCGCAGGATGTCGCGGAACATCGGCCAGCGCAGCTTGAATGCGTCGAACGTGAACTTCAGCAGGCTGCGCGGCGAGCGCAGGTATGCGATGAGCGCGATCGATCCAAGCAGGTAGTACAGGAGCAGCGCCATCGCGCCGCCGGCGATGCCCATGCCCGGCAACGGCCCGAAACCGAAGATCAGCAGCGGCGACGCGGGAATGAGGAACACAACCCCCACCACCGTCACGTTGGCCGGCACCGACATGTTGCCGGTGCCGCGGATGATGGCCGACAGCGAGTTGAACAGCCACACCAGCGTCGCGCCTGCGAACACCCAGTTCGAATAGGTCAGCGCCGCGTCGAGCGCGGCCCCGGTGCCGCCCATGATCCCGTAGAGCCAGCGCCCGCCGAGCAGCAGCGCCAGCGTGAAGCACAGGCCGAAGCCCAGCGCGATGACGATGGCGTGCCATACCAGCGCGTCGGCGTCGCCGCGCCGGCGTGCACCGAGCGCGCGCGCGATCGACGAGGCGATGCCGCCGCCCATCGCGCCGCTGGAGGTCATCTGCATCAGCATGACGATCGGAAACACCAGCGCCATACCGGCCAGCGCATCGGTGCCGAGCTTGCCGACGAAGTAGGTCTCGATGAGGCCGGCGGAGGCTTGCGCCACCATCACCAGCACGTTGGGCGCTGCCAGACGCAGCAGCGTGGGCACGATGGGCGCCTCGAGAAGGCGGCGGGTACGCGGGTCGAGTTCGGTGTCGTGTGGGGCGGTCATGCGGGGAACACCTCGGTGCGTTCAGGCACGGGCCGCGGCCGCGGTGGATGGCGTGCCGGCCTTGGCCGCCGGGCGGCGGATCATCATCACGATCAGCGCCGCCACCAGGCAGGCCGCACCGGCGGCGTACAGCGCCGGGGTGTAGGTGAGCAGCAGCGTGCGCGCGAAACCCGCGCCGTAGGCGGCCGTGGCGGCGCCCAGCTGGTGCGCGGCGAACACCCAGCCGAACACCAGACCGACCTTGGCGGGGCCGAAGGCGGCGCCCGCGAGCTTCACGGTCGGAGGCACGGTGGCGATCCAGTCGAGGCCGTAGAACATCGCAAAGATGCCCAGGCCGTAGATGGTGAACTCCGAATGCGGCAGCCAGAACAGCGACAGCCCGCGCAGGCCGTAGTACCAGAAGAGCAGCTTGCGGTTGTCATAGCGGTCCGAGAGCCAGCCCGACAGGATGGTGCCGACGAAGTCGAACGCGCCCATCATCGCGAGCACCGAGGCGGCGGGCACCGCGCCCATGCCGTAGTCGCCGCACAGCGAGATGAAGTGCGTCTGCACCAGGCCGTTGGTGCTCAGGCCGCAGATGAAGAAGGTGCCGGCCAGGATCCAGAAGGTGCGGTTGCCTGAGACCTCTTTGAGCACTCGAAACGGCGTGGCGAAGTTCATCGCCGGCGCGGCCGCTGCAGGCACGGCGGGCTGCGCCCCGGGCTTCTCGCCGTAAGGCAGCAGGCCGATGTCCGAAGGACGGTTGCGCATGAGGCACAGCGCCAGCACGCCGATGAGGATGCTGCCCGCAACGATCGGCGCGATGGCCGAGCGCCAGCCCCAGTGCTCGATCATCCAGGCCGCGAGCGGCAGGAAGGCCAGCTGACCGGTGGCCGAGCTTGCGGTGAGCATGCCGATGACGAGGCCGCGCCGCGCCACGAACCAGCGGTTGGCCACCACCGCGCCGAGCACCAGCGCGGTCATGCCGGTGCCCAGGCCCAGCATCAGGCTCCACAGCACGAAGAGCTGCCACAGCTGCGAGGCCATGGTGACGAGCGCCATGCCGAGGCCGACGAGCGCGAGGCCGGTGCAGATCACCGCGCGCAGGCCGTAGCGTTCCATCAGCACGGCGGCGAACGGGCCCATCAGGCCGAACAGAGCGAAGCGCAAGGCGAGCGCCGAGGAAATCTGCTCGGTACTCCAGCCGAACTCCTTGCCGAGCGGCTGCAGCATGGCGCCCGGCAGGCCCAGCGCGGCCGACATGGTCAGCATGGTCAGGAAGGTGATGGCGGCGACGATCCATCCGTAATGGATGCCGCGGCGCTGGAGCCATGCGGAGACTTGGTTGGCGAACATGGGACCTCTGCTGTTGGAATGGAATGGGAGGAAGTAAAAAGGGGCGAAGGCATTGCCCGCGCGCAACACCGCAATGCGATGCGCGCGATGGAAGGTGCGTGGTGTCGGAACTCCGGGAGGCGGTCAGTCTTCGATGTCGGGCTCTTCGTCGCCGCCCAGCAGCGCCATGGCCTCGTCGATGATTTCGTGCAGCGCGATGACGCGCTCCACGCCCAGCAATGCGTTGAGCTTGAGCTGCGCCGTCTTCCAGTGCGACTGCGCTTCGCGCCGCTTGGCTTCGCCCGCTTCGGTGAGCTCGACCAGGCGGCTGCGCGCATCGGCGCCGGCGCCGAGCGAGATCCAGCCGGCGGCAATCAGCGGCTGCAGGTTGCGGCTCAGGGTCGACGCGGTCATCTTGAGTTCGCCCGCAAGGTCGACAGGCCGCGACGGACCCAGCCGCGCGAGGTTCGACAGCAGCGAGTACTGCGTGGTCTTCAGGCCGCTCTTGGAGACCTCCGCGTCGTAGAACTGCGAAAGGCGGCGCGACAGCTGGCGCGTCTTGAAACTGGTGCAGCCGCGCGGCTTGGTGAGCGTGTTCATGGGATATTATTGTAGCTGCAACTATTGCATATGCAATTCACCCCTCCTCCGAATACCCCGACAGGAAGCACCGACATGACGCAGTCCCCCAGCCAGAGCCAGCTCGCCGCATGGATCGCCGAAGAGCAGAAGATCACCGAACGCCTCGATGCCGGCCCGGGCCCCGGCTTGGCCCGACCCGACCAGATCGCAGGCAAGACCGGGCTGGAGGTGATGCAGGCCATGCTGGCCGGCGACATTCCCTATGCCGCCATCGCCAAGACGCTCGACTTCACGATCGTCGAAGTGAGCGCGGGCGTGGCTGTGTTCCAGGGCACGCCGCTGCCGCAGCACTTGAACCCGCTGGGCACCATTCACGGCGGCTGGGTCGCGACCATGCTCGACTCCGCCCTGGGCTGCTCGGTCCACACCATGATGCCGGCCGGCCGCGCCTACACGACCGCCGAGCTCAGCGTGAATTACGTGAAAGGACTCACGCCGAAAGTGCAGCGCGTGCGCGCCGAGGGCAAGGTGATCCATTGCGGCCGCCAGCTGGCCACCGCCGAGGCACGCCTCGTCGGCCCCGACGGCACGCTGTACGCGCATGCCACCACCACCTGCCTGGTGTTCGAAATGCGCTGACACGCGCGGCAAGTAGGCCTTCGGCGCATAAGTCCAAAGGCCTGGCCCTCGGGACGCCCAGTGATAATTATTCGCATCTCGGCCAGTACGACAACAACAGGCGCCGGCGACTCAGACATCTCACTGACCTCCCGGAGGATCTTCATGACCGAACACACCCGTGCGCAAGGACGCGCCGTGCGCGCGCTGCTGGGCGCCAGCGCCGCCTGGCTGGCCGCCGCCGCCCTGCCCGCGCAGGCCGCCGCCGACGAACTCACGCTCTACACCACGCGCGAGCCCGCGCTGATCCAGCCGCTGATCTCCGCCTTCAGCGCGCAGAGCAACATCAAGGTCAACACCGTGTTCGTGAAGGACGGGCTGCTCGAGCGCGTCAAGGCCGAAGGCGCACGCTCGCCCGCCGACCTGCTGATGACGGTGGACATCGGCAACCTCATGGACCTGGTCGACGGCGGCGTCACGCAGCCGGTGAAGTCGGCCGCGCTCGAGTCCGCCATTCCGGCCAACCTGCGGGGCGCCGACGGCCAGTGGTTCTCGCTGTCGATGCGCGCGCGCGTGCTCTACGCCGACAAGAGCCTGCCCCTCACCAGCTTCCGCTATGAAGACCTCGCCAACCCGAAGTACAAGGGCAAGGTCTGCATCCGCGCGGGCCAGCATCCGTACAACACCGCGCTGGTCGCCTCGCTCATCGCACACGACGGCGAGGCCAAGGCCGAGCAATGGCTGCGCGGCGTCAAGGCCAACCTGGCGCGCAAGGCCACGGGGGGCGACCGCGACGTGGCGCGCGACATCCTCGGCGGCATCTGCGACGTGGGCCTGGCCAACTCGTACTACGTCGGCCAGATGAAGAGCGCCAAGGAAGGCACCGACGCGCGCAAGTGGGGCGACGGCATCAAGGTGCTGCGCCCGACCTTCGCCAATGCCAGGACGGGCGGTGCGGGCGGCGGCACGCACGTCAACATCAGCGGCGCGGCCGTGGCAAAGAACGCGCCGCAGCGTGCCAATGCGGTCAAGCTGCTCGAGTTCCTGGTGTCGGAGCCGGCGCAGGCGCTCTATGCGCAGGCCAACTACGAATACCCGGTGCGCAAGGGCGTGGCACTCGACCCGATCATCGGCCAGACCATCGGCGAACTGAAGGTCGATCCGCTGCCACTGACCGAGATCGCCAAGCACCGCAAGCAGGCCAGCGCGCTGGTCGACAAGGTCGGCTTCGACCAGTAGCCTTGGCTCGCCTCCAGGCTGCGGCGCACTGCGTGTCGCCTTCTCCTTCTCCCTCCCGGGGGCAACACCTGTGGCCCGGCAAAGCCGGTTCCACGGTGTTTCTGGAAACAGCAGCGCGCTGCGCGCGCGCTTGATGCTCCATGAATTTCGCCCGATATAGCGGCCTGCGCGCAGCAGGGCCCGTGTGGCGCTGCGCATCGTTCCTGATCGCCATCGGCGTGCTCGCGCCGGTGCTCACGCTGGCATGGCTCGCGCTCGGTTCGGGCATCAGGCACTGGGGGCCACTCTTCGCGCATGTGCTCCCGCAGGCGGCGCTCAACACCGCCTTGCTGCTCGCGGGTGTCGGTGCGCTGGTGCTGCTGATCGGCACCGGATGCGCATGGCTTGTGACGGCGCATGACTTCCCCGGGCGCGGCACGCTGCATTGGGCGCTGCTGTTGCCGATGGCAATGCCGACCTACATCGTCGCCTTCGCCTACCTCGATCTGCTGCATCCGATCGGCCCCGTGCAGGGCGCGGTCCGCTGGATGCTGGGCTTCGACAGCCCGCGGCAGTTCCGTTTGCCCGACCTGCGCTCGCTGCCCGGCGCCATCTTCGTGCTGGGCTTCGTGCTCTATCCGTACGTGTACATGACGGCGCGCGCGATGTTCATGACGCAGCCCGCGCACCTGATGGAAGCCGCGCGCATGCTCGGCGAAAACCGGCGCGGTGCGTTCTTTCGTGTGGCGTTGCCGCTCGCACGGCCCGCACTGGCCGTGGGCCTGAGCCTTGCGCTGCTGGAAACGCTCAACGACATCGGCGCCTCCGAATTCCTCGGTGTGAACACATTGACGGTGGCCGTCTACACGACGTGGATCACCCGCTCCGATCTCGCAGGCGCCGCGCAGATCGCATGCGCGATGCTGTTCGTGGTGGTTGCGCTGGTCTGGCTCGAGCGCAACGGGCGCCGGCACCAGCGCTTCGGCTCGGCGCAGCGCATGCGCGCGGTGCAGCCCCGGCGCCTGCGTGGCGCCATGGGATGGGCCGCGACCGTGACGGCTTCGCTGCCGGTGCTGATCGGCTTCGTCGCGCCCGCGCTCTACCTGGTCTGGGAAAGCGCCAAGCGGCTGCACCAGGGCGGCGGCGTTTCGCAAGGCCTGGTCGCCAGCCTCGGCAACACGCTCGCGCTGGCCGCCGGCGTCACGGTGGTCACCGTGGCGGCGGGACTGGTGGTGGCCTGGGCTGCACGCAGCCAGGGCTCGCGACCGAACGGTGCGCGCTGGCAGGCCCGCGTCGCCTCGCTGGGCTACGCGGTGCCCGGCACCGTGCTGGCCATCGGGCTGCTCACGCCGGCGCTGGCATTCGACTCGGCACTGGCCACGGCCTTCGGCTGGCAGGGCCTGCCGCTGATGGGCGCGGGCGTGGTGCTGGTCGTGGCCTGCGCCATCCGCTTTCTCGCCATGCCGGTCGGCGGCATCGAGGCAGGGCTGGCGCGCATTCCACCAGCCATCGAGCAGGCCTCGCGCCTGCTCGGCGAGACCACCGCCGGCACGCTGCGACGCGTGCACCTGCCGCTGCTGCATCCTGCGCTGGCTGCGGGCGCGCTGCTGGTGTTCGTCGACGCCATGAAGGAGCTGCCGGCCACGCTGCTGCTGCGGCCCGCCAATTTCGACACCCTCGCCACCTGGCTCTACGCCGAGGCCGCGCGCGGCACCTACGAGGAAGGCGCGATTGCCGCGCTGGCCATCGTGGCGGCCGGGCTGCTGCCCGTGGTCCTGCTCGCGCGCAACCAGTTCGGCACACCATCGCCCGACAACACATGAGTGCTCCCCTTCACATCGAGACGATCCGGCTGGCGTACGACACGCCGCGCGGTCCGCACACGGTCGTCGACGGCTTCTCGCTCGCGCTCGACGCAGGCGACATTGCCTGCCTGTTCGGCCCGTCGGGCTGCGGCAAGACCACGGTGCTGCGTGCCGTCGCGGGCTTCGAGCCATTGCGCGCCGGCACGGTGCGTCTCGGCGACGTGCTGCTTTCGTCCACGCAGGTGCATCTGGCGCCCGAGCAGCGGCGCGTGGGCATGATGTTCCAGGAGTACGCGCTGTTCCCCCACCTGTCCGCCGCGAAGAACGTGGCCTTCGGGCTGCGCCGCCTCGACCGCGCCGCGCAGCGATCTCGCGTGGCCGAGATGCTCGCGCTGGTCGGCCTGGTCGATGCGGGCGAGCGTTATCCGCACGAGCTGTCGGGTGGCCAGCAGCAGCGCATCGCGCTGGCCCGCGCGCTCGCACCCTCGCCCGCCCTTCTGCTGCTCGACGAGCCGTTCTCCAACCTCGACGGCAGCACGCGCGAACGCCTCACGGCGGAGGTGCGCGGCATCCTCAAGCAGGCCGGCCAGACCGCGATCCTCGTCACGCACAACGAGGCCGAGGGGCATGCCATGGCGGACCGCATAGGCGCGATGCACGGCGGACGGATCACGCACTGGCTCGATACCGCGGCATAGCACACGGCGTCCGTTTCCCGAATGGGCTTTCCGGGAAAAGGTTGTTCAGGCTCGGAAGAATCGCGGCGTCCCGCACCCGCACATTCCACCACCGAGAACGGAAAGCCTCATGACGCAAGCTCTCACCCTCGTCAGCCACCTGCTGTGCCCGTACGTGCAGCGCGCCGCCATCGCGCTGCATGAAAAAGGCGTGCCCTTCGAGCGCGTCGTCATCGACCTCGCCAACAAGCCCCAGTGGTTCCTCGACGTCTCGCCGCTCGGCAAGGTGCCACTGCTGAAGGTTCAAGAGCCGGACGGCAGCGAAGCCGTGCTGTTCGAGAGCAACGTGATCTGCGAGTACCTCGAAGAGACGCAGCCCGGTGCGCGCCTGCACCCCGAAGACCCGTTGGCCCGTGCGCAACACCGCGCCTGGATGGAGTTCGGCTCGGCCATCCTCGCCGACCTGTGGGGCTACGAGACCACGCAGGACGCGGCCGTGTTCGAGCAGAAGCGGCTTGCCCTGACGGCGAAGTTCGAGCGCGTCGAAGCCGCGCTCGCAGCCTCGGGCGACGGCCCCTACTTCGCGGGAAAGAGCTTCAGCCTCGTCGACGCCGTCTTCGCGCCGGTGTTCCGCTACTTCGAGGTGTTCGACACGATCAGCGACTCGCACATCTTCGACGACCTGCCCAGGGTCGACGCATGGCGCAAGGCACTGGCGGCCCGCCCGAGCGTGCGCGACGCGGTCGTGCCGGAGTACCCGCAGCACCTGATGGAATTCCTGAAGCGCCACCAGGCGCACCTGCTGACCCTGGCAAGTTGATCGCCGCGCCGGGAGGCCGACAATAGCGGCTCCTCTTTCCCATAACTACACGGCACCACGAGATGCGATTCCTCCACACCATGCTGCGCGTCGGCAACCTCCAGCGCTCCATCGATTTCTACACCCAGGTGCTCGGCATGAACCTGCTGCGCACCTCGGAGAACCCCGAGTACAAGTACAGCCTGGCCTTCCTCGGCTTCGACAAGGGCAACCCCGACCAGGCCGAGATCGAGCTCACCTACAACTGGGGCACCGAAAGCTACGACCTGGGCACCGCCTACGGCCACATCGCGCTCGGTGTGCCCGACGCCTATGCGGCCTGCGACAAGATCAAGGCCGCGGGCGGCAACGTGACGCGCGAAGCCGGTCCGGTCAAGGGCGGCACGACGGTGATCGCGTTCGTCACGGACCCCGACGGATACAAGATCGAACTCATCCAGCGCGACGAGAACGCCGCTGGCGGCGGGCTGCGCTGACATGGTTCGCCACGTCGCCCTGCTGCGTGGCGTGAACGTCAACGGCATCGCCATCAAGAGCGCCGACCTGAAGGCGCTGTTCGCCGACGAACTCGGCATCGGCGCCGTGCGCACGCTGCTCGCCAGCGGCAATGTGCTGTTCGACACGGACGAGGCCGATGCACCGGCGCTTCGCAAGCGCATCGAACAGGCGCTGCGCAAGCGCTTCGGGTACGACGCGTGGATCGTGCTGCTCACCCAGAAGCAGGTGGCCGCCATGGCGAAAGCCTATCCGTTCGAACGCATCGACGACGAGCGCCATCCGTACATCGTGTTCGGATCGGACGCCGCGATGCTCGACGAAGTCATGGAAAAGTCCGGCAGCGGCGACGCCGATGTGGAGCAGCTGAAGCGCGGCAAGGGCGTGCTGTACTGGCAGTGCCCGCGCGGCGAGAGCCTCGACACGCCGGTGGCCAAGCTGCTCGCGAAGACGCGCTACAGGTCGAGCACCACCACGCGCAACCTGCGCACGGTGGAAAAGCTCATCGACGGCTGATCAGCAACCCAGCAGGTCGGCGAGTTCGCCGATGTCGCGCGCGTGCAGGTTGTTGTCCGGCAGCGGCGACACGTCTTTCGGCTGGTCGCGGCCGAATTCGTGCGGGCGCTCGATGTAGGCGGTCTTCAGGCCGCACACGCGCGCAGCGGCCAGGTCGTCATGGTGCGCGGCGGCCAGCATCACCTGCCCGGGCGTCGCATCGAACACGCCGGCCACGCCGAGGTAGGTGCGGGGATCGGGCTTGTAGGCCTTGAACACCTCGGCGGACAGCACGCAGTCCCAGGGCAGGCCGGCGCGCTTGGCCATCTCGGTGAGCAGGCCGATGTTGCCGTTCGACAGCGTGCAGATGGTGAACTTCTTCTTGAGCCGCGCGAGGCCCACCACCGCGTCGGGCCAGGCCGGCAGGCGGTGCCATGCGCGGCTCAGGTCGCGCCTGGCGGCGGCGTCGAGCCTGTCGGACAACCCGAAGTCGCGCAGCACCTGGTCGAGCATGCTCAGGTGCAGTTCGTCGAGCAGCGTGAAGCCGCCCTCGCCCGCGGCAATGCGCTCCATCACGGCCTTCATGGCGGGCTGGTAGCCGGCGCGCCAGGCCAGCGCGAAGGCCTTGCCGTCCACGCCCGGCAGCGCGCTCTCGGCCTCGGCCGCAATCCCGCTGTGCCAGTCGACCACCGTGCCGAAAACGTCGAACGCGATGACCCTGAGATCGCTTGCGTCGAAAGCCGCGCGCATATTCAGCGCGGCAGCTGGCTCGCGGCGCGTGCCAGTTGCTCGATGCGGGCCCAGTCGCCGTCGCGGATCGCGTCGCTCGGCACGATCCACGAGCCGCCAACACAGGCCACGTTCGACAGCGCAAGGAATTCGCCCGCGTTGCCCGCGTGGATGCCGCCCGTCGGGCAGAAGGTGACGTCGCCGAACGGCCCTTGCCATGCCTTGAGCATCGGCAAGCCGCCGGCCTGCAGCGCGGGGAAGAACTTCAGTTGCGTGTAGCCGTCTTCCTGCGCCGTCATGATCTCGCTGCCGGTGGCCACGCCGGGCAGAAGCGGCAGGCCGAGGTCGTGACAGGCCTTGCCCACGGCGCGCGTGTAGCCGGGGCTCACGCCGAACTTCGCGCCGGCCAGCGCCGAGGCCTGGGCATCGGCCGCGCTGCGGATGGTGCCCGCGCCGGCCACTGCCTCCGGCACTTCCTTGGCGATGGCCTCGATGCACTGCAGCGCCTGCGGCGTGCGCAGCGTGACCTCAAGCATGCGGATGCCGCCGGCCACCAGTGCGCGCGCGAGCGGGATGGCGTCCTTCACGTCGTTCAGCACGATGACCGGGATGACCGGCGCGTCGCGCATCACGTCGAGGGGGGTGAGTCTGTCTGTCATTTCATATCTCCATCAATTACGCGCAGTCCACGGCAAAGACAGCCGCAGCAGCGCTCGATTCCAGAAACACCGTGGAACCGGGCTCTGCCGGGCCTCTGCTGTTGCCCCGAAAGAGGGGTGGCGCAGCGACGCGAAGTGCGCGAAGCCTTGGGGGCGAGCCCGGCTACAACCACGAGCAGGCGCCCTCTTCCGCAGTCAGCGCATTGCGCCGCATGCCGGCGAACAGCTCCCGGCCGAGGCCGTGCCCATCGGCGATGCGCTGGGCTTCGGACAGCGTCGCGGTTTCGCGCGCGTCCCATTCGTCCTCGGGCAGCAACACGGCGAGCGTACCCGCTACCGCGTCGAGGCGGATCAGGTCCCCGTCGCGCACCTTGGCGAGCGGACCGCCGGCCGCCGCTTCGGGCGACACGTGGATCGCGGCCGGGATCTTGCCCGAAGCGCCGCTCATGCGGCCGTCGGTGACCAGCGCCACGCGGAAGCCCTTGCCCTGCAGCACCGACAGCGGTGGCGTGAGCTTGTGCAGCTCGGGCATGCCGTTGGCCTGCGGGCCTTGCCAGCGCACCACGCAGACCACGTCGCGCTCGAGTTCGCCGGCGGTGAAGGCCTTCTGCAGTGCGGCCTGCGAGTCGAAGACGCGCGCAGGCGCCTCGATGACATGGCGGTCGTCGGGCACGGAAGACACCTTGATCACGCTGCGGCCGAGGTTGCCGCTGAGGAGCTTCAGGCCGCCGGTGGCGCTGAACGGGCTGCCCACGGTGCGCGTGATGGCCTCGTTCTTCAACGCGGCGGCCGGGGTCCATTGCAGGCGCTGGGCACCCGCATCGTTTGTGTTGCCCGCCAGCGCGGGAACGTTGGCGAATTCGCGGATGCCGCCCTGGCGCACGGTCAGCACGTCGGCGTGCATCAGGCCGGCCTCGACCAGCTCGCCGATCACGAGCCCGGGGCCGCCTGCGGCCTGGAACTCGTTGACGTCGGCGCTCCCGTTCGGGTACACGCGCGTCAGCAGCGGCACCACGTCGGAGAGCTTCGAGAAATCGTCCCAGTCGATCAGGATGCCGGCGGCGCGCGCCACGGCCACCCAGTGGATCAGGTGGTTGGTGGAGCCGCCGGTGGCCAGCAGCGCGGCCATGGCGTTGACGATGCAGCGCTCGTCGACCATCTCGCCGATCGGCGGGCAGGACCAGTCCCCCACGCTCGTCACTTCTGGGCTTCGCTGCCCCTCAAGGGCGCCGCTCGCTTGCCCGGGGCGGCCCGGCGCGGCACTCGACGCGGCCTCGCCCGCCTTGCCCAACACCGTACGCACGGCTTCGCGCGTGAGCGTCTCGCGCATTGCATCGCCGGGCTGGATGAACGCCGTGCCGGGCACGTGCAGGCCCATGGCCTCGAGCAGCATCTGGTTGCTGTTGGCCGTGCCGTAGAAGGTGCAGGTGCCTTGCGTGTGGTACGCGGCCATCTCGGCGTCGAGAAGGCCCTGGCGGCCCACGAGGCCCTGCGCGGCCTGCTCGCGCACCTTCGACTTCGCGCCGTTCGACAGGCCCGAGGGCATCGGCCCCGCAGGCACGAACACGGTGGGCAGGTGGCCGAAATGCAGCGCGCCGATCAGCAGGCCGGGCACGATCTTGTCGCACACGCCGAGCATCAGGGCGCTGTCGAACATGTCGTGCGTGAGCGCCACCGCGGTGCTCATCGCGATGACGTCGCGGCTGAAGAGGCTGAGCTCCATGCCGGGCGTGCCCTGCGTCACGCCGTCGCACATCGCGGGCACGCCGCCTGCCACCTGCGCGGTGGCGCCGAGGCGGCGGGCCTCGTGCTTGATGATGTCCGGATAGCCCTGGTACGGCGCGTGGGCGGAGAGCATGTCGTTGTAGGCAGTGACGATGCCGATGTTGGGTGCGCGTTCGGTCACGACGCGGAACTTGTCGTTGGCCGGGATGCCGGCCACGGCGTGCGCCACGTTGGCGCAGCCCATGCGGTCGGACCCGCGGTCGCGGTTGCGGATCTCGGCGAGGCGCGCGAGGTAGGCGCTGCGCAGCCCCAGGCTGCGCTCGCGGATGCGAGCGGTGACGTCGCGTACGGTGGGGTGTGTGCTGCTCATGGGGATCGTGGGCTCTTGCTGCATGTCGCCAGGGCGACTGTGGGCCTGGAGGCCCATGGTACCAAGCCATGCGCAAAAGGCCGATGAAATCCGGCCGCGTGGCAATACGAATTTACCCATCCGCGCCGGTCCGCGCGGCAGGCGCAAAAAAGCCCGGCATGCCGGGCTTGTCTTGCATGCACGGAGCTGCCCGCGTCTCAGTCGACCAGCTTCACCTCGACACGACGCGCTTCGGCGTTGTTGCCCGAGCCGGCCGTGACTTCGGGCCGCTGCAGATCGATCTTCGCAGCCGGCACCCCCAGACCAACCAGCACGTCACGCACCATCTCGGCGCGTTTCTTGGCGAGCTGCTCGTTGACGGCGGCGTCGCCCGTGGTGTCGTGGTAGCCCGAGACGACCGCCTTGCGGCCGCTCTCGACGCCCTTAATGACTGCGGCCAGCGCCTCGGCGGCCCCGGGTGCCAGGTCGGCGCTGCCGGTGGCGAAGTAGAAGTTGACCACGCCATTGGCCACGCGGATGCTCGCGCCGTCGGGGATGGTGACCGTGACCGTCTCGGTCACCTCCGCCACCTTGGGCTCGGCACCAGGAGGCGGTGCCGAGATCACAACGGCCGGCGCGGCGGCGGCGGGCTGCGCCGCCACGGCGGCCGGGCTGTGGCCCTTGTGCCAGAGCGCGATGCCGATCACGAAGAAGATCACCAGGGCAATCAGCGCCATGACGAAACCGAGGATGAAATTCTGCTGGCTGTCGTCGTCGCTCATCGGGGGTCTTGCTCCGTAGGAAAGAGGCCGGTAAATAATGGTGCGGTGAACCATGATCAGGAAATTGTAGGCGTCGGTTCCGGCACTCCCGTGTCAGACCCCGCGCCGGATCCCGGTCCGCCGGGACTCGACCCCATGCCCGCGCCGCTGCGCGATCCACAGCCGATGCTCGAGCGCGCGATCGCCGAGTGGGGCGGGCACGAGGACCTCTGGCTCTTCGGCTACGGCTCGCTGATCTGGCGGCCCGAGTTCGATTTCATCGAGCGGCGCCATGCGTCGGTGCGCGGCTGGCATCGTGCGCTGAAGATGTGGAGCCGCGTGAACCGCGGCAGCGTGCAGGTGCCGGGCCTCGTGTTCGGCTTGCTTTCAGGCGGCAGCTGCCGCGGCATGGTGTTCCGCGTGCCGAAGGCCGAAGGCCTCGAGACGCTGCGCCGGCTCTGGCTGCGCGAAATGCCCACGGGCGTGTACGACCCGAAGTGGCTGCGCTGCGGCACGGCCGAAGGCCCGGTGCGCGCTCTGGCCTTCACGCTCTCGCGGCGCAGCCCCAACTTCACCGGCGAGCTCACCGACGAGCGCTACCGCCACATCTTTGCCAACGCGGTGGGCCGCTACGGCACTTCGCTCGACTACGCCCGCCAGACGCTGCTCGAACTGCAGCGCCATTCGATCCACGACGCCGCGCTCGCCCGCCTGGTGGCGCTGGTCGCGGTGCAGGAACAGCAGCGACAGCAGCTCGGCGAGGCCACCGCCGATTGCGATGCGCCGCAGCCTCCGGTATATGTTCCGGGGTCCGCAGGCGCTTCTTCTTCCGATCCGTCTTCTTCACCACCCTGCGGACCGTCCAAGGAAAACAAATGAACCATCGTCGTCTCGCCGCCACCGGCGCCGCCCTCATCGCCAGCACCATCCTCGCCGCATGTGGCAGCATGGGCGGCAAGCCGAGCACCGCCGTCGAGCTCGTGCCGACCGGCGCCATCACGCCCAACCCGACGCGCGGCACGGTGAAATTCGTGGCGCTCGACCACGGCGTGCGCGTCTCGGGCGAAGTGCGCGGCCTGGTGCCGGGCAGCGAACACGGTTTCCACATCCACGAGAAGGGCGACTGCGGCAACAACGGCGACGCCTCGGGCGGCCACTTCAACCCGACCGGCGGCACCCACGGCAAGTTCGCCGCTGCGGGCAGCCATGCCGGCGAACTGCCGAGCCTCGTTGCCGACGCCGGCGGCGTGGCACGTTTCAGCGTGGACGACCACTCGATCTCCCTGACCGACGGCGCCGTCAACAACGTGGTGGGTCGCGCGCTGGTGGTGCACCGCGACCGCGACGACTTCACGACGCAGCCTTCGGGCAACTCGGGTCCGCGCATCGCTTGCGCGGTGATCCCGAAGTCGTGACCGGGGCGCCCTGAAAGCTAACCCGCCGCGCGCGCCAGCCAGAGCGCTTCGGCGCGCGCCAGGGCCTCGGGCGTGTCGATGTCGGTCACCACGCCGGCGTCGTCCACGTCCAGGTCCGCTACCGAATCGATAGCTCGCATCGCACGCAGTACGGGCGATGCACCCAGGTTTCCCTCCAGGTTCGCCAGCTGGGTACCGCATCCCGCGGCGAAGCCCACCGGGTGGCCGCGCTCGCCCCGGTAATGCGGCTGCACCGCATCGACACGCCCTTGCAGCGCGGCGGCCACGGCACGCAACGTGGCCGGCTGCACCAGCGGCAGGTCGCCCGGCAGGATCAGCCAGCCCGGCGCGTCCGGCGTGGCGCGCACGGCGGCAGCGATCGAGTCGCCCATGCCCGGATGCCCTGCGTCTTCCAGGTGCCACGGCAGACCGCTCGCGCGCACCGCGTCGAGCGTGCGATCGAGCACCGGCCGGCCCGCGAGCAGCGCCTTCAGCTTCGAGCCGGCGCCGCCGGCCGCGACGAAGCGCTCGCCGCGGCCCGAGGCCAGCACGATCACCACCGGGGAGTCCGCCCTGGAAGCCTTGGAGTTGCCCTGCATCGTCATGGGCCGAGTATGTGCGCAACAATCCGGCCATGACCTCCCCACTCTCCAATGACGCGCTGGCCGCGCTGCGCAAGAGCTACGAGCGCGCCGAGCTCGGCGAGGCGCACAGCGCCGGCGATCCGCTGAAGCAGTTCGAACGCTGGCTCACCGAAGCCATCGACGCGCAGGTGCCCGAGCCCAACGCGATGACGCTGTGCACCGTGGGCAGCGACCTGCGGCCGTCCAGCCGCATCGTGCTCATCAAGGGCTACGACGCTCGCGGCATCGTCTGGTACACCAACTACGAAAGCCGCAAGGGCCGCGAACTCTCGGGCAACCCGTATGCGTCGCTGCAATTCCACTGGGTCGAGCTGGAGCGCGTGGTGCGCATCGAGGGCCGCGTCGAGAAGGCCGGCGCCGACGAGAGCGACGCCTACTTTGCGAGCCGCCCGCTCGATTCGCGCATCGGCGCCTGGGCCAGCCCGCAGAGCGAAGTGATCAGCGGGCGCGACGTGCTCGTGAAGAACGCCGCCGTGTTTGCCGCGAAGCACCTGCTGTCGCCGCCGAGGCCGCCGCACTGGGGCGGCTACCGGCTGGTGCCCGACCGCTGGGAGTTCTGGCAGGGCCGCAAGAGCCGCCTGCACGACCGGCTGCGCTACCGGCTCGAAGGCGCGGACTGGGTGCGCGAACGGCTCGCGCCCTGAAAGCCGTATCGATCAGGGCAGCCAGCGCACGCACACCATCACCAGCGTGAGCGTGCCCAGGGCCAGCACCGTCGATACCGCGACGCTGGCCGTCACCAGGTCCTCGGCCGTGCGGTAGCGCTGCGAGAACAGGAACACGTTGGCGCCGATCGGCAGGGCCGCAGCCACCACCATCACCGTGAGTGGAATACCGCGCACGCCCAGCAGCCAGCCGATGACCGCCACCAGCAGCGGATGCAGCAGGTTCTTCACGAGCGCCTGCACCAGCGCGCCGCGCCAATGCCGTCCGATGGGCGTGAGCGCCAGCGTGATGCCCACCATCACCAGCGCCACCGGACCGAAAGCCTGGCCCAGCAGCTGGATCGGCTTGTCGACGACCTCGGGCATCGTCCAGCCCGTCTGCGCGAACAGCAGGCCCGCCATGATCGGCAGCGGCACCGGATGGATGATGGCGTTTCGCAGCGCGCGCAACACGGTGCGGCCCATCGAGCGTTTCTCCGCGCCGGAGACCACCGCGTGCTCCCGCGCCACGGCCAGTTCGAGCACCACGGTGGCGCTGGTCAGCAGCACCAGCGAGTGCAGCGAGATCAGCGTGAGCAGCACCACCATGCCGGCATCGCCGTAGGCCAGGTCGACCAGCACGATGCCGATCATCACCGTGTTGCTGTAGGTGTTGGCCAGCGCGATCACGGCCGCCGTGCGATTGAAGCCGCGCAGCGCCATCGTGCCGGCGAACAGCAGGCCCGAGGCGATGAAGTAGGCCGCGACAGGCTTGAGGCTGAGCTCCTCGACGTGCACCGTGCTCATGGCACGGAACAGCAGTGCGGGCGCCAGCAGCAGGAAGATGAGGTTCGACAGGTCCTTCACCGCGTTGCCGCCGATCCAGCGGCGCCGTCCGGCGAGATAGCCCGCGGCGATGAGGAGGACGACGGGAAGAAGCGAGGAGATGACGAAGGAATTCACGCGGCGAGGATAGCCGAGGGTGTTTCGCTTTTTGCGCCTTCCGCCTCTGGGGGAAGGCTGGGGATGGGGGCAAGCGTGGCTTGCACGAAAGCCGCTGCCTCGTCGAAGGCACCGAGCCCCCACCCCTGCCCTCCCCCAGCGGGGGAGGGAGAAGGACAACGCTCAGAACGTGACGCGCAGCCCGACCTTCAACGTGCGCCCCGGCAGCGGCGCGTTCGGGTACACCGTCGTGGTCAGGATCGACGTCGGGCTGTAGGCCAGCTTGTTGCCGATGTTGTCCACACGCGCGTACCAGGTGAGGTTGGCACGCTGCACCTTCATGCGGTAGCTGATGGCGGCGTTCCACAGGGTGTACGCATCGGTCTCGCGTGCGCCCACGCTCGGAATGCGGTGCTGCGCCGCGTTGTAGTCGAAGCCGACGCGCGCGCTCCATGGGCCGCTGCCGTACACCAGCGTCGCGCCCAGGCGCAGCGGTGCGATGCGCGGCAGCGGCTCGCCGGTGTCGAGGTTCTTCGCACGCACGATGTCGCCGCGCCACTCGAGGTCGAGCGTGTCGGCGTTCGGCAGCCGGCCGAAGCCGTCGGCGCCCAGCAGGCGCAGGTTGCCGTTGGCCTCGATGCCGGTGAAGCGCGCGCGCACGCCGCCGTAGACGTACTCGGCCAGCGTGTCGGTGGCACCGGGCTCCGCCACATTGCCCTCTTCGTCGAGGTTGCGACCCGACGCGGTGAGGCCGATGTAGTTCTGGAATCGCGTCACGTACGCATTGACGCGGGCCGTGTTCGGGCCCGACTTCCACTGTGCGCCCAGGTCGAGGCCGGTCGACTTCTCCTTCTTCAGGTTCGGGTCGCCCACTTCCCACGCGGCGGTGGCCACGTGCGGGCCGTTGGCCAGCAGTTCGTAGTCCTTCGGTGCGCGTTCGGTGTAGGCGAGGTTCGAGGTCAGCTGCCACTGCGGCGCGAGATTGACCAGCGCACCGAGCGCCGCGCTGTGCGGGTTGAAGGTGCGTTCGCCGACCGCGAAGCGCGTCACGCTCGGATCGTCCGGATAGCCCAGCGAGCGGATGCGCACGCGCTCGGTGCGTGCGCCGAAGCTCAGGCGGCCCCACGAGGTGCTGAGTTCTTCGTGCAGGAACAGCGCGGTGGAGCGCGTGCGGCTGTGCGGCGCGAAGGCCTCCTCGCCATCGGCGGCGAAGCGGTTGGTCTCGCTGCTGAAGCCGACCAGGCCTTCGAAGTTGCCGATCTTCTGGTGGCGCGCCTCGATGCGCAGGTCGTTGCTCATGTTCGAGAACGTGGTGCCGGCCTCGCCGCCCTCGAACTCGGTGTGGCGGTAGTCGGTGTGGCTCAGCTTGGCGTGGATGCTGCTGATGAAGCCGCCCGGACGCCATTCGCCTTCCAGCGCGTAGCGGTCGGATTTCATGCCGATGGTCACGTCGTCCTCGGCCACGGTGCCGTAGTTGCTGCGGTAGGTGCTGACCGAGGCGCCGAGGTAGCCCTGGTCGAAGAACACTGTTCCGCCGATGGCGCCGCCGTGCGCCTCGTTGGCCGAGTTGCAGATCTTGCGTGCCGCCCAGGGCGAGCCGGGCTTGCTGCATTCGAGCGTGATCGGCACCGAGACGTCCTTCGAGTCGCGGTTGAAGGCGTCGACGTGCACCGCGACGCGGTCGTTGCCGCCCTCCAGCACCACGCCGCCGTTCTTTTCCTTGTTGCCGGTGGCGTAACCCAGGTCGGCACGGCCGCCGAAGCCGTTGATCGGTTCACTGGGAATGCGGTTGTCGATCACGTTGACCACGCCGCCCACAGCGCTGCCGCCGTACTGCAGCGCCGAAGGGCCGCGCAGCACCTCGACGCGCTCGGTGACCAGCGCATCGACCGGCACCGCATGGTCGTAGCTCAGCGCCGAGGCGTCGGGTGCGCCGCCGCCGTTCTGCAGGATGCGGATGCGGTCGCCGTCCTGGCCGCGAATGATCGGGCGGCTCGCATTGGGACCGAAGTAGCTGCTGCTCACGCCGGGCAGGTTGTCGAGGGTCTCGCCGAGGGTGGACTGCGAACGCAGCAACAGCTTGTCGCCCGACAGCGAGGTGGTGGGCGCGATGAGATCGGAGGCGCCGAGCGGGTTGCCGGTGACGGTGACTTCGCGCAGGCTCGAAGCGTCGGCAGGTTGGGCCTGGGCTGCGTCCTGTGCCTGGGCCAGGGTCGCAAGGGAAGCGAACGAAAGAACGGCAGCGCCCACGGCGTTGCGACGGAAATTGGGGGTCATGAAAGGACATTCGTTGAATCAGGGGACGACCGGCCGCCCCCGCGCAAGGCGGGTGCAGCAACCGGCACTCGGGGGGATTCAGCGAATGGAAGGCGGGCCGCGCGCGTCGAACAGCGCGACCCATCGGGCGACGGCTTCGCCCTCGAGAAATGCAAAGGTGGCTGCCGGCAGCAGCATCGGCAGCACCACCAGCGGCACGCCGGGCGCGCTGGCGCCGTGCGCCAGCTGGTCGTACAGCCGGCATTCGGCATCGCTGTGCTCGCCGAACAGGCTCGCGAGCTGATTGCCCGCATGCTTGTGGGGCGCCTGCAACGAATGTTCCGCCGCGGCCGGCAGGCCGGGCACGTGCAGCGAACGGTGCATCAGCCCCAGCGTGCCGGCGAACCACACCGCGACCATCAGCGCGATGACGAGCGCGCGGGTCGAACGGGTTCGGGGTTGACGCAGGGAAAGGTGCACGGGGCTCAGGGAACGCGGAAACAGGGAATCGACTGGGAAAAGGCCATGCCCGACGGGGCGGGCCGGAAAAAGGCAAGCCCGATATTGTCGCGGCTTGACGAGGCGAATGCCGGTCACTACATTACTAACCCGCGAGTCATTAACACCCATGCCAACGCCCCGCTCCCTCGTCGACAAGATCTGCCCGGTCCGCTCCAAGCGCGAACGCCGGAAAGAGGCGCGCCCCGGCGAACTGCTGGCCGCCGCGCTCGACCTGTTCGTCGAAAAAGGCTTCGCCGCCACTCGCTCGGAAGAAGTCGCCGTGCGCGCCGGCGTGTCCAAGGGCACCCTGTTTCTCTACTTCCCGAGCAAGGAAGAGCTCTTCAAGGCCGTGGTCATGGAGAGCCTCGGCGGCCGCTTCACCGAGTGGAATGCCGAGTTCGAGGCCTTCGAGGGCACCACGTCCGAGATGCTGCGCTACTGCATGAACGTATGGTGGGAACGGGTCGGCATGACCCAGGCCTCCGGCCTCACCAAGCTGATGATGAGCGAAGGCGCCAACTTTCCCGAGCTGGCCGAGTTCTACCGCCGCGAGGTGGTGCGCCCCGGCCATGACCTCCTGCGGCGCATCTTCCAGCGCGGCATCGACAGCGGCGAGTTCGCGCCGATGGACGTCGACCACGCCATCTACGCGGTGGTGGCGCCCATGGTCTTCCTCATGCTCTGGAAGCATTCGGCCATGGTCTGTGTCGACGGCGCCGCCACGCTCGACCCCGAAAAGTACCTCGCGACCCAGGCCGACGTGGTGATCAACGGGCTGGCGGCGCGCCCCGGAAGGCCGAGTGCGGCACCCGTGTCACCGGTGCCACCTAAAATTGAAGGTTTGTCCTGAGCCCACTAGGAAAACCACGCCATGAATCCCACCCCCACCCTCGAGCGCTTGCGCTTCAACATGATCGAACAGCAGATCCGCCCCTGGGATGTGCTGGAAACGGACATCCTCGAACTGCTGGCCCAGATCCACCGCGAGGACTATGTGCCCGATGCGCACCGCACCCTGTCGTTCTTCGACATGGAACTGCCGCTTCTCGACGGCTCGGTGCCCGGCGAATTCATGCTGTCGCCCAAGGTCGAGGCCCGCACGCTGCAGGACCTGCACATCCAGAAGCACGAATCGGTGCTCGAGATCGGCACCGGCTCCGGCTTCATGGCCGCCCTGCTCGGCGCCCGCGCCGCCCAGGTGCTGTCGCTCGAGATCAACCCCGTGCTGGCCGCCCGTGCCGCCGAGACGCTGCGCCAGAACGGCGTGACCAACGTCGAAGTTCGCCATGCCGACGGCTCCGTGCCGCTGGCCAGCGGCCCGAGCTTCGACGTGATCGTGCTCAGCGGCTCGGTCGCACGCATTCCGCAGAACCTGCTGGGTTCGCTCAAGGTCGGCGGCCGCCTCTCTGCCATCGTGGGCGAAGAGCCGATGATGCGCGCCCACTTCGTCACCCGCACCAGCGAAAGCAAGTGGGACACCATCCAGCCCTGGGACATCGTGGCGCCGCGCCTGCTGAACTTCCCCGAGCCCTCGCGCTTCTCCTTCTGAGCGGCGGTCCACCGAATGATCGACCAAGTCCGCCCCGCCGACCTCGCTGCCTGGTTCGCACAGAACGCCGACGCGCCCCCCGTGCTGCTCGATGTGCGCGAACCCTGGGAGCTGCAGACGGCGAGCGTCGTGCCACAGGGCTTCACCCTGGTGGCGATTCCGATGAACGAGATCCCCGGGCGGCTGGCCGAGCTCAATGACGGCCACCGCATCGCATGCCTGTGCCACCACGGCGCACGCAGCCAGCGCGTGGCGGCCTTCCTGAACCAGAACGGCTTTGCGGAGCTGGCCAATGTGGCCGGCGGCATCGACGCCTGGTCGTCGCACGACCCTTCGGTCCCCAGGTACTGATGACACCACCAGGCTTTGCGCACTTCGTGTCGCTTCTCCCTCCCCTTTGCAGGGGGCAGTGCCGACGACCCGGCAAAGCCGGTTCCGTGGCGTTCCTGGAAGGGGCACCGACTTGCCTGGCAGGTTCGCGCGGTGTGACCGGCGCGTAGCACGGCGCCAAAGACTTTCTCTTTCCTCAAGGACGTTCAATGCCTCCCAGGCCCCGGCTTTCGCCTCTTTCCGCAGCGCTCGCAAGCCTCTTCGCAGCACTGCTCGCACTGCCGGCCCAGGGCCAGACACTGAACGAACTCTACGACTCCGCGCGTGGCTTCGACGCCACCTACCAGGGCGCACGGGCCCAGTACGACGCCAGCGTGGCACGCGCCGCGCAGGCCAAGGCGGGCATCCTGCCGGCCGTCGGCCTCACGGCGGGCGTGACGCGCAGCGACATCGACATCGACACCCTCACGGGTGCCGGCCGCGGCACCACCACGCCGCGCGACTTCAACACGCAGAACGTCGGCATCAACGCCACGCAGCCGCTGTACCGTCCCGCCAACTGGGCCACGTACGAGCAAGGCAAGCGCCAGGCAGAGATCGCGCAGGCAGTGTTCACCGTGGCCGAGCAGGATCTGATCGTGCGCGTGAGCCAGGCGTACTTCGACGTGCTCGCCAGCCAGGACAGCCTGGCGCTGGTGCGCGCGCAGAAGGTCGCCGTGGCCGAGCAGCTGGCCTCGGCCAAGCGCAACTTCGAGGTCGGCACGTCGACCATCACCGACTCGCGCGAGGCGCAGGCGCGCTACGACCTCGTGATCGCGCAGGAGATCGCCGCCGAGAACGACCTGCAGGTCAAGAAGGTGGTGCTCGACCAGCTGGTCGGACGCCCCGGCAGCGTGCCGGTGCCGCTGGCGGTGCCGGTGGTGCTGCCCACGGCGTTGCCCGCCGACATCAATGCCTGGGTGGCCCAGGCCGACACCGTGCACCCCGCCATCCAGCAGGCACGCCTGGGCGTCGACGTGGCCGGGCTCGAAGTGGAGAAGGCCAAGGCCGGCCACAAGCCCACGCTCGACGCCAACCTGGGCTACAACGTCACGCGCAACCCGACCGGCACCACCACCAGCACGGTGGGCACGCGGGTCAACGCGACCACGGTCGGCGTCGTCTTCAACATGCCGCTGTTCGCCGGCTTCGCCACCGAGAACCGAATCAAGGAAACGCTGGCGCTCGAAGACCAGTCGCGCAGCGTGCTCGAAGGCACGCGCCGCAACGTCGCGCAGGCCACGCGCGCGGCCTACCTCGGGCTGGTGTCGGGCGCGGGCCAGGTCAAGGCGCTGGAAGCGGCCGAGGCTTCGAGCCAGAGCGCGCTGGACGCCAACCGCCTGGGCTACCAAGTGGGCGTGCGCATCAACATCGACGTGCTGAACTCGCAGAGCCAGCTGTTCCAGACCAAGCGCGACCTCGCGCAGGCGCGCTACAACGTGCTGCTGGGCAACCTGAAGCTGCGCCAGGCCAACGGCACGCTGACGACCGACGACATGAACGCCATCAACGCGACGCTGGCAAGCAATGGCAGCGTGCCCGCCGTGCCGCCGGCCACTGCGCCGGACCGCGGCAATCCGGCACCGGCGGTGCCGGTCGCGCCGCCGAGCATTCCGGTGATTCCGCCGGTGCCGGTGCAGCCGTTCAATCCGCCGGCGCCGACGATGCCGACGGCACCTGTGCCGCCGGTCATCCTGAATCCGCCGGTGCGCTGAGGTGTTTTCTCCCTCCCCCGCTGGGGGAGGGTCGGGGTGGGGACATGACGGCTTGAACCCTTTGCAGCGCTCGTGGGGCGCTTGCCCCCATCCCAATCTTCCCCCAGAGGAGGAAGGAGCGACTACAGGACTCAGTCGAGCGTGGGTTCCGCGCGCGGCGGTTCGCTGTCCAGCGGGGCGTTCGCGGTTGCCATCGGCTCCGCGTCCTGCGCGATCGCCAGCACCGCAGCCGCCGTGCGCTCGGCCGCGCCGCGGTTCGACGACGAGAAGGCCTGGGCAGCCTGCGCCATGGCCGCGCGGCGCTCGGGGTTCTCGACCAGCTTCAGCGCGGCCGTGACAGCCTGCTCCATGCCCTCGACACGCAACGACGCCCCCGCCGCCAGCGAAAGCTGCGCGGCCTCGGCGAAATTGAAAGTCGACGGCCCCATCACCACCGGGCAACCGCAGGCTGCAGGCTCGATGAGGTTCTGTCCGCCCAGCGGCTCGAAGCTGCCGCCGAGCAGCGCCACGTCGGCCAGGCCGTAGTACAGCGCCATTTCGCCCAGCGAGTCGCCCAGCCAGATCTCGGCCTCGGCCGGCTGGCCCGCGGCGCTGCGTCGCGCCACGGCGAAGCCTTCGGCCTCGATCAGCGCAGCCACTTCGTCGAAGCGCTGCGGATGGCGCGGAACGATCATCCATTGCACGTCGTGCACCCGCTTGGCAATCGAGCGGATCGCACCCTGCTCCGGCGGCACCGGCGAGGTCGCGCCGAAGCGCTTGAGCACCTCGAGCAGCATCCGCTCCTCGCCGTCGCGCGAGCTGGCGAGCACCACCATCGGCTTGGGCAGGCGCTCGCGCAGCGACGTGGCCGCAGTGAGCTGGCGTGCGTCGGGCGTGGCGTCGAACTTCAGGTTGCCGTACACGCCGGCGACCTTGGCGCCCAGCGACACCAGCCGGTGCGCGTCGGCCTCGGTCTGCGCCCACACGGCGGTCAGCGCGGAATACGCCGGGCGCGCGAGCCAGGACAGCCGCTCCGCGGCTGCAAGCGATTTCTCGTTGAGCCGCGCATTGGCCAGCACCAGCGGAATGCGTCGCTCGGCGCAGGCGGCGGCCATGACGGGCCAGACCTCGGTTTCCATCAGCACGCCGATGCGCGGTTCGAACTTGTCGAGAAAGCGCGCCACGGCGCCCGGCGTGTCCCAGGGCTGCCACACCTGCGTGTCGCCGGGCTCGAGCAGCTTGGCGCCCTCCTCGCGACCGGTGGCCGTGCCATGCGTCAGCAGGATCGGCACGCCGGGGTACTGTCGGCGAAGCTCGGCGATCAGGATGGCGGCGGCGCGCGTCTCGCCGAGCGACACGGCATGCACCCAGCATTGGGCCTGCCCGGTGATGCTCGCGTCATAGCGACCGAAGCGTTCTTCCACGGCCACGCCGTAGCCGGGCTCGGCCTCCGCGCGGCGCCGCAGCTTGCGGCGCACCAGCGGTTGCACGGCGGTGGTGAAGACGCCATAGAGGCGAAGCAGCAAGGAACGCACGTCTAGCGCTCCCCCGCGCGGCGATGGAATTCAGAACGCATCAGACCTGCGTGACCCGTCATGCCAGAGATGCCGTGGAACCGGCTTCGCCGGGCCACAGGCATCGCCCCATGGAAGGGGGTTGGCGCAGCGACACGAAGTGCGCGAAGACTGGGGGTCATCCTAGTGCGCGGCTTCGGCCAGCTTCGCATCGGGCTTGACGGTTCGCAGCAAGGCCAGCATCTCGGCCTCGATGCGCTTCAGCGCTGCATCGGTCTGGCCTTCGAAGCGCAGCACCAGCACCGGCGTGGTGTTCGATGCGCGGATCAGGCCGAAACCGTCGGGCCAGTCCACGCGCAGGCCGTCGATGGTCGAGACCTTGGCGGGTGCCGCGAAGCTGGCGCCCCTCACGAGCGTGTCGACCACCGCGTGCGGCTCGCCCTCGGCACAGGCCACATTGAGTTCCGGCGTCGAGAAGCTGGTGGGCAGCGCGTTGAGTACATCGCTCGCGTTCGGGCTCTTGCTCAGGATCTCGAGCAGGCGGCAGCCCGCATAGGTGCCGTCGTCGAAGCCGAACCAGCGCTCCTTGAAGAAGATGTGGCCACTCATCTCGCCGCCCAGCGGCGAATCGATTTCCTTCATCTTCGCCTTGATCAGCGAATGGCCGGTCTTGAAGATCATCGGCACGCCGCCCGCGGCTTCGATGGCCGGTGCGAGGCGTTGCGAGCACTTCACGTCGTACACGATGGTGCCGCCCGGCACGCGCGACAGCACGTCCTGCGCGAAGAGCTGCATCTGGCGGTCCGGGAAGATGTTCTGGCCGTCCTTGGTGACGATGCCCAGGCGGTCGCCGTCGCCGTCGAAGGCAAGACCCAGTTCGGCGTCGCCGCTGGCAAGCGCCGCCATCAGGTCCTTGAGGTTCTCCGGCTTGCTGGGATCGGGATGGTGGTTCGGGAAGTTGCCGTCGACCTCGCTGTACAGCTCGGTCACTTCGCAGCCGATGGCGCGGAAGATGGCCGGCGCCGACGCGCCAGCGATGCCGTTGCCCGAATCGACCACGATCTTCAGCGGACGGGCCAGTTTGATGTCGCCGGCGATGCGCTGCACATAGGCCTCGGTCACATCCACGTTGCGCACGCTGCCGCCCGGGGCCAGCTGCGCGCTGCCGGATTCGATGGTGCGTCGCAGGCCCTGGATCTCGTCGCCGTAGATCGCGCGGCCGGCCAGCACCATCTTGAAGCCGTTGTAGTCCTTGGGGTTGTGGCTGCCAGTGACCTGGATGCCGCTGGTGCAGAGCGTGTGCGCCGCGAAGTAGAGCATCGGCGTGGTGACCGCGCCCACGTCGATGACATCGACGCCGGTGGCCACCAGGCCCCTGATCAGCGCCTCTGCAAGCACGGGGCCCGACAGGCGGCCGTCGCGGCCCACGGCCACCGACTTCTCGCCGGCTGCGCGCGCGGCGCTGCCGAAGGCGCGGCCGAGTGCCTCCGCCACATCGGCATCGAGTGTGGAAGGCACGATGCCACGGATGTCATAGGCCTTGAAGATCGACGCGCTGAGCTGCATGGAAAGGCGTTTCCCTGTTGGTTTTTGGAACGAGGCATTGTAGGCAAGGCACCGGTGACCCACATGTCCGAAAACGGCCAGTTGAAACGACTCGAAACCTTATCATTTCTTCCATGCCTACCAGCCACAGCCCCACCGAAGCACTCGAGAGCGACGCCTGCTACCTGGCGATGAAGACGCACGACGCGCGCTTCGACGGCTCGTTCTTCACCGCCGTGACCTCCACCGGCATCTATTGCCGGCCGGTGTGCCGCGTGAAGCTGCCGCGGCGCGAGAACTGCCGGTTCTTCCGCCATGCGGCGCAGGCCGAGGCCGCGGGCTTTCGCCCCTGCCTGCGCTGCCGGCCCGAACTGGCGCCACGCGCAGCCAGCTGGTCGACCGAGGACGCCTCGCGCATCCTGGCGCTGCAGGCCGCGCGGCTGATCGACGAGCCCGACGCCTGGTCGGAAGACGGCCCCGGCGCCGCGCAGATCGCCGCGCGCCTCGGCGTGAGCGACCGCCACCTGCGGCGCATCTTCGAGGTGCAGTTCGGCGTCTCGCCGCTGCAGTACCTGCAGACGCGCCGGCTGCTGGCTGCCAAGCAGCTCATCGCCGACACCCGCTTGCCGATGACGCAGGTGGCGCTGGCCAGCGGTTTCGCGAGCGTGCGCCGCTTCAATGCCGCCTTCCTCGCGCACTACGGCCTCAACCCCAGCGCCATGCGCCGCGCCGGCGGTGCCGCGGCCGAAGGCGAAGCGGACAGCCGCGGCCACGCGATCCAGGTGCGGCTGGGCTTCCGCCCACCCTACGACGCCAGCGCCATGCTCGGCTTCTTCGCGCGCCGCGCATTGCGCGGCATCGAGGCTATGTCGACAGCCGACGGCAAGGCGCCGGCAAAGGGCAGCACGCCCACCTATGCGAAGCTGGCGCGCACCCTGCGCGTCCAGCAAGGCGGACAGGCGCATGCGGGCTGGCTGCAGCTGGGCTTCGACCTCGACCGCGAACAGGTGCTGCTGTCGGTCAGCGACTCGCTGGCCCCGGTGCTGCCGATCGTCATCAGCCGCGTGCGTGCGCTGTTCGACCTCGACGCCGAGCCGATGGCCATCAATGCCGCGCTGCATGCGGCCTTTCCGCACGGCGACGGCCTGCGCGTACCTGGCGCGGTCGACGGCTTCGAGCTCGCGGTTCGCGCGGTGCTGGGCCAGCAGATCACGGTCGCGGCGGCGCGAACGCTGGGCTCGCGGCTGGTCGAGGCCTTCGGCGAGCCGCTCGCCACGCCCATCGACGGGCTCGACAGGCTCTTTCCCACGCCCGCGGCCATTGCCGCCGCCAGCGGCGACGCGCTGGGGCAGCTCGGCATCGTGCGGCAGCGGCAGACCGCGCTGCATGCGATTGCCCGCGAGGTCGCGGACGGCAGGCTGGCGCTGCACGCGGGCGCCGACGTGCCTTCCACCATCGCCGCGCTGCAGGAGCTGCCCGGCATCGGCGCCTGGACCGCGCAGTACATCGCGATGCGCGCCCTGCGGTGGCCCGACGCCTTTCCGGCCGGCGACGTCGCGCTGCAGAAGGCGCTGGGCGTGACCACCGCGCGCGCGGCGAGCGAAGCCTCCCAGGCCTGGCGACCATGGCGCAGCTATGCGGTGCTGCGTGCATGGCACGCGCCCACCGCGCCCACCACGCCCATGCCGGCCAAGGGCGGCGACGCCACCCCATCTCCCCTGATCACCACGGCAGGCCTCGCCGCCTGAAATGTCATGAAGTTCAAGAGCAAAGTCATCTACACGTCGCACATCGACACGCCGCTCGGCGGCATCACCATGGCCGCGACCGACCAGGGCCTGGCCGGCGTCTGGTTCGACCAGCAGCGCCACTGGCCCGACACCGCGGGCTGGATCGCGAAGGACGACCATCCCGCGCTCGTGGAGGCGGCGGCCCAGCTGCACGACTACTTCGCCGGCAGGCGCGACCGCTTCGACATGAAGCTCGACCTGTCGCACGGCACCGCGTTCCAGCAGAGCGTGTGGCAGCAGCTTCTGGCCATCCCGGCCGGCGCCACCACCAGCTACGGTGCGCTGAGCGCGAACGTGGGCAACCCGGCGGCGGTGCGCGCGGTCGGCGCGGCAGTCGGACGCAATCCGATCAGCGTGATCGTGCCGTGCCACCGCGTGCTCGGTGCCGATGGCTCGCTGACCGGTTACGCTGGCGGGCTCGAACGCAAGACCGCCCTGCTCGAACTCGAGAAGTCGCTCTGAACCCTCACGCAAAGAAGTAGAACCACAGACGCATGACCACAACGAACAACAACAACGGCAGCATCGCAGCCCAGCCCGCCGGACCGGCGGCCCCCGTCGTCCGCGCCGCCTCGCCCGCATGGCTGGTCGACCTGGTGCTGCTGGGTGCACTGTGGGGCTCGTCCTTTTTGTTCATGCGCATCGGCGCCGCCGAGTTCGGCGCGCTGCCCACGGCTGCGGTGCGGGTGGGCATCGCCGCGCTGTTCCTGCTGCCCATCGCGCTGCTGCGCGGCCAGGGGCCGTCGCTCGCAAAGCACTGGAAAGCCAGCTTCGCGGTGGGCGTCTTCAATTCGGGCATGCCGTTCGCATTGTTCTGCTTCGCGCTGCTCACCATCAACACCGGCCTGGCCGCCGTGCTCAACGCCACCGTGCCCATGTTCGGCGCGCTGGTCGCATGGGCCTGGTTCCGCGAACGGCCGGCGGGCTCGCGCATCGTGGGCCTGGTGATCGGCTTTGCCGGCGTGGCCATGCTGGCCAGCCGCAGCGCCGGCCTGCATGCGGGCGCCAGCGGCAATGCAGCACTGTGGGCCGTGCTGGCCTGCCTGGGCGCCTGCCTGTGCTACGGCATCTCGGCCAGCGCCACGCGCGCGCACCTCGGCGGCGTGCCCGCGCTGACCACGGCCACCGGCAGCCAGATCGGCGCCACGCTGTTCCTCGCGGTTCCTGCCATCTGGCTCTGGCCGGCGCAGATGCCGAGCCCGCGCGCCTGGCTCGCATTGGTGGCGCTGGGCATCGCCTGCACGGGCGTGGCCTACATCCTGTTCTTCCGCCTGATCGAACGCGCCGGCCCGGCACGCGCGCTCACCGTGACCTTCCTGGTGCCGGTGTTCGCGCTGTTCTACGGTGCCGTGTTCCTCGGCGAGGGCATCACGCAGTGGATGCTGATCTGCGCTGCCGTCATCGTGTGCGGCGTGGCGCTGTCGACCGGCATCGTCAAGCTCGGCCTGCCGCGCAGGCCGACGGCCTGATCCTGCCGAAGCTGCCTGCAGCGGCGCCCAGGGTGTGTCCTAGATGGCACCTGCCACCACGTTCACCGAGAGCGCCAGTACCAGCATGTTGAAGGCGAAGGCCAGCACGCTGTGCAGCAGCGTGAGGCGCCGCATGTCCTTCGAGGTTGCCTGCACGTCGGAGACCTGCGAGGTCATGCCGATCACGTACGAGTAGTAGATGAAGTCGAAGTAGTCGGGCGCGTCGTTCTTGCCCGGGAAGTCGAGGCCGCCGTCGGGCGTGCCGTCGCGCTGGTCGATGTAGTAGCGGTGCGCGTAATGGAACGCGTAGATCGAATGCATCATCAGCCACGAACCTGCGAGCGCCACCAGCCCGAGCACCACGTGCGCGGCGCGCTCCCAGCCGCTGAGCTGGCGGACCTGCTGCAGCAGCATGGCGATGGCCACCACGCTGACGCCCACCACCACCAGCATCGACACCAGGATCACCGCATTGGGCTGGTCGAGCGACTGCGCCCGCGCGCGCGTCTGCGCGGCATCGAAAGTCTCGGCCAGCCACCAGGTGAGCACCTGGTACACCAGCACGCCCGCGCACCATCCGGCGAGGCCGCGTGCCATGCCGCTCATCGGCACCGGCATCAGCGCCGCGGCGGTCGCAAGGCCGGCGATGGCGCCGTAGAAAAGCCGCTGTGGGCCGGTGGTGGTGGAGAGGTGTCTGCGCATGCGGCACTGTAGCGCCGCCGCCTGCCACCCGATGTCGCATTCGTCCGTCGACCGAGTCCTACACGTACAACGGCAATCCGCGCATCCGGCGGGCGGCGGGGTGCCTCTATCGTTGCAGCCACTCTTCTTTACCCCCAGCCCAACACCCAAGGACATCCTGCATGCAGACACGCACCCGCCCCCTCGACTGGACCGCACGTCTCGGCGCCGTCGGCGCCCTGTTCGGCACCGGACTCCTGCTCGCCGCGACGCCTGCTCTCGCCGATCCGTCGCCCGCGCTCGACCGCTTCAGTTTCTCCGTCGGGGCGTTCAACGCCGACCCCAAGTTCAATGCCTCGGTGAGCACGCCCTACGGCGCACTGCAGTCGGGCGACATCAAGCCGGGCCGCGTGACCATGCCGCGCGTCACGGCCGACGTGCTGCTCGGCGACAGCCAGGGCATCTCGTTCGACTACTACCAGTACAAGCGCGACTACTCGGGCGGCGTCGCGAACAGCACGTCGCTGGGCAACTTCGGCACGCTCAACACCTTCGGCAACGCCACCGTCAACACCAAGCTCGACTTCGCCAAGCTGTCCTACAAGTGGTGGATCGGCTCGGGCAACACGGTGCTCGGCCTGGGCGCCGGTGCGGCCTACTACCGCGCCACCCTCGGCGTGACGGCCCTTGCGGCAGTCAATGGCCAGGTCGGCACGCTCAGCGACAGCTCCAGCGACAACGCGGTGGCGCCGCTGCTCGAAATCGGCGTTCGTCATGCCATTTCGCCCGACCTGCGCCTGTTCGCCGACGCCTCGGGCGTGTGGAAGAGCAGCGGCCGCTTCCACGGCAACATCTACAACGCCTCCGCCGGCGTCGAGTGGTTCCCCGTCAAGAACGTGGGCCTCGTGCTCGCGTACGGCGTGACGAACATCGACCTGACGCGCTCGGCGGACTTCGGCGATGCACGCCTGAAGGTGCGCCTGCAAGGCCCTTCGGCTTTCCTCAAGGCACGCTTCTAGCCGACGCCGGAGCCCGGCCGTCTGCCGGGCACTGCCAGCCATGCGGGGCCATCGCGCCCGGCGTGTAGCCAGTCTTCGCAAGACCGTGGGTGGCGCCAGCCTTAGGCTGCGCCCCACCAACGAAGCACGGAGACACCGCATGCCAGCAGCAGCCCACGGCCTCGCGCCGTCGCAGTCCGATCCAGTCTTTCCGCCACGCACACCGCCTGGTTCCCAGGCTTCGCGCATCGCCCGCATCGCGCTCGGCGATGTGATCCACCGCAGTGCGCGCCGCTTCGGCGACCGCCTCGCGCTCGTCGAAGGCGGGCACCGCATGTCCTACCGCGAGCTCGACGCGGCGTCGAACCGCTTCGCCCACCACCTGCTGGGGCTCGGCCTCGAGAGCGGCGCGCGCGTGGGCATGCTGTGCAACAACTCCATCCAGATGGTGGTCGCGCTGTTGGGCATCCAGAAGGCGGGGCTGGTGTGGGTGCCGATCAACACCGCGCTGGCGGTCGATGCCGTCGGCTACATCCTCGCGCATGCCGAGGTCCGTCACCTGGTGATCGACACCGCGCTGCATGCGCGGCCCGAACTGCGCGCCCTGGTCGAAGGCCAGGGCATCGCGCCGATCCTGTGCGTGCTCGACGGCGACACGCCGCCCGACAACGCTCCCACCGTGGCGGCGGCCAGCTCGCACGGCCTGGCCACCTTGCCCGACGTGCCCATCGACAGCACGCAGCTCGCGCTCATCATGTACACCAGCGGCACCACCGGCCGCCAGAAGGGCGTGATGCATTCGCACGCCTCGGTGCATTCGGTGCTGCTGAGCAACATGGTCGAATGGGGCAGCAGCCCCGAGCGCGCCGACGTGTGGAGCAGTGTGCTGCCGCTCTTCCACTGCGGGCAGCACACCGTGCTGATGTCGGCGCTCGCGGTGGGCGGCGCGCTGGTGATCCTGCGCGGCTTCGACCCCGGCGCGGTGCTCGATGCCATCGAGCGCCACCGGATCAGCGTGATGGTCGGCCTGCCGATGATGTACGGCGCCCTCCTCGCCCATCCGCAGCGCGCCTCGCGCGATCTCTCGAGCCTGCGGCTGTGCGTTTACGCGATGGCGCCGATGTCGCGCACGCTGCTGATGCGGCTGCTCGACGAGTTCTGCCCCAGCTTCGCGCTGGTGTCCGGGCAGACCGAGATGTACCCGGGCGCCACCATCTTCGAGGCGCATGAGCAGCGCAGGCGCTTCGGCTCCTATTGGGGCGTGGGGACGCTGGTGAACGAGGTCGCGGTGATGGGCGAGGAAGGCGACCTGCTCGGGCCGGACGAGGTCGGCGAGATCGTGTTTCGCGGACCCAACGTGATGCTCGGCTACTACAAGGACCCGGAAGCCACCGCGCAGGCGCAGCGGTTCGGCTGGCACCACTCCGGCGACCTCGGCAGGATGGATGGTGACGGCCAGCTGATCTTTCTCGACCGCCTGAAGGACATGGTGAAGTCGGGCGGCGAGAACGTGCCGTCGATCAAGGTGGAAGAGGTGCTGCTGCGCCACCCCGCCGTGATGAACGCCGCGGTGGTCGGACTTCCGCATGCGCACTGGGGCGAGGCCATCACCGCCTTCGTCACGCGGCGTCCCGACGCGCCGGCCGATGTCACCGAGGCCATGCTCACCGCCCACTGCAAGGAGCACCTCGGCGGATTCGAGGTGCCGAAGAACATCGTGTTCCTGGCCGCGCTGCCGATGACCTCGACGGGCAAGATCCAGAAATTCGAGCTGCGCAAGGCGCACCAGGATCTGTACCGGTCCGCCTGACCCGCAAGGCGGGTGCTACCCCGCCATCAGCGTCGATCGCACTTCCTTCTTCAGCACCTTGCCGACCTTGGAGCGCGGCAGGTCGAGCCAGACCTCGACCTGCTTGGGCGCCTTGACGCTGCCGATGCGGGCCTTCACGAAGCTCTTGATGTCCTCCAGGTCGACCTGGCGCCCGGCATGCAGCTGCAGCACCGCCACCACGCGCTCGCCCCATTTCTCGTCGGGCAGGCCGACCACCGCGCTGTCCTGCACGTCGGGGTGCTGCATCAGGGCCTGCTCCACTTCGGCGGAATAGACGTTGAAGCCGCCCGAGATGATCATGTCCTTGGCGCGGTCCACGATGTAGAGGAAGCCGTCGGCATCGAGCCGCCCGATGTCGCCGGTGTGATGCCAGCCGAAGCGCGAGGCCTCCTCGGTGGCGCGCGGGTCCTTGTAGTAGCCCATCATCACGAGCGAGCCGCGCACCACGATCTCGCCGCTCTCGCCGGTGGGCAGCAGTTCGCCCTCGGCGTTCATCACGCCCACCTGCACCAGCGCGCCCGGCCGCCCGGCCGACGACAGCCGATGCACCGCCACGCTGCCGTCGGCGTTGAAATGCTCGCGCGGCGACATCATCGAGATCATCATCGGTGCCTCGGTCTGGCCAAAGAGCTGTGCCATGACGGGACCGATCTTCTGCAACGCTTCCTCGAGCCGCGCGACCGACATCGGTGCCGCGCCGTACCAGAAGCACTGCAGCGAATCGAGGCGGGTGGCGGCCAGTTGCGGATGCTGCAGCAGCATGTAGATCAGCGTAGGCGGCAGGAAGGTGTGCGTGATGCGGTGTTCTTCGATGAGTTCGAGGAACTCGCCCAGGTCGGGCTTGGGCATGATCACGATCTGCCCGCCGAGCGCCATCACCGGCAGGCACAGCACGCCGGCCGCGTGCGTGAGCGGCGCCAGCGCGAGGTAGGACGGTCGGCCTTCGAACGGATAGCCCATCAGCGTCAGAGCCGACATCGCCTCGAGGTTTCGACCCGACAGCATCACGCCCTTGGGCTGCCCGGTGGTGCCGCCGGTGCCGGCGATCATGGCCACGTCGTCGATGGGCGCCACGTCGATCGGCGCGTCGCTCTCGCCGGCCAGCCATTGCGCCAGCGAAGGCGCGAAAGGCACCTCGCGGTCGAGGCAAACGAGCGTCTTCAGCTTCGGCAGGTCGCCGCGCATCTGCTCGACCAGCGGTGCGTAGTTGCTGTGGAAGATGAGGCAGCTGCAATCGAAGGCGTCGAGCACATGGCGGTTCTCGGCGGCCTCGTTGCGCGGATTCACCGGGCACCACACCGCCGCGGCGCGCGACAGGCCGAAGACGCAGCCGAAGGCGATCGGGTCGTTGCCCGACAGCACCGCCACCTTGCTGCCCGGCGCGATGCCGCGGCGCTGCAGCCCGCGCGCGACGCGGCAGCTGAAGCGCTGCACGTCGCCGTACGAGAGCTGCACGGCCCCCATGCGCAGGCAGGGCGCGCCGGGCCCCAGCGATGCGCCCTTGTCCAGGTAGTCGATCAAGCGCATGGCGGCCTCCGGTGTCAGCGGTGCGCCGTCAGCACCGGCTCCATCACGAGGCCGAAGCTTCTCAGCACGCCCAGCAGTTCGCGGTGGCCGAAGGCCTGGCAGCCCGATGCGAAGCCGACGCACTTGGGCGCCTGCTGCAGCAGCGAGACCGCCGCATAGGCCTGCAGCAGGCCGGTCTGCTTGTAGTTGCAGTTGCCGTAGATCACGCAGTGCACGCGGCCCAGGGGCCCGGAGGCATGCACCGAATCGACGGACTTGTTGATGCGCGGGTTCTCGCGCGGCGGCATGGTGTTCATCACACCGGACGCGGTCTGCGCCAGCGCCGCATAGCGGTCATCGTCGTTCATGCCCTCGGTGGCCTTGAGCGCGGCAGCCACGATCTGCGGCACGCCCTGCATCAGCGCCTTGTTGAAGACGCCGCCGAGCACCTTCACGTTGGCCACGCGCGGGTCGCGCTTGAACCACACCGGGTGCGAGGTGCCGCCCCAGGGCAATGCCAGCGCCGCTTCGTGCTGCCCGGGAATCGACAGGTGGTAGAGGCCCGCGTCGGGCTGCCATTCGACGTACTCGTTCTGCTCCAGGTAGTAGGCCTTCGAGGTGGCGGCATTGACCAGGATGGTCTGGGTGGATGCGATGGTCGGGCTGCCGCCCCAGAACACGCCGATGTCCAGCGTGTCGAGCCCCGGTGTCTCCAGGCACAGCTGCGCCGCGATCTCGCCGGTGGTGTACATGTGCGCCAGTCCGGGCGACAGCAGCAGGCTGGCAGCCGCGAACTTGCGGCCCCACTCCCGTTCGAGCGTGATGAGCCAGTCCTGCTCGCCGGTGGTGTCGGTGTAGTGGCAGCCGGCGGCCAGGCAGGCCTCGACCACCTCGGGGCCGAACCTGGCGAACGGCCCGACAGTGTTGAGCACGACCGACGCACCGGTGAAGAGCTCGGTGAGTGCCGCCACCGAATGCCCGACCTCCACCACCTCGTAGCTGGCAGTCTCGATGCCGGGCACGTTGGACTTCATGGCCTCTCCCACCTTCTGCGCGCTGCGGCCAGCGGCAACGAAGGGGATGTTGTACTCGCGCAGGTACTCGCAGACCAGGCGGCCGGTGTAGCCGGAGGCGCCGTAGACGACGACGGGTTTCTTCTTGCTGCTCATGTGCTTGTCTCCTTGATGCCGTGCGATCACATGCCCATGCCGCCGTCCACCGCCACACCGGCGCCGGTGATGAACCGGGCCGCGTCGCTGCAGAGGAAGACCACCACGTCGGCCATGTCGCCGACCTCGCCAAGGCGCCCGAGCGGCGTCTGGCCGACCACGTCGCCCACGGCCGCTTCCACGCTGGGGGCGAGCCCGGCGGCCACGATGTCGTTGGCCAGCTTCATGCCCATGTCGGTGGGCACCAGCCCGGGGTAGATGCAGTTCACGCGCACGCCGTAGCCCAGCTTGCCGGACTCCATGGCCGCCACGCGCGTGGCGCGATCCACGGCGGACTTGGTGGCGGAGTAGCCCGCGATGGCCGGGAACGCGATGGTGGCCGCGACCGATGCGATGTTGACGACCGCCCCGCCGCCGCCCGCACTGCCGCCGGGACGCATCGTGCGGAACGCGTGCTTCATGCCGAGCAGCGTGCCGGCCACGTTCACGTCGAGCATGCGGCGCAGGTCGTCGCCGTCGACGTCGACCACCAGCGAGGTGATCTCTATGCCTGCGTTGTTCACGAGGATGTCGAAGCCGCCGAGTTCCTTCACCGTGGTCTCGGCGGCGGAGGCCCAGTCGGCGTCCTTCGTGACGTCGAGCGGAACGAAGCCCACCTTCGCTCCCGACGCCGACAGCCTCGAGGCGGTTTCCCGCCCGAGGTCGGCGAGCACGTCGCCGATCATCACCGAAGCGCCGGCGGCGGCCAGTGCTTCGGCGATGCTGGCGCCGATGCCGCGCGCGCCACCCGTCACGAGCGCCCTGCGCCCTTTCAAGTCGAACTTGGCCATCACTTGTCTCCTGTGGATCTGGTTATGAGATGGAAAGGCCATGCTAGAAATCGACTTGACGCGTGTCAAGTTTTTGTTTGACGTGCGTCAAGACTTTCCGGAAAGGTATCGGTGGCACGCCGGATGCGGGTTCTCCCGCTTGCGTGCTATGGTTTCGAATCACGAAGAACACATTGGCCGGCACGCAGCGGCCCGGCTTTCAATGACGACACATCAACGGGTCAAGAAACACGCGGAACGGGTGCCCAAGGCACGGGTCGACAAGTTCTCGGAGCGCCGCGCCGAACTCGGCGAAGCGGCGCTCACCACGCTGGCCGCGCTCGGCTACGCACGCACCAGCCTGCGCGAGATCGCGCAGAACTCCGAGTTCTCGCACGGCGTCCTGCACTACTACTTCAGCGACAAGGTCGACCTGATCATCTGCAGCGTCAAGCAGTACAAGGCCCGCTGCGTCACGCGCTACGACCATGCCGTGGAAAACGCCGCCACCTACGACGAACTCATGGAAGGCTTCCTGCAGAGCCTGGGCGACACGCTGCGCGCCGAAGGCCACGTGCACCGGCTCTGGTACGACCTGCGTTCGCAGGCGCTGTTCGAGGAAGCCTTCCGCGCCGACGTGGTGCAGATCGACAAGAGCCTCGAAGACATGATCTGGCGCATCATGAGCCGCTTCGCCGAGCTCTCGGGCCGCCCGGCCGGCATGCCGCCTTCGGCCACCTACGCGCTCTTCGACGGGCTCTTCCAGCAGGCGCTGCTGAAGCATCTCTCGGGCGACGCCCAGGCCGTGCCCGACATGCAGGCCCATGTGCGCCAGGCCATCTCGCATCTGTTCGCTGCCCCGGCCGCAGCCACGCCTTCGCGAAAGGCGAAGGCCGTCTAGGCTTTCGCTTTCTTCGGCGCAGCGACGGCACGCGCGCCTGCCCACTGCCCGCTCTCGCACAGGTCGCGCATGACCTCGCCGATCAGCGCGCACACCGCGCGCTTCGCGTTGGTGGTCGGCAGGTGGACCGACACGCACAGCCCCAGCGTGCGGAACATCGAAGGCGAATCGATGCGGTGCGCCGCCATGCGGCCTTCCTCCACCTCGCGCTGCGCGAGACCGAACGGCATGATGGTCGGCCCGAGGCCCGCTTCCACCGCTGCCTTCAGCGTATAGACGGAATTGATTTCCGCGGCCACCTGCGCCGCAGAATGCCCTGCGCCTTCGAGCACCGCATCCACCAGCCACCGCGTGCAGTGCCCGTGCGCATTGGCAGGCCACACCAGCGGACGCGCGGTGGCCTGCGCGATGCTCACGTCGCCGGCCGGCAGCGCATGCGCGCTCTGCGGCGACTCGAGAAACACGAAGTCCTCCTCCACCAGCGGTGTGAACGCGATGTCTTCCGCGGGCATGGTGGGCGAGAACACCGCCACGTCGACACGGCCGCGCAGCAGCTGGTCGGCCATGTTGCCGGTGAGTTCCTCGTTCAGGTGCAGCACCACGTCGGGATATCGACGCGCCGCGGCGCGCATCAGCGGCAGCGCGATCATGGGCGACACGCTCTGCGGCAGCGCCGCCACCACCGAGCCGGACACCGAATCGGCCGCCACCAGCACCGCCGCCTTGGCGTCGCTCACCTGCTTGGTGATGCCTTGCGCATATTCGTAGAAGACCTTGCCGGCCTCCGTCATGGCCACGCCGTTGCGGCTGCGCAGCAGCAGCTGCGAGCCGAGCTCCGACTCGAGCTCCGTCATCTGCTTGCTCAGGGCCGACTGTGCAATGAACAGTTGCTGCGCCGCGCGCGACAGGCTGCCGCAATCCACGATGGCAACGAAATACTTGAACTGGCGCAGTTCCATCGGCAGGTCTCCGGCCGCGCACCACGGGGCGTGGCGGCGGCCGGTCATTCTAGGTGGGGCCCTGGCAGGCGCAGGGTCGGACAATGCCGCGCAAGGCCCCTGGAAGCCTCAGTTCACGCAGTCGAAGCTGGCGGCATCGTTCACGTCGCCCGCGCCCTTGTAGCGCGGGTAGGCAGGGTACTTGCACATCGGCCGGGAAAGCACCGTGGCGCCGCTGGCCGCGTCGACCTTGCGCTGCACCAGCTTCTGCGCCGACGCAGGCACGCCCTGCTCCACCCACGTCGACATCGCCTTCAGCAGGTCGACCTTGTCGGCTCCGGGCCCGCCGTAGCAGTGGCCCACGCCGGGCGCCAGGAACAGTTCCACCGTCTCGTCGGCCTTCTGCCGCCCCAACGTTCCCACCACCTGGTCGTAGTAGCGCGAAGTGTCGCGCGCACTCACCGAGGTGTCGTTGGTGCCGTTCCACATGATCAGCTTCGCGCTGCGCGCATGCAGCCGGTTCAGGTCGGGGTCGGCCGCGCTGAACAGGCCGCCGATGACGCCCATGCGCGCCAGCCATTGGTCGGGGTTCCAGGCGAGCGTGTCGAACGTCGGGTCCTGCGTGATGAAGGAGCGCACGAAGCCATCGGAGAACATGCCCTGGATCGAGTTGCCGCCCAGCGCCGCCTGCGGCCAGATGTAGGAGCCCCAGCCTTCCGCGGTGTTCTCCAGCCCGAAGTTGTAGCCCGGGTGCGACCAGGTGTTGTCCGAAGTGGCCACCGCCGAGGTGATGGTGTTCACCGTGGCGAGCTGCGCGTCCGACAGGCAGGTGTCGCCGGTGTCGCCACCGCCCGCGCAGCGCAGCGGCGTGGGGTCGTAGTTGCAGGCCGCGGGCTTCGAAACGATGCCGTCGGCCACACCGTCGAGTGCGTCGCACTGCGCGAGCACCGCGTTGGCCAGCAGGGTCTGCTTGGCCGGGTTGAGCGTGTGGGCCGGCGTGCGCACCTGCTTCGAGATGCGGTTGAACTGCATGAACAGTCCCATGATGTTGCCCGCCGGTGCGCGCGCCACGATGCCGTCGAAGTCGTCGGGAAAGCGCTGCGCCTGCATCAGCGCATCGTGCCCGCCCATCGAGCAGCCTTCGAAGTAGCTGCGCGCGGGCGCGCTGCCGAAGAAGGCCGCGATCAGTTCCTTGCCCGGCGGCAGCGCGCGGTGTTCCGACTGCTGGGTGAAGTCGAGCAGCTTGGCCGGATCGGCAGCGAAGCGCGCCGCAAAGTAGCCCGCGTCGGCCGGACCGCCGTAGTCGTAGCCGCCATTGGTGCCGATGGTGGCGTAGCGCTCGCTGAAGATCGAAGGGCTGAACTGCGGATCGCTCGCCTTGGGCAGCTGCCCGTCGAAGCCGCCGCCGCCGATGAAGGCGAGCTTGCCGTTCCAGCCCGACGTGGGCAGGCGCGCTTCGAAGCGAAGGCTCGAGCCCTTGAAGCTGGCGGTGACCACGCAGTACTCCGGCTGCGGCGCCGCCGCGGACATCACCCTGGCATCGTCGATGACGACCGCGCCTGCGCCGAAACTCCCGCCCTTGAGCGTGGGGCACTTGTCACCGAGCGACATCGCCGGTGGCGGCGGTGCGGCGGGCGGCGGACTGGACGGCGGGGGCGCGGAAGGCAACAGCGGAAGAAAGCCGCTTCCGCTGCCGCCACCGCCGCCGCATCCGGCTGCGAGCGCGGCGACGGCCACGGCGACCAGCGCACGGCGGGCGATCGAATTCATCGGGACGTTCCTCATTCTTCTGTCTCCTTGATGGGGTGCTGGATTCGCTCAGGCGCCGGCCGGCCCGACGACCTTGCCGGGGTTGAAGATGTCGTGCGGGTCCAGCGCCTGCTTCACGGCGCGCATCAGCGCCACGGTGTGCTCGCCGTGCTCCTCGGCCAGGTACTTCATCTTGTGCAGTCCCACGCCGTGCTCGCCGGTCGAGGTGCCGCCATGGCGGATCGCGCGCTGCACCAGCCGATGGCTGAAGGCCTCCGCGGCCTCGTTCTCGATGGCGCTGGCCGGGTCCACCAGCACCAGGCAATGGAAGTTGCCGTCGCCGACGTGGCCGAACACCGGTGCGAGCAGGCCGTGTGCGGCGATGTCGGCCTGCGTCTCGTCGATGCATTGCGCAAGTGCGGACAGCGGCACGCAGGCGTCGGTGGTCAGGCTGCGGCTGCCCGCCTTCAGCTGCAGGCACGCGAAGTAGGCGTGATGGCGCGGCGTCCACAGGCGCGAGCGCTCCTCGGGCCGGTTGGCCCACTGGAAGGCACCGCCGCCATGGTTGCCTGCGATCTCGCGCACGATGTCCGCCTGCTCGTCGATCTGCGCCTTGCTCGCGCCGAACTCGAGGAACAGCGTCGGGTTCTCGCTCAGCGCGGTGCGGCTGTGCGCGTTCACGGCGCGGATGGTCAACGCATCGAGCATCTCGGCGCGCGCGAGCGGCACGCCCATCTGGATCGACTCGATCACGCAGTCGACCGCCGCGCGCACGGTGGGGAAATGCACCACCGCCGCCGCATACGCCTCGGGGTGCGGATGCAGCCGCACCGTGGCCTCGGTGATCAACCCCAGCGTGCCCTCGGAGCCGCAGTAGAGCTGCGTGAGGTTGTAGCCCGCCGAGCTCTTGCGCGCATGCGATGCCGTGCGCACGACGTCGCCGCTGGCGGTGACCACGGTGAGGCTCACGAGGTTGTCGCGCATGGTGCCGTAGCGGACGGTGTTGGTGCCCGATGCGGCCGTGGCGACCATGCCGCCGATGGATGCGTCCGCGCCGGGGTCGACCGAGAAGAAGAAGCCCGACTCCGACAGTGCGGCATTGAGCTGGCCCCGCGTCACGCCGGCCTCGACCGTGGCCGTGAGGTCGCCGGCGCGGATGGCCAGCACCTTGTTCATCTGCGAGAAGTCGATGCACACGCCGCCCTCGACGGCCAGCAGGTGCCCCTCGACCGAGGAGCCCACGCCGAAGCCGATGAGCGGCACGCGCTCGCGGGCGCAGGCGCGCACCACGAAGGCGACCTCGTCGGTGCTGCGCACGAACACCACCGCGTCGGGCGGCTGCGGCCGGTAGGCCGACTCGTCGGTGCCGTGCTGCAGCAGCACGGCCTGGCTGGTGGAAAAGCGCTCTGCGAACCTGCGCTGCAGCAGCGCGACCAGTTCGGGCGACGGGGATCGCCGGGCCACGGCGGGCGCGTTCGAACGCGCAGGGGTACTCACAACCGCATCCATGGGGTTCTTTCAAAAGGCGGGGAAAGGCACAGCGGCGAACGCCGCGGCACGGGGACCGAATCGGCCGGAGCTTCAGTGCATCAATGCGTCAGGCATCAACGGTTCGGCGCGGCACGCTCGGGCCTGACGAACAGCACCAGCACGGCGCCGAGCACCAGGAGCCCTGCGAGCATGTGCAGGCCCGCGTCGGTGCTTTGCGTCGCGTCCTTGATCAAGCCGATGAGAAACGGTGCGCTGAAGCCCGAGAGATTGCCGAAGGAGTTGATGAGCGCGATGCCCGCAGCCGCCGCCGCACCACCGAGGAACGCGGTCGGCATGCCCCAGAAGATGGGCAGCGTCGACATGATGCCCATGGTCGCGAGCGTGAGGCCGGCCATCGCAAGCGTCGCGTTGCCGTGGAAGGCCACGCTCAGCACCAGGCCCACGGCGCCGACCACGGCCGCCAGCGCACTGTGCCAGCGGTACTCGAGCCGGCGGTCGGCGCTGCGCGCCATGAGGTACATCGCGACGACGCCGAATGTCCAGGGGATGGCGCTGAGCAGGCCGATGTCGAGCGCGCCCTTAACGCCGATCGCCTTGATGATGCTGGGCAACCAGAACGAGATGCCGTACAGCCCCGACGTGTAGGCGAAGTACACCAGCGCCAGCAGCCACACGCGGCCGTTGCCGAGCACGTTGAGGATGCGCGGCTCGGCCTTGCCCGCGCCGTCGGCGGCGATGTCGCGGGCAATGAGCTCGCGCTCGGCGGGCGTGAGCCATTGCGCATCCTTCACGCGGTCGTCGAGGCAGCGCCACACCACCATGCCCAGCGCCACGGTCGGCAGGCCCTGAAGCAGGAACAGCCACTGCCAGCCGGCCCAGCCGTTGATGCCGCCCATGCCCTGCAGGATCCATCCGGAGATCGGGCCGCCCAGGATGCCCGCGAACGGGATCGCCGCGAGGAACAGCGACGTGGCCTTGCTGCGGCGCGCAGCCGGGTACCAGTAGGTGAGGTACAGGATGATGCCGGGGAAGAAGCCCGCCTCGGCCGCGCCCAGCAGGAACCGGATCACGTAGAACGAGGTCGGCGAACTCACGAACATGGTGGCGGCGGAGAGCAGGCCCCAGGTGATCATGATCCGCGCGATCCAGCGGCGCGCGCCCACGCGGTGCAGCACCACGTTGCTCGGCACTTCGAAGAGAAAGTAGCCGATGAAGAAGATGCCCGCGCCCAGCCCGTACACCGCCTCGCTGAATTGCAGGTCGCCCTGCATCTGCAGCTTGGCGAAGCCGACGTTCACGCGATCGAGGTAAGCCACGATGTAGCAGAGAAACAGCAGCGGGATCAGGCGCCAGCCGACCTTGCGGTAGACGGCGTCGGAAGTGGTGTCGAACCGGCCCTTGTAGGGCCCGGCCGCGGCGGTGGTGGTGGTCATGGGGACGCCTCTCGCTTTCGTTCGTCTCTGGGGTGCAGCCGATGGTCGCGGCCGCCGCCCGCATCGCCGCAGCGGGTTTACGCGCAGGATTCATATGGATTAAAGATCGACGCATCTCCGAACGAGATTGCCATGCCATCATTTCCGTCATGCCCCCTTTCAACATCGCCTACCGGCAGACGCTGCTCGCCGGCCGGCTCACCTTGGGCCTGATGACACCGGTGGCGCGGCCCAACGGTTCCATGTGCGACCCTGCACTCGAGCTGCGCGCCGCCAGGCTCGCCGACGAACTCGGGTTTGCCGCGCTGTGGACGCGCGATGTGCCGGTGATGGTTCCGCAGGGCGACGAGATTTCGGTGCTCGACGAGCCCTTTGTGTGGCTCGCCACACTGGCCGCGGCCACGCAGCGCATCGCGCTCGGCACGGCTGCGGCGGTGCTGCCGCTGCGTCATCCGCTGCACGTGGCCAAGTCGGCGCTGTCGCTGAACAGGCTGTCGGGCGAGCGGCTCGTCCTGGGCCTCGGCTCGGGCGACCGCGAGGCCGAGTTCGCGATCTTCGGGCAGGACATCGAACGCCGCGGCGAGGCCTTTCGCGAACGCTGGACGCTGTTGCGTTCCGCGCTCTCGCCCGAGGCCGCGGAGCGCGCTGCCTTGCTCGAGGCCACCGGTGGACACGACCTGATGACGCCGCCCCCAGCGCGCATCGGCATGCTGGTGGTGGGCTCGGCGCGCCAGTCGCTGCAATGGACTGCCGCGCATGCCGACGGCTGGGCCACCTACCACTGCGACGAGGCGCGCCAGCAGGGGCGCATCGGCCTGTGGCAGGGCGCGTTGCGCGAGCGTGCCGGCGGCGAGGCCAAGCCCTTCGTGCAGTCGCTGCAGCTCGACCTGCTCGACGACGCGGATGCGCCAGCCGAGCCTATCGAACTCGGCCTGCGCACCGGGCGCCGCGCGCTCGTCGGCTACCTCGACCGCCTCGAGGACGCCGGCGTTGCGCACGTGCTGCTGAACCTCGTGCGCGGGCACCGCCCCGCCATGGACGTGATCGACGAACTCGGGCGCGACGTGCTGCCGCGCCTGCAAGGCCACGTGCGCACGCCGCCGCGCTGACGCGGGCAGAATCCGGCGCTTGCCGTTCCCCTTCTCAAGGACCTTGAAAAATGACCGATCTCTCGAGCTTCCCCATCACCAAGAAATGGCCCGCGCAGCATCCCGACCGCCTGCAGCTCTACTCGCTGCCCACGCCCAACGGCGTGAAGGTGTCGATAATGCTGGAGGAAACCGGCCTGCCCTACGAAGTGCACCTCGTGAGCTTCGAGACGCAGGACCAGATGTCGCCGGAGTTCCTGTCGCTCAACCCGAACAACAAGATCCCGGCCATCCTCGACCCGAACGGTCCCGACGGCAAGCCGCTGCCGCTGTTCGAGTCGGGCGCCATCCTGGTGTACCTGGCGTCGAAGACCGGCAAGCTCATGCCGCAGGACACCGCGGGCCGCTACGAAGCCCTGCAGTGGGTGATGTTCCAGATGGGCGGCATCGGCCCGATGTTCGGCCAGCTCGGCTTCTTCAACAAGTTCGTCGGCAAGGACTACGAGGACAAGCGTCCGCGCGACCGCTACGTCGCCGAATCGAAGCGCCTGCTCGGCGTGCTCGACAAGCACCTGGACGGCCGCAAGTGGATCCTGGGCAATGACTACAGCATTGCCGACATCGCCACCTTCCCGTGGATCCGCAACCTCGTCGGCTTCTACGAAGCAGGCGATCTGGTGGGCTTCAAGGACTTCAAGAACGTGGCCCGTGTGCTCGAGGCCTTCGTGGCGCGCCCCGCAGTGGCACGCGGCCTGAACATCCCCAAGCGGGGCTGACCCGGTTCATGGGGCACCGCGGAACCGGCTTTGCCGGGCCGCGGATGCCGCCCCCTGCAAGGGACAAGGCGAAGCGACACGAAGTGCGCGAAGCCTGGGGGTGCGCCTAGTTCGCCGAAAGGTCCATCAGCATCCGCGAGAGCAGGTAAAGGCGCGGCACCACGCTCTCGACCTCCGCATACTCTTCCGGCGTGTGGATGCCACCGCCCACGATGCCGAAGCCGTCGAGCACCGGAACGCCGACGCCCGCCACCAGGCTGGCATCGGCCGCGCCGCCGCTGCTCTCGATGGTGAGCTTCTTGCCGATCTCCGCGTAGATGCCCTCGGCCATCTTCACCAGCTTCTCGGACGAAGGCAGGCGCGGCATCGGCGGCAGCCCGCGGCTCAGGCGCACGCGCACTTCGGTCTCGGGAATGAGCTTGTTCTGCGCGATGCGCACCATGTCCTTCTCGACGCGGTCGAACTCCTCGGGTGTGGCCACGCGCACGTCGGCCTTGGCGCTGGCCGCGGCAGGGATCACGTTGGTCGGGCCGTTGGCGGTCAGCACGGTGAAGTTGACCGTGGTCTTCTTCGCGGCGTCGGCCGTCTTCGACAGTTGCAGCACCTGGTGCGCGAGTTCCATGGCCGCATTGCGGCCCGCCTCGGGCGCGACACCCGCATGCGCGGCCAGGCCCTTCACCTCCAGCAGCGCGGTGGCCGAGCCCTTGCGCTCGACCACGAGGCCGTCGGCCGGGCGGCCCGGCTCCAGGTTGAGCGCCACGTCGTGCTGCTTGGCCACGCGCTCGATCAGCGCGCTGGTTCCGACCGAGCCTGTTTCCTCGTTGGTGTCGAGCAGGAAGGTGATCTGCCCGTAGTCCTTGAAGCCGATCTGCTGCAGTATCTTCAGCGCGTACAGCCCGGCGACCACGCCGCCCTTGTCGTCCATCACGCCGGGGCCGTAGGCGCGGCCGTCCTTGATGTAGAAGGGCTTGGCGGCGGCGGTGCCGTCCTTGAAGACGGTGTCCATGTGCGCAAGGATCAGGATCTTCTTCTTGCCCTGCCCGGTCAGCGTGGCGACCACGTTGGTGCCCGGATGCGGCTCGGCCGGAAACGTCTCGATGCGCGCGCCGAGCTTGCGCAGTTCGTCCACCGCGATCTCGCGCACCTTGTCGAGCCCTTCGATGGTGGTGGAACCGGAGTCGATGTTCACCATGCGCTCCAGCAGCTTCAGCGCCTCGTCCTTGCTCTGCGTGGCCGCATCGAGCGCGCCCTGGTGGGGCTTCTGCGCGGCGGCGTGGCCCGCGAGCATCAGTGCGCAGGCGCACAGGATGCCATGGCAGGCCGTGCGCGCCCATCGGCGGGCATGGGCTGGCGTGGAAGAGGTCGGGGTTGAGTGGCGCATGCGAGTCGTCATGTTGTCCGTTCTGTTCTTTGGTCTTGCCTCGGTTCCGGCGGCGGCAGGCTATCACCCGCTTCGCGCGCGGGTCAAGCCGCTGACTACACTCACGGCCTCAGCCTTGCTCCCGCAGAAGAATCAAGAAGCCCACGATGCGAATCCAGCGCGACCAGATCATTGCAACGGCCCTGGTGCTGCTTGACGAGACCGGCCTTGAGGGCCTCACGATGCGCGCACTGGCGCAGGTCCTGCGGGTTCAGGCGCCGTCGCTGTACTGGCACTTTCCGAACAAGAAGGCGCTGATCGACGGCATGGCCGACGCGCTGGTCGAGGGCGTGGCGCGCGCGCCGGCCACCGACGTGCCATGGCAGGAGGCGATCCGCACGGTGGGGCAGGAGTTGCGGCAAGGCCTGCTGGCGCACCGCGACGGCGCGCGCGTGTACGCGGGCACCTACGTGGCTTCCGACAACACGCTGCGCATGGGCGAGGCCATGACCGCCCCGCTGTTGCGCGCCGGCGCCAGCCCCCAACTGGCTGCCTGGGGTTCGTTCAGCATGATGTACTACGTGCTCGGCTTCGTGATGGAAGAGCAGGCGCTGGAACCCGACGAGGCCATCGACGCGGTGGACAACCAGCCCAGCCTTCTCGCGATGACGAAGGACCGCTTTCCGTCGGTCTTCGCCTGCGCCGAAGCGCTGTTCCACACCGATTTCGAAGAGCGCTTCGCGCTCGGCCTCGACATCTTCATCGCCGGGCTGGCCGACAGGATCAAGGCGAAGAAGCGCGCCTAACGCTTCAGCGCTCGGCACAAGCCGAGCCGGTTCAGTCGAGCCCGCGCTTGCCCGCGGCCCAGTAGGCCTTGGCCTGGATGCGCTTCGCCTGCACGCCTTGCGCCTTGAGCGCGTGGCTCATCTGGCGGATCGACGACGCCTTGCCCGTCAGCACGTAGTGCGCGTTCTCGTTCGGCGTGCCCGCGCCGGTCATCGCCGACTGGAGTTCGGCGAGGTGCGAGTCGTCGGTGCGGCGCTCCATCAATGCCAGCGACTGGATGCCGAGCGCGTCCAGCACCTGCCGCGATTCGGCGATGGCGCCGACCTCGAACACGGCCTGCACGCCCTGCCCTGCTGCGTTCCTGCCGCACAGCGATGCCGCGAGGCCGAACGAAGTCTCGTCGCCGAAGAGCACCGTTGAAGCCGGCTGCGTTTCGAGATCGAGCGAGCGGCGCGGCCCGAACACCTGGCATTGGTCGCCCGTGCGTGCACGGCGCACCCATTCGCTGCCGGGCCCTTCGCCGTGCGCGAAGGCCAGGATGCGCGTCACGCCGCGCGCGGCATCCCAGCGCAGCGGCGTGTAGGTGCGCGTTTCCAGCGTGCCGCCGGTCTTGACCTGTAGCTTCTGGCCGGGAGACCAGCGCCGGCCTTCGAAGGCCACGCACTCGAGGTCGATGAACCGGAAGCGCGCAGACACGCTGTGGACCGCAACGACACGCACCGACCGCAGGAACAGGCGCTCGAGCGTGCGCCCTACCAGGCCCTGGCGGGCGATGCCAGCCGTGTCGCTGGAGCCGATATTGAAAGAAGACATGAGAACTTCCTGTGAACTCGCTGGATTGAAGACGACGCAAATCTAACGTCGTTAGATTGACCGTAAATCTTAAACTAACATCGTTAGTTTTTGCCATCCACCGCGAAGGCAGAACGGTTTTCCGGAGCGCTTCCCGAGGGTCGTCTCGTCACAATTCGGTGATACACTCCAATAAGAATAGTTCTTATTCAAGTCCCCCGAAAGTTTTCTGGCACCCGCTTGCATCGCGTGCGGGCAAAGGCGTCGGGGCTCACCATCGAAGCTTGCGAGAAGGCGGCAGAATGCGCGACCTCGTTCAGGAACTGGTAGCTCACTACGCGGATTTGCGCCGGCAGCTCACTCGCGACCTGAGGGATCCGCACTACGCCGCGGACATCGCGCAATCCAGCTTCGAGCGCGTCTACGAGTCGGCGCTCAAGGCCCGCGGCGCACCGCGCGCCGGTGGCACGCTCGACGTTGCGGACACGACCATCGAATCGCCGCGCGCCCTGCTCTTCCGCGTCGCGCGCAACCTGTGCATCGACGACGCGCGCCGCCGCAAGGTGGCGCAGGAGTGGGCCGGTGCGCACGTCGACACCGGCATGCACCAGACGGCGCAGTCGAGCGAATACATCGTCGCGCAGAAGCGCGTGCTCGCGCGCGTGGTCGAGACCATGGAAAAGCTCCCGCCGCGCCGCCGCGAGGTGTTCCTGCTCTTTCGTGCGTACGGCCATTCGCGCGCCGAGATCGCGCAGCGGCTCGGCATCACCGAGATGGCCGTGGCCAAGCACCTGCTGCGCGCCACCATCGACTGTTCGCGCGTGTTCGCCGAACTGCGCGCCGACCTGATCGAGCCGCAGGTCCTGGCGAACCGCCCCGGCTTCGACGCGGCCCTGGCCGAAGACTTCTCGTGAGCGGCGGCATGGCGATCGGCGCGCCGCGCGAACGACTCGTCAAGCGCGCGCTGGCGCTGATCCTCGAAGGCGAGATGGCGCCAGGCGACGCCGCGGGCCAAGCGCGCACGGCATTCAACCAGTGGCGCGTGAAGTCGGCCGAACATGCGGCGGCCGCACAGGAAGCGCGGCAGCGCTGGGACGCCCTCGGCGGCATGGCCAACGACCTGCGCGCCCACTTCGACGAACCCGAAGGCGCGTTGATGGCCAGCGCGGCTGCAGCGGCGGCTTCGTCCACCCAGCGGCAGCAGCGCCGCAAGATGCTCTTCTCGGCGATCGGCCTGCTCGGCGCGGGCCTGGTCGCCGGCCGCGGCGTGCAGTGGTACCGCCAGCAGCCGCTATGGCGCGCAGCCTATGCCACGCGCACCTCGCAGATGCTCAAGGTGACGCTCGCCGACGGCCGCAGCGGTGCTGCGGGCAGCCAGCTCGACCTGGCACCGCAGAGCGCGATCGACGTCACCCTCTATCGGCAGCGCCGCTTCGTAGACATGGCGCGCGGCGAAGTGCGCTTCGAGGTATCGCCGGACAGCGACCGCCCGTTCGAAGTACGCACGCGCAGCGCCACCGTCGAGGTGGTGGGCACCGCCTTCACGGTGCGCGACCGCGGTGGTCCGGTCACCGTGGGCGTCGAGCACGGCCATGTGCGGGTGCGCCTGCCGGTGCGCCCCGGGTCCGCGGACACACAGGGCGAGGTGATCGACCTGCGCAAGGGCGAACTGCTCGAGATCGGCAGCGACGGCCACGCCGGCACGGTGCGCCAGACCGACACCGCTGCGCTGTCCGCGTGGCGCGGCGGCTGGCTGGTCTTCGAGAACACGCCGCTCGGCGACGCATTGGGCGCGATCAACAGCTACCGCGCCCAGCCGATCGTGACCACCAACACCCGCATCGACGCCATGCGGCTCTCCGGGCGTTTTCGCACCAACGATTCCGACGGCCTCGTGGCCGTGCTGCCGACGATCCTGCCGCTTGCGACCGAGCAGCGCACCGACGGCAGCGTGGCGCTGCGGCTGCGCTGAAGACCTGGCTTCAGGCCTCAGGCCTCAGGCCTCAGGCGTCGTGCGCCGGCGCGACGGGATGACCGGACTGCGCCAATCCCCACTGCGTCAAGGCGATCTCGAGCGCACGCACGTGCCGCGGATTTGTTCCCAGCCAGTGCGCCAGCCGCTCGCTGTTCTCCAGCGTCGGCGAAGCATGCATGCATTCGAAGAGCGATGTCGCGGTACGGATGCATTCGTCGGGCATGAGGGAACGCAGGGTCACGGCGCTGCGCGTCATTCGATCCCGCCCGTGGGGGGATGCAGGTTGCGTCGGCGCGAGACCACCATGGCGGCGCCCGCGAGCGCCCAGAGCCGCAGGGCACGCTCGAGCGCCTTCGGATGCACAACGTGGTCCTCGCGCAGCCAGTGCGTGAGCTTCAGCGCGCGCGTGCGGCACGGGCGCTCCCTGAGCTCCATGTAGAGACGCCATGCCGTCTCGTCGGCGGACGGCGCCTCCGGCGCGATTTGCGGGGCCACTGCTGCTACTCCGGCGCTGTGTGGGTTCGGGTGGATGTTCGCCGCGCGCGCTGCGGTCTGCAAGCGGGCGCGCGGCCTCTGATGAAAGTGACGATCCACTGCTGCGAATGTTCAGCCGCGTGCACCGGCATGCACCACCGGCGCCGTCGAAGGCAGCCCTACCGAAGCAGCGCCTGCGCCATCCTGCTGCAGCCGGCTCCGGGCCTGGGCGCGGCGCTTGCGCAGCCAGATCACCACGCCGGTCACGCTGAGCATGGCCACCACGAGGCCCATGACCGAGATCAGGATACGCCCCGGCAAGCCCAGGATGCGCCCCGAATGGACCGGGAACTGCGCCTGCACGAAGATGTCGGCGGCCGTGCCCTTCCAGGGTTCGCTGCTGCCGACGAAGCGGCCGTCGAGCGCGTCCAGGTACAGCACGCGGTGCCCCACGCCGCCGGCACCGTGTTCGTCCTCCGGCGCATAGAACTGCGCACCGTAGATGCCGAACAGCTGCGCATAGAAGAGCTGGCCTACGGGTTCGTCCCAGCCCCGGCGCCGTGCCTCCTGCGTGGCGCTGGCGAGCACGTCGGCATAACCGAGCACCGGCACCACGGGCTTTTCCTCCGCGGTCGGCGCGCGCTGCTCGAAGGGCGTCGGCGTGGCGTTCGACACCAGCGACATCGCCGGAAAGAACACCTCGCGGTACAGGTTCAGCGAGAACGCCGTGAACGCGATGACGAACAGCAGCGCCCATGTCCACAGCCCGCCGGCGCGGTGCAGATCGAAGTTGAGCCTGTACGGACCGCCGCCCCACCGGATCTTCCACGAGGGCTTCCAGCGCTGCCACCAGCCCTTGCCTGCCGCGGGCGCGCTCGCCGCCGTCTTCTCCGTCTTCTCCGTCTGGCGCGCACGGCGCACCGGCAGCGTCAGCCAGAAGCCGGTGAAGCAGTCGATGGTCCAGACCAGCGCGACGGCGCCCAGCAGCCAGACACCCCAGCGATCGATACCCCACATCTTCGGCAGGTGCAGGCTGTAGTGCAGCACGTAGAGGAAGGAGACGAAGTTCTCCTTGCCCAGCGGCCAGACCGCGCCCCACTCGCGCCGGCCGAGTTCCTCGCCCGAGGCCGGATCGACGAAGACCTGGTTGAAGCCGGGTTTGAAGAGCTTGCCGGTCGCGCGGTCGACGCGCGGCTCGACGCCGAACGACAGCGAGTGCCCCGGTTCGGCGGCCATGGGCAGTGCGATCACCATCACCTGCGGATGGCGCGCCTCGATCTGCTGCGCGAGCGCCAGCGGCGGCAGCGCCGGGCCGGTGGCGCGTGCATCCGTCAGGTGCGGATTGAGCCACTCGTCGATTTCGTGGTCCCACGAGATCACCGCGCCGGTCAAGCCGGAGATGAAGAGGAAGCCCGCGATCAGCAGGCCGGCCCATTTGTGAAGGGTCACGAGGATCAGGCGCATCGGCTCGTTCCGTCATCGGCGGCGCGCGTCGTGCGGCGGTCGTTCGTCCAGCCGCCGCCCATCGCGCGGTAGAGCGAGACACGTGCCTGCAGCCGCGCCATGCGCAGTTGCACCGACAGATCCTGCGCCACGTACAGGGTGCGCTGGGCGTCGAGCAGCGTCAGCAGCGTCTCGGCGCCTGCGCGGTAGCGGGATTCCGACAGCACCGCCGCGCGGCGCGCCTCGGCCAGTTCGGCCGCCTGCGCCTCGGCCTGTGCGTCGGTGGACGACACGGCATTGAGCGCTGTCTCGGCATCGGCGAACGCAGCGACGATCGCGCCCCGGTACGCGGCGAGCAACTCCCCGCGCCGGGCCTGCGCCAGACGCCCGCCACCGGCCAGGCGTCCGCCGTCGAAGACCGGCGCCGCCAGTCCTGCGGCGAGGCTGTAGACCGGGTTGTCGAAGAGCCTGCCGAAGCGCGCCTGCCCGCTGCCCACCGACGCGCCCAGCGACACGGTCGGCAGCAGCGCGGCGCGTGCGGCCAGCACATCGGCATCGGCGGCGGCCAGTTGCGCCTCGGCGCGGGCGATGTCCGGACGACGCACCAGCAGGGTCGACGGCGTGCCGGCGCCGATGACGGGAATGCGCAGTGCATCGAGCGCGGGCGCGGCCGGTCCGGACGCCCCGATCTCGGGCGACGTTGCGCCAAGCAGCACCGCGAGCGCAGCCTCGGCGTCGCGCGCCTGCTGCTGCAGCGCCGCCACGCTGCGCTGCTGTGCGGCCACCAGCCCGCGCTGTTGCGCCAGGTCCAGCGGCGACACGGCGCCGGCACGGCTGCGGGATTCGACCAGTGCCAGCACGCGGCGTGCGTTGTCGAGATTGCGTTGTGCGATGCCGGTGCGCTCGCGCAGCGCCTGGCCTAGCAGCCATGTGGAAGCGACGCTGGCCGTCACGGTGAGCCGCACGGTGTCGCGCGCGAACGCACTCGCGCGCAACCCCTGCAGCGCCTCGTCGCGCAACGCGGCGTTGCGGCCCCACAGGTCGAGCTCGTAGCGCGCGGCAAAGGCGGCGCCGTAGGTGCTGCCGTCGACCGCCGCCAAGCCGCCCAGCCGTCCCTCGCGCGCAGCGTCGAGCGTGGCGGTGACCTGCGGCCGCAGCGCCGCGCCGGCGATGCCGGCCAGTGCATCGGCTTGCGCCACGCGCGCGGCAGCGGCGGCGAGGTCGTTGCTTTGCGCCTGCGCGCGTGCAACCAGAGCGTCGAGTTCCGCGCTGCCGAAGCTGCGCCACCAGTCCGCGTCGACCGGGCCGCTGTCCGCAAGAAGCTCTGACGGCGCGGACCGTGCGGCCTGCCAGGCGGCGGGCAGCGCGATCGTGCGGTCGGCGCGGTCGGCCTGCAAGGCGCAGCCGGCCAGCAACGCCGCGCACGACAGCACCGGACCCAGGCGGAATGCAAGCGGCGCGTGCGGCATCGTCACTCCCCCGCCAGCGCTACGACCGGATCGAGCCGGGCGGCGTTGCGCGCCGGCATGAAGCCGAAGATCAGGCCGGTCAGCACCGCGCAGCCGAAGGCGCCGACGCTCGCCAGCAACGAGAAGAGCACGGGCACGCCGGCCAGCATCAGCCCGACCACGATGCACACCCCCGCGGCCACGCCGGCCGTGCCGCCCACCGACGTCACGAGCACGGCCTCGGTCATGAACTGGCGAAGAATGTCGCGCTGCCGGGCGCCGGTCGCCATGCGGATGCCGATCTCGCGCGTGCGCTCGCGCACCGTCATCAGCATCACGTTCATCACGCCGATACCGCCCACGACGAGCGACACCACGGCGATCAGGCCGAGCATCAGCGTCATGGCGCGCGCGGTCTCGGTCTGCACGCGCAAGGCCTCCACGCGGTTCCAGATGCGCACCTCGCGGCCGGGCTGCTGGCGCGCCAGCTGGGCCTCGATGGCCTCGGCGGTCTCCTGGGCGCGCTCGATGTCGTGCACCTTCACCGCGATCCACGTCGGGTTCGGATGGCCGTAGATGCGGGTGGTGGCCGCGGACAGCGGCACCACCACGCGGTCGTCCTGGTCTTCACCGTCGTTGGCGCCCTTGGCGGCCAGCACGCCGACGACCTGGAACGGCACCTTGTCGACCAGGATGTCCTGCCCGACCGGATGCTGGCCGTCCGCGAACAGCAGCTTGCGCACGGTCTGGCCGATCACCGCGACCTTGGCGACGCGACGCTCGTCGCCCGCATCGAACATCACCCCCTCGGCCACGCCCCAGCCGAGCACCGGCGAGAAATCGACTGTGGCGCCGCCGCCCTCGGTCAGGTGGTCGACGTTGCCGCGGCGCACCACCACCTTGTCCTCGATGTAGGGCGCGACGCCTTCCACGTTGGGCAGCAGGCGGATGGCGTCCGCGTCGTCCAGCGTCAGCGGCGCGCCGGGGTTGCGCGAACTCGCGACCTGGGCCGAGACGAACATGGTGCGCGTTCCGAAGGTCTCGAACTGCGCCATCACCTTCTGCTGCGAACCGCCGCCGACCGCGAGCATCACGATGACCGACGCCACGCCGATCACGATGCCCAGCAGGGTGAGCCCTGTGCGGAACCGGTTGCTCCACATCACGCGCCAGGCGGTGCGCGTGGCCTCCCGCATGTCCGCGGCCACGGAGGCACCGCCGCCGCGGGCGTCCTGCAGGTCGATCGACCGGGGCGGCACGGTGTCTGCCGGCGCGCTGGCGGCGCCGGAGTCCTCGACGATCCGCCCGTCGCGGATCTCGATGATGCGCCGCGCCTGCGCGGCCACCGAGCGATCGTGCGTGATGAGGATGATGGTGTGGCCCGCGTCCGCCAGCTCGTGCAGCAGCGCCATCACCTCGGCGCCGCTCCTGCTGTCGAGGGCGCCGGTGGGCTCGTCGGCCAGGATGATGCGCCCGCCGTTCATCAGCGCGCGAGCGATCGCCACGCGCTGTTGCTGTCCGCCGGAGAGCTGGTGCGGCCGGTGGTGCAGCCGGGCGCCCATGCCGAGCCGCTCCAGCAGCGCCACCGCGCGCGCGTGGCGCTCGGCCTCGGGCATGTCGGCGTAGAGCGCGGGGATTTCGGTGTTCTCGAGCACCGATTCGCTGGGCACCAGGTGGTAGCCCTGGAACACGAAACCGAAGGCCTCGCGGCGCAGCCAGGCCAGCGCGTCGGCGTCGAGCGTGGACACGTCGCGTCCATCGAACAGGTAATGCCCGGCGCTTGCCCGGTCGAGGCAGCCGAGGATGTGCATCAGCGTCGACTTGCCCGATCCCGACGCGCCGACGATGGCAACGAACTCCCCCGCGTACAGCCGCAGCGAAATGCCGTGCAGCACCGTCACTGCGGGGCTGCCCTCGACGCCATCCGCATCGCCCGCCTTGCCTTCGCGCGTGCCGCCGTAGGACTTGCGGATGTCCTGCAGTTCGATCAGCGGACGGCGCGCCTCGCCGCGCCCGTTCGCGCTCTCGCTCGTGACCGGCGTCATTTCGTGGACGCCTTGCCCAGCACGATGCGTTCGCCGGCCTGTGCGCCCTCGAGCACCTGCCCGGCCAGCCGGTTGCGCACGCCGATGCGCAACTCGCGCGGCTCCACCTTGCCGTCGGGGCGCAGCACCCGCGCGGTGAAGCGGTCATGGCTGCCGGCCACGGGCGTCAGCGCGGCCAGCGGCACGGACAGCGCGTCCCGCTGCGCATGCTCGACGAACGACACCTTGGCGGTCATCTGCGGCATCAGCTCGCCGTCGGCGTTGTCCACGTCGAACAGCGCCGTATAGACGACGACCTTGCTGGCCGCCGCCGACTGGCGCGCACTGCTGTCGCTGCCGCCCTGCTTGTTTTCCGGCACCGGCGGCGCGGGCAGCAGCTGGCGCACCTTGCTCTGCCACTGGCGCCGGTTCTCGCCGAGGGTGGTGAAGTACACGGGCATGCCCGCCTTGATGCGCCGCACATCGGCCTCCGACACCTCGGACCACACCGTCATCGCCGAAAGGTCGGCGATGCGCAGCACGTTCGGCGTCTGGTAGGTGGCATTGAGCGTCTGGCCTTCGCGCGCCTCCACCGACACGATGGTGCCGGCCATCGGCGCATAGATGCGGGTGTAGCCCAGGCGCGCCTCGTCGGCCTTCAGCGTGGCCTGGGTCTGCGCGATCTGTGCCTCGAGGTTGCGCACGCGCGCAGCGGCCGAGGCGAGCGTCGCCTCGGCGGCCTGCACGTCCTCGTCGCGCGTGGCGCCGTCCGCCGCCATCTGCCGCTGGCGCGCCTGCTGCTGCAAGGCCAGGCGGTGCTGAGCCTGCTGATCGTCGCGCTGGGCCCGCAGGCCGGCCAGCGACGCACGGCCCGCGTCCACCGTGGCCTGCTGCACGCTCGGATCGATCTCGACCAGCAGCTGCCCCTTGGCGACGACGTCGCCGGGCTGCACGCGCAGTGCCATGATCTGGCCGGAGACCTGCGCGCCCACGTCGACGTAGTGTCGCGGCTGCAGCACGCCCAGCGCGGTGACGCTCGACTCGATCGTGGCGTGCGCCAGCGGCACCGAGTCGAAACCTTCGGTACCGCCGCGCCCCCACAACAGGCCCGCACCCGCGGCGGCCGCGAGGGAGCCCAGCACCAGGGCCACCACATGGCGGCGCCCGGCGCCTTTTCTTGCACCCATCAAGCAGACACCCCGTTAGGCCGAGAGGCGATGCGTGCGCGGCCGCGCATGGAAACCGGCCATCGGCAGCATGGCACCGCCACTGCCGCCACCGCCGCCCGCCTCGCCGAGCCCGCGCGCGCTGCGCGCAGCATCGCCCGGATTGCGGCATGTCGTGCACGGTCCATGGATCTGCACGTCGAATGCGCCCACGGACGGCAGTCCGCGGCTCAACGCCACGCGCGCGAGCACTTCATGGAGATCGCGGTCGTGCACCTCGGCAACCACGCCGCAGTCGCCGCAGCGCATGCGCACCGCGTCCGAACCCGCGTCCGGCGCCTGGTAGCGGAACACCGCCAGCGCACCGCCGCGGCTGCGCACCCATTCCCGCACGATGAGACCGCAGCGCTCGAACTCCTTGAGGATGCGGTACACGGTGGTCAGGCTCACCGATGTGCCCCGCAGCAGCATGCGGCGGAACACCTCTTCGCCGCGCTGCCATTCCGTGCCGGCATCTGCCAGCGTCTGGAGCACGCAAAGGCGGACCACCGACGGACGCAACCCCGCCGCCCGCAGTTGCGACATGAAGGCGGGCCGCGGACCGGCCTCCCGTGCTTGCGACTCGTCGTTCATGCGGCAAGGCTCTCCAGCTGGACATGCGCCCGGTCTTCCGCGATGCGGCCCGCGCGCATGGTGATCACGCGGTCGGCCAGGTGGAAGTAGCGGTCGTCGTGCGAGATCACCACCAGCAGATGCCCCTTGGCACGCAGCTCGGGCAGCAGCTCGGTGTAGAACAGGTGGCGGAAGGTCGGGTCCTGGTCGGCGGCCCATTCGTCGAACACCAGCACGGGCCGGCCCTCGAGGTAGGCATGCACCAGCGCCAGGCGCTTGCGCTGGCCGGTCGACAGGTCGGTGGTGGTGAAGGAGCCGTCCTTCACGGAGACCTTGTGGGCGATCTCCAGGCGCTCGAGGTACGGCAGCGCCGCTTCGGGCAGGCCGGTGGTCGCGCCGCCCGGAGCGTCGGCGACGAGATCCTCGAACAGGTAGAAGTCGGAGAACACCGTGGTGAACAGCTGCCGGTAGTCGTCGCGGCCCTCCGGCGCCACGGCCTTGCCGTCGACCAGGATCTCGCCGCCCTGCGGCGCGTACAGGCCCAACAGCAGCTTGATCATCGTGGTCTTGCCGGAACCGTTGTCGCCCACCACGAACACCAGTTCGCCCTTGTGCAGCCGCAGGTCGATCGGTCCGAGCACGAAGGCGTCGCTGCCCTCGGCCGCCTCGAAGGCGTAGCGCACGCCGCGCATCTCGATGGCACCGCCCAGCCGCACGTCGCTGGGCGCGCGGTCCAGGTGCAGGTGCGGCTCGGGGCTGGCGAAGCGGGTCGACAGGTCGGCGATGCGCTGGAACGCCACCTTGGCGCGGCCCACGCCCGGCAGCGCGCCGGCGATCTGGTCCATCGGGCCCTTGAGGAACAGCAGCACCAGCACGAAGCCGCTCAGCACCACGGGGTCGGTGTCGCGGAACGCCGCCCATCCGAGGATGAGCGCGATCAGCAGGAAGAACAATGCCGAGCCGAAGGCGGTGGCGACCACGTAGGTGTTGATCGCGCGGCTGTTGACGGTGCGGATGTTGTCGACGATGCGTTCGATCTGCGAGCCGAACACCAGCGCACGGCGTGCCCGGTGCATGCGCAGTTCCTTGGCGCCCTCGCTGATGCCGCGGTAGGCCTTGTGCAGCTGCTCCTCGTAGTCGCGCGCCTTCCAGAAGCCCGCCACGCCGCGCGACTGCGCCATCACCTGGATCGAGGCGCCTGCGACCAGCGCCACCAGCAGGATGCCGAACAGCGGTGGCGACAGCACCGCCAGGTAGGCGAGGCATCCCAGGGCGATGGCCAGCGCAATCAGCGTCTCGGAAAGCGCGAAGGCCACGTCGCTGATCATGTCCACGTCCTGCGACAGCACCGGCATGAGCCGGTGCGTGCGGTAGCGCTCCAGCGCGTCGATCGGCGCCGACAGGATCTTCTGGGCCAGGCTCTTGCGCACCTGCGACACCAGCCGTTGGCCCACGAGGTTGGTCGAGACGTCCGAGACGACCCGGCCGAGCAGCGCGACCGCGCACAACGAGACAAAGGTCAGCAGCAGCCCGCCGGCCAGTCCGCCGGGCGTGTTCAGCACCTTGTTGATGGTGGCCAGCAGCGACACCGTGGCCATGCCGGCGCCGATGCCGGTGACGGCCGACAACACCATCCACGGAAGAAAGGGCTTCAGCAGGCGCCGGATCTCGGCGGCATTGCCATTCGAAGATGTCATGCGAAGGTCTTTCCGCCCCGTGGGCGACTGCGGACCGGCAGCATGGACCTCCCTGCAACCGGACGGATAACGAGTGGAAGACGACCGCGCTGCGCGCGCCATGGTCGCCGGCAGCCTGGGCCGCTCCCCATTCAACGGTCGGGCCCGCGAAATGTTCATGGGCGGCCCGTGAACACCGGCGCCCTCCATCCGTCCTAGCTCCATGCACGCCGAATTCCGTCCGCCTTCAGGCCGCCAGGCACGACCATGATCGCGCTGCTGGAACCCCTGTTCCAGGGCGAACACGCGCGACACGGCGAGGCCCTGCAGTGCGCGCCGCAGCCGCCTTCCGACGCGATCGGCGTGGCCGAACTGCTGCAGCACCCGGCACGCCTGCTCGACCTGCTGCATCGGCAGGCCCGGCACCTCGGGGCCGGCACCTCGGACCTTCGGCCCGTGGCGTCCGCGTGGAGCCTGGAGTACCTGGGCATGTGGCTGCCGCCGATGGTGGCCGGCGCCAGCGTGCTGCAGCATGCGTTTCCGGCCGCGCCGGACGAGGTCTGGGTGCGCTTCGACGAGCACGGCGACCCGCTCGGCTTCCACATCCGCGAGCTGGGCCGGCCGATGCACGGCACCAGCGTCGCGCAGCGCTACGGGCCGATGTTCTGGCAGCATCTCGAGCCGCTCTTCGAGACCCTTCGCAGGCTCACGAGGCTCGCGCCGAAGATCCTCTGGAGCAACGCGGCGCGGCACCTCGAAACCATCCTGGACGAGGCGCTCTCCCTGACGGGTGGCGCCGCGCCGGTCGCGCATGACCGCGACAGGCTGCTGCGCGACGCCACCTGGCCGCAGAAGCGGATTCATCCCCTGTATGCCCCGCTGCGGCGCGTGGCGCACCCCAAGGCCGGCGGACGCGAAACGGTCGAGCTGCACCGCCATTGCTGCCTGAACCATCTGCTGCCGGAGGAAACGCACTGCGGCAGGTGCCCGCTCGCGCCGGCCCACCGCAAAGACCGCAAGGAACGCACGGAGGCCCTGGCGCAGGACGCCTGAGCTTCGCCGCATGAACAGATTCGCAGCCGCCTCGTCCTTTTCTCGGGGCGGCACATCGCCGTCGTTTCGGCAGCCTTTCACCACACGCCATGTCCAAGACCAAGATCGTCTACATCCTGTCCCTGCGCAACGCGGCCGCCGACCAGGCCGGCCAGACCATCGACTACAAGGGAGAGCGGCGCTACATGAAGTCGCCGCTCGAGTACCTGGCCGAGGCGCTGGACCGCACGCCGCTCGGTGACGCCTACTCGCTCGAAGGCGTGATCTACGACGACGACAGCACGTCGCCGCGCGACCGCGCATCGCTGCAGGACTACGGCTTCGCCTGCGAGCCCGGCAAGAAATGGATCTTCCCCGAGGGCCTCCGCACGCAGGGCAGGCGGCTGAACGACATGCTGCATCCCATCGCTTCGACCTACCGGCAACTGCCGCTGGACGCACCGGGGCGCGCAAAGGGCAAGAGCGACTTCGAACGGCGACTGCACGACAAGCTGGTGGAGCTCGAAGCCGACATCGTCGTGCTCGACGGCCTGCTGGTGATCCTCGACGAACTGGTGCGCCCCGGCGCCCCCTTCCACCGCCGCATCGCGAACATCCACCCCGGCATCACTCGCATCGAGTCGCCGTATGAACGCCGCGGCGCGCACGCCACGCTCGACGCGCTGTACGGCGCGCAGGGCAAGCGGGTCGTCGACTGGCAGACGATGGAGAAGATCGACATCGCACCCGTCACCATGACCGGCGCGTCGTTCCACTACGTGGACAACGGCATCGATTCCGGCGAGGTCATCTTCGACGTGCTCGCCACGAAGATCGAACCCGGCGAGTCGATCCTCGAACTGCGCTGGAACAACTTCAACAACAGCCTCTTCCCCGCGCTGCACCAGGGCCTGGCCCTGCTGGCAGAGACAGTCGAGGCATGAATGAACATACGCCCGCGCCGACCGTCATGTCGGACAGGGCCCCGGCCGATGGCCGCACTCGCGCATGCGAGTCTTCTTCAACAACAGGAGTCGATCTTCAATGCAACATGTCCATGACCTGATCGGGATCGGGTTCGGTCCGTCCAACATCGCCCTGGCCATCGCGCTCGAGGAAAAGCGCCACACCAGCCGTCCGCTCGACGCGCTGTTCATCGAGCGGCAGCTGAGCTTCGCCTGGCACCCGCACATGCTGCTGGACCAGGCGCACATGCAGATCTCGTTCCTGAAGGACCTGGCGACGCTGCGCAACCCGACCAGTCGCTTCACCTTCATCAACTACCTGTATGAAAAAGGCCGGCTGACCGACTTCGTCAACCTCAAGAGCTTCTTCCCGAGCCGCCACGAGTTCAACGACTACCTGTCGTGGGCCGCGGAGCAGTTCGACGACGCCTGCGCCTATGGCGAGGAAGTGTTCGAGGTGCTGCCCGAGGAACAGGGCGGCGAGGTGGCGCTGCTGCGCGTGCGCTCGCGCAACCACACGGGCAAGCTGGTGGAGCGGCTCGCGCGCAACCTGGTGGTGAGCATCGGCGGCATGGCGAACATTCCCGAGAGCTTCCGCGCACTGCGGAATGATCCGCGCGTCTTCCATTCGAGCAGCTATCTGCAGGACATCGCGCAGCTCGGCGACCCGCACCGGGTGGCCGTCATCGGCGCCGGCCAGAGCGCCGCCGAGATCTTCATGGACCTGCAGGGCCGCCCCGGCGCGCCGCAGGTCGACCTCGTCACCCGCGCCCGCTCGATCCGCCCGGCGGACGACAGTCCCTTCGTGAACGAGATCTTCAACGCCGACTTCACCGACTACACCTTCAGCCGTTCCGCCGAGGAGCGCGCTGCGCTGCTCGACGAGTTCTGGCACACCAACTACGCGGTCGCCGACCTCGAGCTGATCCAGCAGATCTACAAGGCGTTCTACCAGCAGCGCATGACCGGCGGCAACCGCCTTCGCTTCCTGCGCCAGCACGACATCCGCAACGTCGTCGCCGACAGCAATGGTGTGCACCTCACGCTGTGGGACCAGAACGCGCTGCGCGAGAACACCGTGCGCTACGACGCGGTCGTGCTTGCCACGGGCTATGCACGCGAGCATCACAAGACGCTTCTCTCGCCGCTGGCGTCCTACCTGGGCGACTACGCCGTCGACCGGCACTACCGGCTGCAGGCCACGCCCGACTTCCACCCCGCCATCTACCTGCAGGGCGCCTGCGAGGATTCGCACGGCCTGAGCGACACGCTGCTCTCGGTCACCTCGGTGCGGACCGGCGAGATCGGCAGCGCACTGCTGGCGACGCCGCCCGGCATCGCCAACCCCGCGCACCTGCGGCGCGACGCGGCGGTCCAGACCTGAGGGGCAAGCTCGAACCGCCCGTGCCCAAGCGACGGGCTGGCGGCCTTCGCGCACCCCTGAAGCCATTGTTTTCCTGGGCCGGCATATCGCTACAGGAAAAATTTGACGACGACATGTCTCTGTTTGATGAGTTCGAACGTCTTACTCATAGCAGCGCCATGGACCGGAACAAGGCCGGCTCACGCGCTCGACCGTCAATACGTCCTGCTTTCATTCATCCTGGAGTTTTCGTCTCATGCGTCCTCTGCCTCGCCAACATCTACTGAATGCCGCACTGGTCACCGCCTTCGGGACCGCACTCGGCCTGTCGAGTCCTGCCGCCGTGGCGCAGACGCAGGCACAGGCGGCCGTTCAGGTGTTCGAGGTCAAGGTGCCGGCGCAGCCTGTGGCAACCGCGTTGAACGAGCTGTCGCGCCAGACCGGCGTGCAGGTGTTCGCGGCAGGTGAAGTCGTTGCCGGCGTCGGCTCGCAGGCGGTGGCCGGCCGGCTCACGGTGGCACAGGCCCTGGAAGCCATGCTCGCCGGCACGTCGCTGCGCGCTACCCGCACCCAGAACGGCGGCTACGCCATCCGCCGCGCGTCCGACCTGCCAGCCTCGTCCTCGGCGCTGCCGACGGTCACCGTGGTGGCCGAAGGCGAAGCCGAATCGGCCTCGGGCCCGCTCAAGGGCTACATCGCTAAGCGCAACGCCACCGGCACCAAGACCGACACGCCGATCATCGAGACGCCCCAGTCGATCTCGGTCGTGACCTCCGACTTCATCGAAGCGACCGGCGCGCTGCGCCTGAAGGATGCGCTGGCCTACACGCCCGGCATCAACGTGTCGCCCTACGGCGCCGACTCGCGCTTCGACTGGACCATGATTCGCGGCTTCGACGCACAGGCGCCGGGCTATTACCTCGACGGACTGCAACTGCGCAACAACAACAGCTGGGCCGTCTGGCAGACCGAGACCTACGGCACGGAGCGCATCGAGGTCCTGCGCGGCCCGTCGTCGGTGCTTTACGGGCAGACCGGTCCGGGCGGCATGATCAACGTGGTCAGCAAGCGCCCGACCGAGGAGCCGGTGCGCGAACTGCAGGTGCAGTTCGGCGACAACTCGCGCCGCCAGATCGCCGGCGACTTCTCGGGCCCGCTCGACGAGCAGGGCAAGGTGCTGTACCGCATCACCGGCCTGATCCGCGACGCCAAGCTCGAAGGCAGCGGCCTGCCGAACGACCGCACCTACATCGCACCGTCGCTCACATGGCGCCCGAGCAGCGACACCTCGCTCACGCTGCTGTCGCACTACCTGCGCATCCGCGACGGCAGCTCCTATGGCGGCTTCCCGGAAGCCGGCACGCTGACCGCCAATCCGAACGGCCGCATCTCGCCGAAGACCTACACGGGCGAACCCGGCTTCGATCGCTTCAACCAGGACCAGTGGATGGTGGGCTACATGCTCGACCACCGCGTGAACGACACCTGGACGCTGCGCCAGAACGCGCGCTACGGCTCGATCAAGGTCGACTACGGGCAGGTCTACAACGAGAGCGCCTTCGCCGTCGTCAACCCCGACCTGCCCGACGACCCGGCCAACTTCCGCTCGCTGAGCCGCTATCCGTTCGTCAGCAAGGAAAACGCGCGGCTCTTCACCATCGACAACCAGGCGCAGGCCAAGTTCAAGCTCGGCGACTGGCAGCACACCGTCCTGTTCGGCCTGGACCACCAGCGCTCGCGCAACAACCAGCGCACGTCGAACAGCGGCACGATCTCGACCATCGACGCCTACTACCCGGTCTACACGAACGACGTGACCACCGCCGACCCGTGGTTCGACGGCAGGACCACTCTGGCGCAGACCGGCGTCTACGTGCAGGACCAGGTCAAGTGGGGCAACTGGGTGGCCACCGTGGGCGGCCGCTACGACAGCGCCACCACGGACTTCTACAGCAACATCGACGGATCGACCACGCGCTTCAAGGACCACAAGTTCACGAGCCGGGCCGGCCTGGTCTACCTCCATCCGAGCGGATGGGCGCCGTACCTCAGCTACTCCGAGTCCTTCTCGCCGACAACGACGCTCGACCCCGTCACCAACCAGCCGCTGAAGCCCGAGACCGGGCGCCAGTACGAGGCCGGCGTGCGCTACCAGCCCGCCGACAGCAAGAGCAAGTACAGCGCCGCGATCTTCGACCTGCGCCGCAAGAACTACATCACCTACGACGCCGAATTCATGCCGAAGCAGACCGGCGAGATCCTGGTGCGAGGCCTCGAGCTGGAAGCGAGCTTCCAGCCGGTGAAGAACATGAACGTCGTCGCGGCGTACACCTACACGCCCAAGGCCATCGTCACGGCCAGCAGCACGGAGAGCGAGATCGGCAAGCAGCTGAACCCCGTGTCGCGCAACCAGCTGTCGGTGTGGACGGACTACCGCTTCGACTCCGGCATCAAGGTCGGCGTGGGCGCGCGCTTCATGGGCGCGAACCACGGCTACCAGGAAGCCGCATCGGCCAAGGTGCCGTCGTACACGCTGATCGACGCCCTCGTGGGCTACGACTTCCAGCGCTGGAGCCTGGCGCTGAACCTGCGCAACCTGACCAACAAGACCTACATCAGCAGCTGCGGCTCGGGCATCTGCCGCTATGGCGACCTGCGCAAGGTCGTGGCGACGGCGACCTACCGCTTCTGACGGCGCTGCACCGGCCGGGAGGTGCTCGACACCCGGCAAATCTCCTGCCATTGCTTCACGAAAAAGCGGCCTTCATTCCTGAAGGCCGCTTTTCTTTCAGCGCTGCACGCGGGTCTTCGCCCGCGCCCTCCTTCCGCCTAGGCGACCGCTTCTGCCTGTGCCAGGTGCCGCTTCAGGCTGCCGATCATTCGCGGGTGACGGATGATGCTCAGGTGATCCGCATCGGCAACGATCTCCGTCGACAGCACCGGGGCGCAGTCCGACCAGTTCCGCAGCACACCGGCTTCCTTGAGTGAGGCGTCGGCCAGGAAGACGTGCACGGGCGTGTCGATGCGTTCGTAGCGGCAGTGCCGCGCACGCATGCGCTTGTCGAGGCGGATCCACATCTCGCATTCGAGTGCTTCCTCGCCCGGACCGTCGAGCGGAAATTCGCGCTCGGCGAACAGCATCTGTTCGCGCACGAAGTCGTGCTCGGCCGGGTCCGTGCGTGCCAGGAGCTCGCGCCAGTGCCCGGCCATTTTCGAACGGGCCAGCCATGCGTCCAGCGCCTGCCCCGCCTGCGCCCGTTGCGCGTCGGTCAGGACGCGAGCCGGCTTCAGGGGATCGTTCTCGAAGACGTCGACCATTCCCACGAATTCGATCTCGACGCCGCGGCCCTGCAGCTGGCGCATGACCTCGAATGCAAGGTCTCCGCCCGATGACCAGCCAAGCAGCGAACAGCGGCCTTCCGGCGCGGTCGCGGCGATGAAGTCGACGTATTCGGCGGCGATGGCCCGGACGTCGAAGCCGCGCCAGCGATTCTTCGTGAAGACATGGCAGGCGAAGCCGTACACCGGCCTGTCTTCCCGCAGTGCCTCGGCCAGCGGCAGGAACTCGCGCGAATTGACCATCAGGCCCGGCAGGCAATAGAGCGGCGTGCCGGCGCCGGACGCATTGAGACAGACCGCGTTGTGGGCCTGCTCGAAACTGCGTCGCAGGCGCGTGGCCAGGTCCTTGAGCGACGCACTCTGCAGGATGTCGACGAGCGACAGGCCGCTCCCGCCAGGAACCCTGTCGCGAATGCGCGCAACGAGCTTGAGGCTGATGATGGAATCGCCGCCGAGTTCGAAGAAGTTGTCGTTGCGGCCCACGCGGGCCACGCCCAGCACTTCGGCCCAGATGGCCGCCAGCCCCTGCTCGACCTCGCCTTCGGGTGCCTCGTACGCCCTGTCGCTCGCGAACTCCGGCGCGGGCAGCACCTTGCGGTCCACCTTGCCGTTGGCGTTCAGCGGCAGGAAATCCAGCACCACGATGACACTGGGGACCATGTAGTCGGGCAGTGATTCGCCCAGGCGTTCGCGCAATGTGGCCGTGTCGATGTCCTTTCCTGAGACATAGCCCACCAGACGCGTGCCCGCAGGGCCCTCGTTGGCAACGACCACGGCTTCGCGCACTTCCGGCTGCGCTTGAATCTGCGCCTCCACCTCCCCCAGCTCGATGCGGAACCCCCGCACCTTCACCTGGTGGTCGATGCGACCCAGGTATTCCAGCTGACCCTCGTTGCTCCAGCGCACCAAGTCGCCCGTGCGGTACAGCCTGTTGCCGTTCTCGGTGGCAACGAAGCGCTCGGCCGTCAGCCCGGCTCGCTTCAGGTACCCCCGCGCCAGCCCCTCCCCACTCATACAGCTCCCCCGCCACGCCCACCGGCACCAGGCCCAACTGCCCGTCCAGCACCTGCATCCCCAGGTCCGGGATCGCGATGCCCACGGGGCTGCGCTGTTGACCCAGGTCCGCCTGCGTGATCCGCCGGTACGTCACATGCACCGTCGTCTCCGTGATCCCGTACATGTTGATCAGTTGCGGGCGCTCGTCGCCGAAGTGCGCGATCCAGGGCGTCAGCCTCTGCGGGTCCAGCGCCTCGCCCCCGAAGATCACCGTGCGCAGCGCCAGCTCTCCTTCGTAGGCCTGCGGCAGCGCCACCAGCTGTCCGAACGCCGAAGGCGTCTGGTTCAGCACCGTCACCCGCTGCGCGCGCAGCAGCTGCAGGAAGTCCTCCGGCGAGCGGCTCACCCAGAACGGCACCACCACCAGCTTGCCCCCGGTGCACAGCGCACCGAAGATCTCCCACACCGAGAAGTCGAAGGCGTAGGAGTGGAACATCGTCCAGACGTCGCTCTCGCCGAAGCCGAACCATGGGCCGGTCGCATCCAGCAGCCGCGTCACGTTGCGGTGGCACAGCTGCGCGCCCTTGGGCCGGCCCGTGGAGCCGGACGTGTAGATGACGTAGGCCAGGTTCTCGCCGTGCAGCGCAACGCGCGGGTCGGCATCGGACTCGAAGGACGTATCCAGCGTGTCCAGCGCCAGCACCTGCACCGCCTGCGCACCCGGCAGCGCCCCGAGGTGGCTCTGGGTGAGCAGCAGCTCGATGCCGCTGTCCCGGACCATGTAGGCCAGGCGGTCTGCGGGGTATTCCGGGTCCAGCGGCACGTACGCGCCGCCGGCCTTCAGGATCGCCAGCAGGCCCACCACCATCCCGATGGAGCGCTCCACCGCCAGGCCCACCCGGCTCTCGGGCTTCACGCCCAGGGCGATCAGGCGATGCGCCAGGCGGTTGGCGCGCGCGTTGAGTTCGCCGTAGCTCAGCGACGCGTCGCCGAAGGCCAGGGCCGGCGCGTGCGGATTCAGGTGCGCATGGCGCTCGATCCGCTGGTGGATCGCCTCTTCGCCGCCCTTCGGGCCATGCTCGCGCTGCAACCCCCATTGACCCAGTTGTGCACGCTCCGCTGCAGAGATCACCTCGAGCTCGCGGATCGGCTGTGCAGGATGCGTCGCCAGCGACGTCACGATGCCATCGACGGCCAGCTGCATCAGACCGCAGATGCGCCGCGCATCCACCGCTTCATGGATCTGTGCCACCAGTTCGAAGTCCTCACCGAGGTCATCGATCGACATGCCGAAAGGATAGTTCGTACGCTCCTGGCCGCCAAAGTCGTCCATGCCTTGCCAGGCGATGGCGATTTCTTCGCCTTCGGCAGCAGCCGGCTCCGGACTGTATCGGTAGTTCAGCAGCGCCGAGAACAGCGGCGTCCCCCCCGGCAACGCACTGCAGCGCTGCGCCAGCGACAGGTTCGCATGCTCGTGGTGCAGCAGCTGCGTGAGCGCGGCGTGCGTGTCCTTCACGCACTGCGCCACACCCCGCGCGCCGAGCTTCACCCGCAGCGGCAGCGTGTTGATGAACAACCCCAACGCCCGCTGCGCGCCCTCTCCGCCCTGCATCCGACCGAACAGCACCGTGCCGAACACCACGTCGTCCTTGCCCGTGGCCTTGGCCAGCACCAACGCCCATGCCAGGTGGAACAGCGTGGCTGCACTCACCCCGTGGCGTTGCGCCTCGCGCCTGATTTGCTGTGCGAGTTGAGGCTCGAGCCTGAGCCTTGCCTCTTCCACCCGAGTGCCGTCCCCCTGCACGTCCAGCAGGTTGAACGGTGCGGTCGGCTCGTCCACGTCCCACAGCATCTGCTTGAAGAAGGCCTCATGCTCCTGCTGGCTCACGCCCAGGCGAGCCTGCGCAACATAGTTTCTGAACGGCACCGGCTGCGGCAGTTCGTTCTGCCGGCCCTGCTGGATCAGCGAGATCTCCTCCACCAGGAAGTCCAGCGTCGTGTGGTCCAGCACCATGTGGTGGCTGGGCAGCTGCAGCAGCCAGCGCCCGCTCTCCTTGTCGTGTGCGGCCACCGCGCGGATCATCGGCGCCTGGCGCACGTCGATGCGGTAGTGGGCCGGGTCGACGCAGGCGTTCAGTTGGTCGGAGACATTCGTCGCCTGCGCGTCAGCCTGGACTTCCAGCCACTGCAGCTTCAGTTCCGCATGCCGGTGCACCACCTGCACGGGCTCCTTCAGCCCCTCCCACAGTACCGCGGTGCGCAGGATGTCGTGGCGGGCAATCACCTGGTTGAAGCTCTGCACGAAGCGCTCCAGCCGCTCCTTGCTGTCGAAGCCCAGCGCGTGCGAGGTGATGTACGCGTCTCCCTCGCTTTGCAGCAGGTGGTGGAACAGCATCCCCTCCTGCAGCGGCGCCAGCGGATAGATGTCCTGGATGTTCGAGGCACCGCCGGGAACGGCCGATTCGATGCGCCCGATCTGCGGCGCATCGAGCTCGATCAGCGTCAGCATCTCCGGCTCGATGGCCTCGCAGCCCTCGGGAATGCCGTTCGGGGGCACGACCACTTCGGCGTGACCCTGCTCCAGCGCCAGGGCCTGGGCGAAGGCCGCCAGCTGCGGGTGCTGGAACAGGGTGCGCACCTGCACGCGCCAGCCCCTGGCGCGCACGCTCTCCAGCAGGCGAAGCGCCAGCAGGGAATGTCCGCCGAGTTCGAAGAAGTTGTCGTTGCGGCCCACGCGGGCCACGCCCAGCACTTCGGCCCAGATGGCCGCCAGCGCCTGCTCGACCTCGCCTTCGGGTGCTTCATATGCCCTGTCGCTCGCGAACTCCGGCGCAGGCAGCGCCTTGCGGTCCACCTTGCCGTTGGCGTTCAGCGGCAGTGCATCGAGCACCACGATGACGCTGGGGACCATGTAGTCGGGCAACGATTCGCCCAGGCGTTCGCGCAATGTGGCGGTGTCGATGGTTTGGCCTGCATGGGGGGACACATAGCCCACCAATCGGTTGCCTGCCGGGCCATCATTGGCGACAACCACCGCCTCTCGCACCTCGGGCTGCCCCTGCAGCTGCGCCTCCACCTCCCCCAGCTCGATGCGGAACCCCCGCACCTTCACCTGGTGGTCGATGCGACCCAGGTACTCCAGCTGCCCTTCGTTGCTCCAGCGCACCAGGTCGCCCGTGCGGTACAGGCGCTGGCCGTTCTCCGTGGCAACGAAGCGCTCGGCCGTCAGCCCTGCGCGCTTCAGGTAACCCCTTGCGAGATTGATCCCACCCAGGTACAGCTCCCCCGCCACGCCCACCGGCACCTCGTTCAGGCTGCCGTCCAGCACGTACGCCTGCGTGTCGCTGATCGGCCGTCCGATCGGGACCTGCGTGCTGCCGTCGTCCCGGCAGGTCCACTGGGTCACGTGGATGGTCGTCTCCGTCGGGCCGTACAGGTTCTGCAGCGTCGCGCCGCTCAGGCGCTGCAGTGCCTCCTTCTGCGTGGCCGCAGGCATGGCCTCTCCACCGCAGATGATGTGCTTCAGGTTCGTGGTCTCCTCGATGCCCTCGTACGCCAGGAACGCCTGCAGCATCGAGGGCACGAAGTTCAGCGTCGTGACCTGGTGCTTGCGGATCAGCTCCACCAGGCGCACCGGGTCGCGGTGGTCTCCGGGGTTGGCAATGACCAGCCGGGCACCGGAGGTCAGCGGCCAGAACATCTCCCACACCGACACGTCGAAGCCGAACGGGGCCTTGTGCAGCACGGTGTCCGCGCCTTCGAGGGTGTAGAACGCCTGCATCCAGGCCATGCAGCTGTACAGCGCCGCATGCCGGATCGCTGCGCCCTTGGGGCGGCCGGTGGAGCCGGAGGTGTAGATGACGTAGGCGAGGTGTTCGCCGTGCAGTGCGACCTGCGGGTCGAGCGTCGATTCGGAGGCTGTATCGAGGGTGTCGAGCGCCAGCATCTGGAGCGAATCGGCGCCGGGAATCAGCGAGCGCAAATGGCTTTGCGTGAGCAGCAGTTCGATGCCGCTGTCCTGGACCATGTAGGACAGGCGGTCCGCGGGGTACTCGGGATCGAGGGGCACATAGGCACCACCCGCCTTGAGCACCGCCAGGATGCCCACCATCATCTCGGTGGAGCGCTCCACGCAGATGCCGACCAGCGTGTCGGGGCGAACACCCAGGGCGATCAGGCGATGGGCCAGGCGGTTCGCGCGGGTGTTGAGTTCCGAGTAACTCAGGGCTTCATCGCCGAAGACCAATGCCGGCGCCGAAGGCTTCAGTCTTGCATGCGCTTCGATCTGGCGGCGTACAGGCTGGGCGCCCTCGTGAACGCGATTGTTCTCGCTCCAGGCTGCAATCTGATGCATCTCCTGCGTGGACACGATTCCGAGTTCACAAGTGGGCTGTTGCGGCCGTTGAACCAGCGCCGTCACCACGCCCTCGATCGCTGCGAGCATGTAGCCGCACACGCGCTGCGCGTCGACGGATTCGTGGACCTGCGCCACCAGCTCGAAGCCCTTGCCCAGGTCGTCCACCGACATGCCGAAGGGGTAGTTGGTTCGCTCCGCACCGCCAAGCACCTCCAGGCCAGTCCAGGCGAGATTCGGCATCGCCTGTTGTTCCTGACTCTGCTCTTCCTCCGGCGTGTACCGGTAGTTCAGCAGCGCCGAGAACAGCGGCGTTCCCCCCGGCAGCGCACTGCAGCGCTGCGCCAGCGACAGGTTCGCATGCTCATGGTGCAGCAGCTGCGTGAGCGCGGCGTGCGTGTCCTTCACGCACTGCGCCACACCCCGCGCACCGAGCTTCACCCGCAGCGGCAAGGTGTTGATGAACAACCCCAGCGCCCGCTGCGCGCCCTCTCCGCCCTGCATCCGACCGAACAGCACCGTGCCGAACACCACGTCGTCCTTGCCCGTGGCCTTGGCCAGCACCAACGCCCATGCCAGGTGGAACAGCGTCGCTGCACTCACGCCGTGGCGTTGCGCCTCGCGCCTGATTTGCTGTGCGAGTTGAGGCTCGAGCCTGAGCCTTGCCTCTCCTACACGCGTGCCGTCCCCCTGCACGTCCAGCAGGTTGAACGGTGCGGTGGGTTCATCCACGTCCCCCAGCATCTGCTTGAAGAAGGCCTCATGCTCCGCCTGGCTCACGCCCAGGCGAGCCTGCGCAACATAGTTCCTGAACGGCACCGGCTGCGGCAGTTCGTTGTGCCGGCCCTGTTGGATCAGCGAGATCTCCTCCACCAGGAAGTCCAGCGTCGTGTGGTCCAGCACCATGTGGTGGCTGGGCAGCTGCAGCAACCAGCGCCCGCGCTCCTTGTCGTGTGCGGCCACCGCGCGGATCATCGGCGCCTGGCGCACGTCGATGCGGTAGTGGGCCGGGTCGACGCAGGCGTTCAGTTGGTCGGAGACATTCGTCCCATCAACTTCCAGCCACTGCAGCTTCAGCTCGGCCTGCCGGTGCACCACCTGCACGGGCTCCTTCAGCCCCTCCCACAGTACCGCGGTGCGCAGGATGTCGTGGCGCGCGATCACCTGGTTGAAGCTCTGCACGAAGCGCTCCAGCCGCTCCTTGCTGTCGAAGCCCAGCGCGTGCGAGGTGATGTACGCATCGCCCTCGCTTTGCAGCAGGTGGTGGAACAGCATCCCCTCCTGCAGCGGCGCCAGCGGATAGATGTCCTGGATGTTCGAGGCACCGCCGGGAACGGCCGATTCGATGCGCCCGATCTGCGGCGCATCGAGCTCGATCAGCGTCAGCATCTCCGGCTCGATGGCCTCGCAGCCCTCGGGAATGCCGTTCGGGGGCACGACCACCTCGACGTGGCCCTGCTCCAGCGCCAGCGCCTGGGCGAAGGCCGCCAGCTGCGGGTGCTGGAACAGGGTGCGCACCTGCACGCGCCAGCCCCTGGCGCGCACGCTCTCCAGCAGGCGCAGTGCCAGCAGGGAGTGGCCGCCCAGCTCGAAGAAGTTGTCGCTGCGGCCCACGCGGGCCACGCCCAGCACCTCAGCCCAGATGGCCGCCAGCGCCTGCTCGACCTCGCCTTCAGGTGCTTCATATGCCCTGTCGCTCGCGAACTCCGGCGCAGGCAGCGCCTTGCGGTCCACCTTGCCGTTGGCGTTCAGGGGCAGCGCATCAAGGACGACGATGACACTGGGGACCATGTAGTCGGGCAACGATTCGCCCAGGCGTTCGCGCAATGTGGCGGTGTCGATGGTTTGGCCTGCATGGGGGGACACATAGCCCACCAATCGGTTGCCTGCCGGGCCATCATTGGCGACAACCACCGCCTCTCGCACCTCGGGCTGCCCCTGCAGCTGCGCCTCCACCTCCCCCAGCTCGATGCGGAACCCCCGCACCTTCACCTGGTGGTCGATGCGACCCAGGTACTCCAGCTGCCCTTCGTTGCTCCAGCGCACCAGGTCGCCCGTGCGGTACAGCCTGTTGCCGTTCTCCGTTGCGATGAAGCGCTCGGCTGTCAGGCCCGCCCGCTTCAGGTAACCCCGCGCCAGATTGATCCCGCCCAGGTACAGCTCCCCCGCCACGCCCACCGGCACCTCGTTCAGGCTGCCGTCCAGCACATACGCCTGCGTGTCGCTGATCGGCCGTCCGATCGGGACCTGCGTGCTGCCGTCGTCCCGGCACGTCCAGTGCGTCACGTCGATGGCCGCCTCCGTCGGGCCGTACAGGTTGTAGAGCGCTGCCTGCGGCAGGCAGGCGAACACCTTGTCGCGCGCCTCCGCCGGCAGGGCCTCGCCGCTGCACACGATGCGCTTCAGGCTCGTGCACGCCCTTGCGTCCTCATAGGCCAGGAACGCCTGCAGCATCGAGGGCACGAAGTGCAGCGTGTTCACCTGCTGCTGCGTGATCAGCGCCACCAGTCGCGCCGGGTCCCGGTGGTCTCCCGGGTCGGCCACCACCAGCCTCGCGCCGTGCATCAGCGGCCAGAAGAACTCCCACACCGACACGTCGAAGCTGAACGGGGTCTTCTGCAGCACGGTGTCCGCCTCGCCGAGACGGTACGCCTCCTGCATCCAGGCCAGGCGGTTGAACAGCGAGCGGTGGCGGTTGGCTGCGCCCTTGGGACGGCCCGTGGAGCCGGAGGTGTAGATGACGTAGGCCAGGTTCTCGCCGTGCAGCGCGACCTGTGGATCCGCATCGGATTCGGCTGCCGTGTCGAGGGTGTCGAGCTCCAGCATCCGGAGCGAATCGACGCCGGGAATCAGCGCGCGCAAATGGCTCTGCGTGAGCAGCATCGCGATGCCGCTGTCCTCCAGCATGTACGCCAGGCGCTCCGCGGGATACTCCGGGTCCAGCGGCACGTACGCGCCGCCGGCCTTCACGATCGCCAGGATGCCCACCACCATCTCGATGGAGCGCTCCACCGCGATGCCCACCAGCACCTCGGGGCCCACGCCCAGAGAGATCAGCCGGCGAGACAGACGGTTCGCGCGTGCGTTGAGCTCGCCGTAGCTCAGCGTCTGCGCGCCGAACACCAGCGCGGGGGCAGCCGGGCGATGTTGCGCCTGGCGCTCGATCAGGCGGTGCACAGGCTCCATAGCGTCGTAGCGATGCGGGTTCTCGCTCCATGTCCGCAATTGATATTGCTCGGACAGCGCCATCAGCGTCACGTCACGCACCGCCTGGTGCGGCCGGTCGGCCAACGCTTCCAGCAGCGCCAGATAGTGCCCGGCCATGCGCGCGATGGTGCGAGGCTCGAACAACTCCTGCGCATAGCTGAAGCTCGCGCGCACGCTGCCGTCCGTGCTCTCGCTGGTCTCGAGCGTCAACTCGAACTGCGCCGATTGCGCTTGCAGGTCGCACTCCGTCAGCTCGAGGCCGGGAAGACCCTTCAACGCCTTCAGATCGCCACGCTGGTGGTTGAACATGACCTGGAAGAGCGGGCTCGCGCTCAGGCTGCGCTCGGGCTGCAGGGCCTCCACGAGTTGTTCGAACGGCAGGTCCTGGTGCGCCTGTGCGCCCAGGGCCGCGTCCCTGGCGCGCACGAGCACCTGCTGCAGGCTGTCGCGGCTGTCGAGCACGTTGCGCAGCACCTGCGTGTTGACGAAGAAGCCGATGACGCCTTCGGTCTCGGCACGATGGCGGTTCGCAATCGGCACGCCGATGCGGATGTCGTTCTCGCCCGTGTACCTGCCCAGCAGCACCTGGAACGCCGCGAGCAGCCCCATGAACAACGTGGCACCCTCGCCCTGCACCCGCTTGTGCAATCTGCGGACGAGATCGCGCGGCAGCTCGAGGCCGTAGCGCACTGCGCTGTAGCGGCCATCGGGCTTGCGTGCGTGGTCGGTCGGCAATTGCAGCACGGGCTGAGCGTCGCCCAGGTGCTGCTTCCAGTACGCGAGCTGGCGGTCGCGCTCGCCGGCTTCGAGCAAGTCGCGCTGCCATGCGGCGTAGTCGGCGTACTGGATCGGCAGCGGCTGCAGCGCCACCGCCTCGCCCCGCACGCGTGCGCTGTAGTGCGCCACGAACTCGTCGACGATGACCTGCATCGACCAGCCGTCGGACACGATGTGATGCATCACCACCACGAGAAGGTGCTCCTGGGGTGCAAGACGGATCAGGCCGACGCGCACGAGCGAGCCTTCGGACAGGTCGAAGGGCGTGCGGCTCAGGCGCAGCACCTCTTCGTTGCTGCGCGCCTCGCGCTGCTGCAAATCGCCCACCGCCGAGAGATCGAGCGACGCGACGTCGAGCGTGACGGCATCCCGGATCACCTGTTCGGCCAGGCCTTGCGCGCCGGTGCGGAACACGGTGCGCAGCGATTCGTGGCGCTGCACCAGCGCGTCGAAGCTCTCGCGCACGGCACTCACGTCGAGCGATCCCGAGAGCTTCAGCGCACCGCTGATGTGGTACGCCGTGCTCTGCGGGTCGAGCTGCCACAGGAACCACTGGCGCATCTGTGCATGGGACAGGGCCAGCGCGCCGTTGCGCTGCGCGGCCGCCAGCGCGGGGATCGAGGAGCTGTCCTCGACCTGATCGCCCCGGGCAGCGCGTGCGATGCGCGACAAGGTCTGGTGTTCGAACACCTGGCGGGGATTGAGCTGCACGCCGGCGCGGGCTGCGCGCGCGGTGACCTTCAGGCTGAGGATGGAATCGCCGCCGAGCTCGAAGAAGTTGTCGCTGCGGCCCACGCGGGCCACACCCAGAACTTCGGCCCAGATGGCCGCCAGCGCCTGTTCGACCTCGCCTTCGGGTGCTTCATATGCCGTGTCGCTCGTGAACTCCGGCGCAGGCAGCGCCTTGCGGTCCACCTTGCCGTTGGCGTTCAGGGGCAGTGCATCAAGGACGACGATGACACTGGGGACCATGTAGTCGGGCAGTGATTCGCCAAGGCGTTCTCTCAGGATCGCTGTGTCGATGCCTTGTCCTGAGACATAGCCCACCAGACGAGTACCTGCCGGGCCCTCGTTCGCGACGACCACCGCCTCCCTCACCTCGGCCTGCCCCTGCAGCTGCGCCTCCACCTCCCCCAGCTCGATGCGGAACCCCCGCACCTTCACCTGGTGGTCGATGCGACCCAGGTACTCCAGCTGCCCTTCGTTGCTCCAGCGCACCAGGTCGCCCGTGCGGTACAGGCGCTGGCCGTTCTCCGTGGCAACGAAGCGCTCGGCCGTCAGCCCTGCGCGCTTCAGGTAACCCCTTGCGAGATTGATCCCACCCAGGTACAGCTCCCCCGCCACGCCCACCGGCACCTCGTTCAGGCTGCCGTCCAGCACATACGCCTGCGTGTCGCTGATCGGCCGTCCGATCGGGACCTGCGTGCTGCCGTCGTCCCGGCAGGTCCACTGGGTCACGTGGATGGTCGTCTCCGTCGGGCCGTACAGGTTCTGCAGCGTCGCGCCGCTCAGGCGCTGCAGTGCCTCCTTCTGCGTGGCCGCAGGCATGGCCTCTCCACCGCAGATGATGTGCTTCAGGTTCGTGGTCTCCTCGATGCCCTCGTACGCCAGGAACGCCTGCAGCATCGAGGGCACGAAGTTCAGCGTCGTGACCTGGTGCTTGCGGATCAGCTCCACCAGGCGCACCGGGTCGCGGTGGTCTCCGGGGTTGGCAATGACCAGCCGGGCTCCGGAGGTCAGCGGCCAGAACATCTCCCACACCGACACGTCGAAGCCGAACGGGGCCTTGTGCAGCACGGTGTCCGCACCTTCGAGGGTGTAGAACGACTGCATCCAGGCCATGCAGCTGTACAGCGCCGCATGCCGGATCGCTGCGCCCTTGGGGCGGCCGGTGGAGCCGGAGGTGTAGATGACGTAGGCGAGGTGTTCGCCGTGCAATGCGACCTGCGGGTCGAGCGCCGGTTCGGAGGCTGTGTCGAGGGTGTCGAGCGCCAGCATCTGGAGCGAGTCGGCGCCGGGAATCAGCGAGCGCAAATGGCTTTGCGTGAGCAGCAGTTCGATGCCGCTGTCCTGGACCATGTAGGACAGGCGGTCTGCGGGGTACTCGGGATCGAGGGGCACATAAGCGCCACCCGCCTTGAGCACCGCCAGGATGCCCACCATCATCTCGGTGGAGCGCTCCACGCAGATGCCGACCAGCGTGTCGGGGCGAACACCCAGGGCGATCAGGCGATGGGCCAGGCGGTTCGCGCGGGCGTTGAGCTCCGAGTAACTCAGGGCCTCGTCGCAGAAGACCAATGCCGGCGCCGAAGGCTTCAGCCTTGCATGCGCTTCGATCTGCCGGTGTACAGGCTGGGCGTCTTCGTGAACGCGATTGTTCTCGCTCCAGGCCGACAGCTTTGCTCGCTCGGCTTCGCCGACCAGCGCCACGTCGCCCACCGCCAGCTCGGGTTGCGACGCCAACGCCTGCAGCACCGCCACGTAGTGACCCGCCATCCGCTTGATCGTCTCTCGGTCGAACAGCTCCGACGCATAGACAAAACCAAGCGTCACCCGACCTTCGGGCGTCTCGCGCGCTTCCAGCACCAGCTCGAACTGCGCCTCGCCGTCGGGCAGCGCGTAGTGCGTCACCTCGAGCCCGGGCAGCTGCGCCATCGCGCGATAGTCCTCCACAAGATGGTTGAACATCACCTGGAACAGCGGCGTCTGGCTCAGGCTGCGCTGCGGCTGCAGCGCCTCCACCAGTTGCTCGAACGGCAGGTCCTGGTGCGTCTGCGCCCCCATTACCGCCTCGCGCGCCTGCGCGACCACATCGGACAGCCGCATGCGTGCGCCGACCACGTTGCGCAGCACCAGCGTGTTGACGAAGAAGCCGACGACACCTTCGGCCTCGACCCGTCCGCGGTTGGCGACCGGCGCACCGACACGGATGTCTTTCATCCCCGTATGGCGATGCAGCAATGCCTGGAAGCCGGCCAGCAGCACCATGAAGAGCGTCGCGCCCTCCGGCGCGGCGGACTGGCGCAGATCGGCCAGCAGCGTCGCGGGCAGCTCCACGGTGTGCCGGGCGGCGCGGTGGCCGGTCTGCGCGGTGCGCGGACGGTCGGTCGGCAATGCCAGCACGGGATGCTCATCGCCGAGTTGCGCGCGCCACCAGGCCAGTTGCCGCCCGGCTTCGCCGGCGGCAAGCCACCCGCGCTGCCACACGGCATGGTCGACATACTGGATGCGCGCGGCGGCACGGCGTTGCGTGCTGCCTTGCAGCCGCGCGGCATAGCCGGCCGCAAGTTCGTCGAGCAGCACCTGCATCGAGGCGCCGTCCGAGATGATGTGGTGCATCACCAGCACGAGCACGTGCTCGGTGTCCGAGAGCCTCAGCAGCGCGACGCGCACCAGCGGTCCTTGCGTCAGGTCGAAAGGCGTGTCGTGAAGGCGCCGTGCCTCGTCCGCTGCATGCGCTTCGCGTTCGCCGGGCGCGAGGTGCCGCAGGTCCACCAAGGCCAGCAACGGTGCCCACGACGCGCTGACCAGTTGCTCGGCGGTGCCGTCCGCGCCGGCCAGGAACACGGTACGCAGCGATTCATGGCGCGCAGCGAGGTCTTCGAAAGCCGCATGCATCGCGGCGGCGTCGAGCACACCCGAAAGACGCAGCGCGCCGCTCATGTGGTACGCCGTGCTCTGCGGCGAGAGCTTCCAGAGGAACCACTGGCGTTCCTGCGCGTGCGACAGCGGCAGGGGCTGCAGGCGCCGCTCGGCGGACAGCGGCTCGATCGCCACACCAGGCGCACGCGCCGGGTTCGCGATGCGGCCGCGCACGGTGTCGGCGCAGGCATTCAGCCGCGGTTGCTCGAACAGGTCGCGGATGCTGAAGTCGATGTTCCAGCGGTGCGCGATGCGCGCTGCCACTTGCACTGCCGCGAGCGAATTGCCGCCCGAGGTGAAGAAATGCGCGTCGGGCGCCAGCGCATGCGCGGCGAGCCGGCGCAACACTTCACTCCAGATGTCGGCCACCGCCTGCGCGACATCGTCGAGCACCGGTGCGTCGGCCGGCGCCGCGGCTGCGCCACCGCCGAACGTGAAGGTGCCATGCTCATGGATCGCGTAGGCGTCGAGGCTGCGCGCGGCAAGCCCGGCGCGGCAGGCCTGGCGCTGCAGCTTGCCGCTCGATGTCTTGGGCAGCGCGCCCGGGTTCAGCAACACCACGGCAGCCGGCGCTTCGCCGAACAGCTCGCTGACCGCGGCGCCGAGCGCCTCGACCAGCACATGCGGCGCGACGAGTTTCTGCATGCTGCGCGACACCTCGGCGGCCACGCCAATGCCCTCGCCCTGCGGCCCCGTCACCGCGAACGCGGCGACGCGCCCCTTGCGCACGGCTTCGACCTCGGCTTCGACGGTGCGCTCGATGTCCTGCGGGTAGATGTTGTGGCCGCGGACGATGATCAGGTCCTTGATGCGGCCGGTGACGTAGAGCTGCCCGTCGCGCTGGAATCCAAGGTCACCGGTGCGCAGCCAGCGCCGGCCTTCGTGCTCGGCGAAGGTCTCGCGTGTGGCCTCGGGCTTGCCCCAGTAGCCGGCGCAGACGCTCGGACCGGCGACCCAGATCTCTCCGACGCTGCCCGCGCCCAGCGCAGCCAGCGATTCCGGATCGGTGATCCGCACTTCGTGTTTCCCGGGCACCGCGCCGCAGCCGACCAGCAGGGTGGCGTCTGCGCCCTCCGCGCCTTCTTCGGCCTCGATGCCCTCGCCGCGCGCGAGCGCGTCGGCTGAGAAGCGGCGCGCGACCAGCCCGCCGCCGCGCTTGCCGCCAGTGACGAAAAGCGTCGCTTCCGCGAGCCCGTAGCACGGGTACGCAGCCCCGGGATCGAAGCCTGCAGCGGCGAAGCGCTCGATGAATTCGGTTTCGGTGTCCGCGCGCACCGGTTCGGCACCGGTGTAGGCCACGCGCCAGGACGACAGGTCGAGCCCCGCGAGCCGCGAACCCTTCACCCTATCGAGGCACAAGCGGTATGCGAAGTCGGGGCCGCCGCTCAAGGTGGCGCGATGGCGCGAGATGAGCTCGAGCCAGCGCACCGGGCTTTCGAGGAAGTAGCGCGGCGAGGTCAGCACCAGCGGAATGCCGCTGTACAGCGGCTGCATCAGCCCGCCGATGAGGCCCATGTCGTGATAGAGCGGCGCCCACGACATGAACTTGTCGTCCGGACCGATGCCCATGCCGTCGCGGATGGCGCGCTCGTTGGCCATGAGGTTGCCGTGCGTCACGATCACGCCCTTGGGCGCCGAGGTGGAACCCGACGTGTATTGCAGAAACGCGGCGTCGTCCGGCGCAGGCGACGACGGCATCCAAGCGTCGGCGAGCGCGAGATCGACTGCGTCGACGGCGATCACGGAGGCCTGCGCGAACGACGCGGCAGCGCCGTCCATCGCGGCCAGCATCGCCGACGAAGTGAGCACGCAACCGGCCTGCGAGTCTTCGGCAATGCCGGTCAGGCGCGACAGGTGCTGGGGTCGCATCGATTCCGGCGGGAACACGGGCACGGCGATCACCCCGGCGTAGAAGCACGCCAGCATGCTCACGGCGTAGTGGTCGTCGTTGTCCAGCATGACCAGCGCACGATCGCCCTTCGCGAACTGCTGCTGCAGGAATGCCGCGAGCGCACGCACGCGCGACTCGAAGACGGCGTAGCTGACCTGCTTCTCGAAGTACGCGCCGTTCGCTTCTCCAGCCACGGTGAGCCACACGTCGTCGGGCCGCGCCTGCGCCAGTACGCGAAGATGCTCGACGAAGTTCGCGGACACGGGGTGTCCCTGGTTCGGCGCAGCTGTGGTTGTCGTTGTGCGTGCCATCTCGCTCACTCCAGAAAATTTGACGGGTCGCCGCCGGCCTGCGGCCGTCGGCGTTCACTCATGCGGACGCCTGGGTGCGCCAGGCCAATGCCGCCGCGTAGCCCGCGGGTGCAGGCAGCGCGATGGCGGTGAAGCCGGACCAGCCGGGCACGGTGGAAGCGATGGACAAGGCCCCACTCGCCAGCGGATGAATTCCGACGCACAGCAGGTGCTCGGCCACGCCGACGCCGACGGCCTTCAGCAGCGCCTCCTTGCCGACCCAGCGCAGGTAGAGGGCCTGCAACGGATCGGCCGCGCCGCGCACCTCGCGCGACTCCTGCGCGGTGAATGCCAGCTCGTACAGGGCCTCGGCATCGATGTCGGCGCGGCACTGTTCGATGTCGACACCCACCTCGCTCACCTCGCGGCCGTCGGCCAGCACGATGAGCGCGTGCCCGCCCGAATGCGACACGTTGAACAGCGGCGCATTGCCGGCTGCATCGACGAAAGGCTTGCCGTGCACACCGGACTGCAACGGCACCTCGCAGGGGCCGCAACCCAGGCGGCGCGCCAGCAGGCGGCGCGTGGCGGCGCGAACGGACGCGAAGCGCACCCGATCGGCGCGCCGCGCGAAGCGGCATGCACGTTCGCGCTCGAGGCTCGAGAGCACGGCCCAGCCGTCGCGGTCGTGGTCTGCATCGCGCGTCAGGTCGAAATCCAGGCGATAGACCTCCATGCCCGCGGGCAAGGCCTCATGCAACTGCATGGGATGCATGCCGCCCTCCGGCCAGTGCCTGGCCCACGCGCCGCACCAGCGCGTCGAGGAACGCGGCCTCGCGCTGCCTGATGAAGAAGTGGCCGCCATCGAACCAGTCGAGCGTGAACGCATCGCCGGCATGCGAGGACCAGGCTTCCATGCGCGGCACGTCGATGTCGTCCTGGCGGCCTGCAAAGACATGCACCGGCATCGGCAGCGGCAGCGGCGCATCGGACACGCGCGCGTCGTACGAGAAGCTCTCGCAGACCCGGTAGTCGGCGCCCAGCGTATCGAGGGTGATCCGCATGAGCTCCGCACTGGCGAAGACCTCTTCGGGCGTGCCGCCCTGCTTGCGCAGGTCGGCGGTCAGCGCAGCGTCGTCGTGCGTATCGGGAAGGCGCCCAGGGTCGCGCTGCGAGGGCGCCGAACTGCCCGAGGCAAGCAATGCGAGCGGCAGCGGCAAGCCCCGCGCACGCAACCGCTGCGCCACGCCGTAGACCAGCAGCGCACCCATGCTGTGGCCGAAGAGCATGAAGCGGCCCCGCAGCGCAGCGGCCTGCTCGGTGCAGATGCGTGCGACCAGCGCATCGAAGTCTTCGACGAAGGCTTCGCCCATGCGCGTACCGCGACCCGGCAGCTCGATGGGCACGACCTCGATCCAGCGCGGCAGCAACGGCCGCCAGCGCATGTACATCGTTGCGCTGGCGCCCGCGCATGGCAGGCACAGCAGCGAAACCCTCTCCGGCACGCTCATCAGCCGGCTGCGGCTTCTGCGGAAGGCGCGGCCTCCTGTGCCGCCATCCAGTCGCGAAGCGACTTGGGGCGCATGTCGGTCCAGGTCTTCTCGACGTATTCGAGTGCGGTCTTCTTGTCGCCCTTGATGCCGTCGATGGCCTTCCAGCCGCCGGGCACGGCCTTCCAGTGAGGCCAGATGGAATATTGGTCTTCGTGATTGACCAGGACGATGAAGGTTTCGTCTTCGCGGTCGAAGCAGCTGGTAGACATGGCGAGCCCTTGTGCAGTTGATCTGGGGAAGCGCTCAGGGAACGAGGCTGGCAGGCAGCCGTTACCGGATTGCTGCGCTTCTGATCAACATGACGGTTCAGGCGCGAATCTGTTCACCCCGTTGCGGGGTTGTCGCAGAGATCAGGCGTCTTCTTGGGACGACGGCCTGGCCTGCGACTTCTTCCAGGCCTCCACGTCGACGACCGGCGGCACGAGGCCCGCGAGCAACCACAGGCGCGCAGCCTTGTCGTAGGCTTTTCGATGAAGCGGGTCGGCAAGCAGCCACGTCACCAGCTCGACACGTGCGGCCTCGTCGAAGCCTTCGCGGTCGTGCTCGCGTCGCACCCACGCCCATGCGGCGCGCCAAACGGGATCGTCCTGCTCTTCGGTCATGCGTGTATGGGTTTTTACCTTACACCCATGCGCGCGAGGACGCCAGCCGCGCGTCAGTCCTTGATGAGATGGCGCATCGCGCCGATGGCTTCGTCAGCTTCGGCGATGAGGCGATTCACGAGCCCCAGCGCGCAACCGAGCTGGGCCGCGATATCGCGCTGCGTGAGGCCATCGAGGCGATAGAGCTGGAATGCGACACGGGTTCGCGCGGGCAACTGCGACAGAGCCTGCTCGATCAGGCTGACCACCTGGCGGTCGCGCATCACAGTGTCCGGCGCCGGCGGACCGGGGACATCGACCGTTTCCACGTCGATGTCGAAGGTGCGGTAGGTCGCTTCGAGCGATTGCCGCCGGCAATGGTCGAGCGCCAGGTTGCGCACCACCTGGCAGCAGTAGCCCATGGGCTTGTCGATCTTGCGGTCGCAGGCTCCGTCGGCAATGCGAAGGTAGGCGTCCTGCACGACGTCGTCCGCGAGTTCGGTGGTGCGCACGATCCGGCGGGCAACATGCCAGAGCTGGGCGCGGTTGGCGACGAATATATCTCCCAGCGAAGACTCGGAGGCAGTGAATGACAGCATGTTTGAACAACTCCAGATGGGGCCCCGGCGTCGAAATTCGAAATGGCGCACACAAGGCGCATTGGCGTGAATGCAGCCCATCCAGATCAGGCGAGGGCTGCATATGAAATAAGAATCATTACTATTTGAGAACGGATGACGCCGCCATTTCGCGATGTCTCTGCTCATATAGACGTTCAGCCGCACCAAACAGAGACACGCACCAAGGCCAGCGAAGTTGCAAGACGTATCTGCCTTGGCACAGGCAACTAAAATCCCGCCCCTTTGCCTGCTTCCTTCGTCCCCAGCCTCATGAACATCGTCGTCAACGAAGACCTCAAAGCCTATATCGATCCCCTGACGCCGGAGGAATACGAAGCGCTCGAACGCAGCATCCTGGCCGAGGGCTGCCGCGATGCGCTGGTGCTATGGGGCGAGGTGCTGGTGGACGGCCACAACCGCTACGGCATCTGCCAGAAGCACGGACTGCCTTTCCAGACGGTGCAGAACACGCGGTTCAAGTCGATCGACGACGTGCACCTCTGGATGATCGACCAGCACCTAGGCCGGCGCAGCATTTCCGACTTCCTGCGCGGCGTGCTGGCGCTGCGCAAGAAGGACATCGTCGACCAGCAGCGCGCCCGCACCGCGACGCAGTCGACCTCGTCTTCCGATGCCGCGCACGATCCGTCCGACCCGCCCTTCGACGTCGATCCTCCCGCCGACGGCAGCACCACCGCCGTGCCGCCGCCCGCGCCGTTGAACAGCCGTGAAGCCATTGCCCGCGCGGCGCGGCTGAGCAGCAATCAGGTAGGAATGATCGAAAGGATCCAGAAGCAGGCCGCGCCGGAACTGGTGGCTGCCGTGAAGTCGGGCGTAATTTCGATCAACACCGCAGCCGCGGTGGCCACACTGCCGGCCGAGCAGCAGGTTTCCGCCGCGATCGCCGGCAAGGACGAACTCAAGCAGGCTGCCAAGCGCGTGCGTGAATCGAAGAAGAAGCAGCGCGATGAGTCGCATGACGAGCCGGGGGCGGAAGCAACCGACCCGGTGAAAGCGCTCGAACAGCGCGTGGCCGAACTCACGGCCGAGAACGACACCCTGCGCAAGCAGGTGGCCGAGCTGCGAGCGCAGCTCGGCCAGTGAAGCGTCAGGCCGAAACGGCTAGAGCTGGATCTCGGTGATCTTCGAGCCGGAGAGCGAGACACCGGCTTCGAGCCCGATGTTCGTCATCACGAACCCCACCACCGGCTGGCGCAGCGTATTGGTGTCGATGCTGCCGTTGGCGCCGATGGTCGCCAGCGCCACTGTGGCATCGGCGCCGGCAGTCCAGCCCTTGCTGTTGCGGAACTTGTCCAGCGCTGCTTGCGTGGTGAACAGGTAGATCACCGCCTTCGACTGCGCGCCGGCCTGGAATCCGACCGATCCGGCCGTCGTGCTGTAGTAGGACTGCGTGCGCCCGTTCACGCGCAAGGCGCCGCGGCCGTATTCGGCGCCGACGCCGAGGCTGCCCCCTACTACCGCGGGAAACACCAGCACCCCGCTCGAACGCGCGACCAGTTCGCGCGATCCCTTCACGGAGTCATAGAGCTTGGACAGCGAGGCATCGACCTGCGCGTCGATGGAGCTTCGTGACGTGGCGGCACTGGCCTGGTCCTGCGGTCGCGTCGTCGTACAGCCGACAAAAGCCAGGCTGCATGCTGCAACAGCGGCCGAGAGCGCGAGGGTTCGAAAGTTCGTGGCTTTCATGACGGAATCCTTTGCAAAGAACGTGAATCGGCGAAGAAAACCTGCCTTTGTCTGCCGCCGGCGGCAGATGCATCGATGCTAGGACCGGAAAACCGGACTGCGACATGCAGGAGAACTCGGCCTACGAGAAGACAAGATGTCCGCCAACACGCCGCAAACTTCGGTTCGTAATCTTGTGTTTTTATTTGCAACAAGTGTTATATTTTTAGTGCCAGCGATCCAGATAGTCTTGTATTACTAACTTCGGGCGTGCCTTGAAGCATGCCCCGAAGTCCAGCCAGGGGAGCCCTGAGTTGCAATCCGAACGGCATTCACGCCCAAAGTTGGTGCTATTGGAGTCGGCATGACGACCGCTGCCCAGCCTGCCCCAAAGGGCCAGCGCGCCTTGCTGAGCTTCAGCGTCGAAGGCCTTCCGCCGCGCGAAGAACTGCTGTTCAAGTCGCTGGTCCGCCTGCTCGATCACCGCACCCATCAGCACTGGGCCTGGAAAGCCGGCGAAGCCGACCTGCGAGTGGTCGGCGAGCAAATGCCTCCGCCCACCGGCGCGCCGGCCGTGCCAGTGCTGGCGGTGGGTCAGGTCGATCCGCAGCGCGGGGGCCATTTCCTGGCACTGCCGCTGCATGCCGATGCGCTCGAGCAGACGCTCAACCGCCTGGGCGCCATGGTCGTGCACGCCCGCGGGCTGGGGCTGGTTGCCATCGAGGCTGGGCCGGGCGAGGACGACGCGTTCCGCCTGCTGCGCTGGCCGCCTGCTGCGCTGCTCGAAGCGCCGCACCGCATCCGCCTGGCCACCCTCATGACCGGCCGGCCGACCTCGCTGGGCGTGCTGCGCCAACGCTCGGGCCGCGCCACCCAGGAGTGCCTGGACTTCATCGCCGACCTGCGCCGCAGCGGCCTGCTCGAGAACGTGGCCGAACCTGCGCAGGCAGGCGGCTTTGCAACTTCGATCTTTCCCTCTTCGCTTTTTCCCGACTCTCTTTTCCCGGGCAGCACCGGGCCTGACAGTCGCCCCGCGCCTTCGCGCCAGGCACTGCGCGAAACCGTGCAGCCCGGCCTCCTGGCCCGCATCCGCAACCGCCTCGGCCTGCTGGCCCCAGGTCCCCGATGACCGTCGAACACAAGATCCTCTTCACCGGCACCATGGGCGCCGGCAAGACCACCGCCATCGGCGCCGTCAGCGAGATTCCGCCGGTGAGCACCGACGTGCGAAACAGCGACACCTCGGTCGCCAAGGCCACGACCACGGTCGGGCTCGACTACGGCGAGCTCACGCTCGACAACGGAGAGAAGCTGCGGCTGTACGGCACGCCAGGGCAGATGCGCTTCGACTTCATGTGGCGCATCCTGGCGCGCGGCGCACTCGGCCTGGTGATCCTGGTCGACAACAGCCGGCCCGACCCGCTGGCCGACCTCGACGTCTACCTCGACGGCTTCTCGGAGCTCATCGCCACCACCGCATGCGTCGTGGCTGTGGGACGCATGGAAACACATCCGCAGCCCGACATCGACGCCTACGCGCGGCGTGCCGAGGCCAGGGGCGTGCTGTGTCCGGTGCTCCCGGCCAACGTGACCGACCCCCAGCAGGTCGTCCAGTTGCTGGAACTGCTCCTTCTTCAACTCGAGGCCTGATCTTTTTCGTCCATTTCGAGCACCCATGAACATCACCCCCAAGATCAAGCTCGCCGCCGAATCCGCCATCGACACGCTGATGCGCGAAATCAAGGGAGTGAAAGCTGTCGTCATCTCGACCGAAGACGGCCTCGAGCTCGCTGCCCGCGTCGAGAACACCGCGCAGGTGGCGCGGCTGTCGGCCATTGCAAGCTCGCTGGCCGCACTGGGTGCCGTCGCCGGGGAAGAAAGCGATCTCGGCGACTGCGACAACGTGACCATCGAGGCCACGCACGGCCACATCCTGATGCTGCAGGCGCGCCATCCGGAGGTCACGCTGATCATGAGCGTCGTGGCCGGCAAGGAAGCCATCATCGGCCAGGTCCTGTACTTCGCGAAGCAGGCAGCGCTCGCGCTGCAGCACGCCTGAGGCCGCCATCCGGCAGCGCCGCACCCGCTCGACACCGGCAGCCGCTCGTCTCTTCGCCCGGGCGGCTGCAGACTCCAAGGGCGAGGCACTACGAAAGATCTCGATGGCAAATATCAAGCAATCCATGGACGACCTGATGACCTGCGACGGTGCGTTGTGCGCGGCGCTGGTGGATTCGAGCAGCGGCATGATCCTGGGCCAGATCGGGTCGGGCGTCGACCTCGAAGTGGCGGCCGCCGGCAACACCGAGGTCGTGCGCGCCAAGCTGCGCACCATGCGCGACCTGGGGCTGAACGACGTCATCGAGGACATCCTCATCACGCTCGGCAGGCAGTACCACATCATCCGGCCGATGCAGAAGAAGGAAGGCCTGTTCGTCTACCTGGTGCTCGACAAGGCCAAGTCGAACCTCGCGTTGGCACGCCGCAAGGCGCTGGACGTCGAGCAGAACATGACGCTCTGAGCGCCGACGCGCCGATGCGCGGGAGGGCGACAGGCGTAGAGCCGGTCGCGCGTCGCAATGTTCGTGCAATGCGGATTCATAGCATCGCAGGTCCGTGGCGGGCGCCCTGTGGTCGCCCGCCCTTCGGCACCCGACCCTGCGCACCCTGATGACACTCGATCCCGCAAGGCTGCCCCGCTATTCGACTGCAGGCGGCTCGTTGAATTCCTTGAACACCATTGCGCACGTTGCGATCGCGTCGCCAGCGCCCGCCGCACGGCGCCTTGAACTGCTCGACGCGTTGCGTGGTTTCGCACTGCTCGGCGTACTGCTGGTCAACCTGCGCAGCTTCTCCCTGTACGAGTTCATTTCTCCGTCGCAGCGCGACGCGCTGCCCACCGCGGCTTGGGACCGCGTGATCGCGCTGGCAATGGAACTGCTGGTCGACGCAAAGTCGATCACCCTCTTCACCCTGCTCTTCGGGGCCGGCTTCGCTATGCAACTGAATCGGCGCGACGCGACTTTCGGTTCACGCACTCATGTCATGCGCCTGCACGCCCGACGCATGCTGGTGCTGCTCGCGATCGGCCTGGTGCACGCCTATCTCTTCTGGTGGGGCGACACCCTGCGCTGCTACGCGTTGCTCGGCCTGATGCTGCTGGCGTTCACGAAGCTGTCGCCGCGCACGCTGGCCGTGCTTGGCATCGGCACTGCCGTGGTGCTCCCGGTGCTGCTTCAGCCGTGGCTGCCGGGGCTGCTGCCCACGCAGGCTACCCGGATGCAAGCCTCTGCAGCGGCATGGAGCGCCTTCGTCAGCGGCGACTGGGCGACGATGCTGCAAGGCAATCTGGCGCGCGACAGGCACATGCGCGTCGCCGTGTGGTCGCTGCCGCTGCTCGTGCTCGGTGGGCTGCTGATCGGCATGGCGATCGGGCGCGCCGGAGTGCTGCAGGAATCGATCGTGCATCGGCGCTTCTGGATTCGGATGCTGCGCGCGAGCGTCGGCACGGGCGTGGCCGCTGCCGTGCTGCTCGTGCTCCGGGACCACAACGGCACCGGCGCGGTGGCCGAATGGCTGCGCGAAGGTGCAGGCGTGCCGCTGGCCCGACTGCTGCAGGAGGCGGCGCCGCTGGCGCAAGGCCTGTTCTACATGTCGGCCTTCGTGCTGCTGTTCCAGCAAGCCGCCTGGCGCCATTGGCTGCGCAGGTTGGCGCCCATGGGCCGCATGGCACTCACCAACTACATCGCACAGACACTCTTCGGACTCGGCCTGTTCTATGGCGTCGGCCTGGGCCTCGGGCCGCAGTTCGGACTTGTCGGCGTCTTGCTGTTCGGAGTCGCGATGTTCGTGCTGCAGGCGCTGTTCAGCTGCTGGTGGCTGGGGCGCTTTCGCTTCGGGCCAGCAGAGTGGGTATGGCGCAGCCTGGCTTACGGCAAGGCGCAGCCGATGCGCCTGGTGTCGGTCGCTTGAGGCGACCGCGCACTCGACGACATCGGGGAAGCGCAGGGAAAGGTGTGGGCCGTGTGGCACGACGGGTGCTGACATCGTCCTCTCATCGCCGCGGAACGCCTGACAGCGCTGCTGGTCGGGGTGAAGTTGTCGCTGCGCTTGTTCAGGGAGTCGCTTGTCGCCGCGCTTCGTTGACGCTCGCGTCGTTGCCTACCAAGGACTCTGGAGCCTCATCACACAAGGCGCCCCCGGGGCGCGGGTGACCCGATGCGTCTTCATGGCCTTAGCAGCAAACAGACCTACACACATCGTCGCGGCCCGATGACCCGGCATCGCCGCAGGCCGTGTAAGCTGGGCACCGAGCGATATTCCAGCACCCCGACCATCGAACCCCGAGGAACGCCTATGCCAGCCAATGCGAAAGTGACCGGAGACGTCGAGTACAGAGCCGGCGACGGCCCCCTGATTCTTATCCCCAGAGGACCGATCGAGATCCAGCTTGCGCCCGACAGCGCCGTACTGAGCTGGGGTGACGGCGGCAGCGCACAGACGACGGCGATACCGATTGCCGAGTACCAGCGTTTTCTCAGCGAAGGCGTGATCGAACCCGATTGAGCTTGCCGGCTGCTGTGTCACGGCAGCTCCAAAGAAAAACGGCCCCGAGGGGCCGTTTCTGCTTTGGTGCACGCGCGGCCGGCGAGGCCGCGGCACGTGTCGTCACTGTCAGCTATTACTTCTTCTTGGCAGCCGCCTTCTTGGCGGGGGCGGCCTTCTTCGCTGCGGGCTTGGCTGCAACAGCCTTGCTGTCGGCCTTGCGCTTCGCAGCCTTGGGGTCCACAGCCGCCTTGAAGGCAGCGCCCGGCACGAACTTCGGCACTTTCTGTGCAGCGATCTTGATCTTGGTACCAGCGCTGGGGTTAAAGCCCGAACGTGCGGCGCGAGCAACTTGCTTGAAGGTGCCGAAGCCGACGATCTGCACGGGGTCACCCTTCTTCACTGCAGCGACGATCGAGCTGGTGACAGTCTCGAGGATGCGCGCGGCTTCTGCCTTGCTGAGGTTGTGAGCGGTGACGATTTTTTCGACGAGTTCGATGCGGTTCAACTGAGTTTCCTGATAGGTTTGATTTCGCCATGTTGCCTATGGCGGCGCAGCACAAATACAAGCTGCAAGCGGCCCGGAGTGTATTCGACTGCGAGAGCCCGGATGTAACGCGGTCGCTTCGCAGCTACAGCGAGATGCGCTCGAGTTGCATGCCAGGAAGTCTTTTGCGTTGGTTGCAGCTTTGCGCCGCAAGCTTTTTGGCGCGGCGCAAGTCGGTCCTCAACGTGCGACTTTCAACGGATGAAGTTCGATAGCAGTCAGAGATGGCGCTCGTCGAGGTCAGTCCAAGTGCCGCGGACGGTGCTATCCACGGCTGCTGCGCTCATTGGTTCAGCGCGGCGACCAGAACTTCGCAGGAAGTCGGATTTCACGTGTGCACGACAACAGGCGCCATGTCTATGCACTCAAGGCCTCCTGACAAAAGCACCGAGTACCGCTCGATCTTTCCTGTCGTAAGCAACTTGACCCCCGGATGCAGGAACGGCTCTCGACGATGAGACCTTGCATGTCTTCATCGAACACCTATTTGCGAACTCACGACCTCAACGCTCGCACGCAAGCACGCGCAACTGCGAACAAATATCTGGGCGGGAAGAAAGAAAGGGGAAGAGTGTCCAAGCCAGAAAGGACTGAACCAGAAAGTGAAAAGCCCTTGCAACTCGTTTGAGCTGCAAGGGCTTCTGACTGGCGGAGTGGACGGGACTCGAACCCGCGACCCCCGGCGTGACAGGCCGGAACCAGAAGCCAGCAAAGACGCGGGTTTCAGCTACTCTGCATATTCCAAAGCGCGAATCCGAGCCCCAGTGTTTATGCGGACCTCAGAGGTAGCATTCCAACAAAACAGGAGCCGAAAATGGAAGTATCGAAGCTGGAAGGGGCGATGCTCGACTACTGGGTTGCACGAGCCGAGGGAATGTCGCCCAGCCAAGAATCGCAGATGCGCTACATGCCGTCCACCGACTGGGCGGACGGCGGGAAGATCATCGAACGAGAAGGAATAGCGGTGACCCGAGGCGATGCGACCACTGTCTGGTTTGCAGGGTGGCAGGCATCGTCTGACGCCGGAGACGAAAACCTAGACGGGTTTCGCCGGGTCGCCGCCGAGTGCTGGCATAGCGGCTCGACGCCGCTGATTGCCGCCATGCGGGCTTTCGTAGACTCGAAGTTCGGGCCCAAGGTGGCCTAGTATCTATTCACGAATCCATTCCTCCTGGCCTGCGCCAGAGGGAGAGAGCCGGAAAGTATCTATTCAAGGCGCGAGGAGCTGAAAGCTGTATATTCATACAGTGTTCTGCCATGTCCTCACCCTTCGATCACACGGCCAATGGCTGCCGCGCGTGCGCCTGATCGGGAAGGCCGGCGCCCCTGGCGTCCTCGAGTTCCGCAGGGCAGACCCGAACTATTGGGGCCGGACGATGCAGGCCCGGCTGTTGCCGTTGGATGGCCCGGTGCGCGACATCCTGCTGCCCTTGCAGTACGCGCGACTGCTGACGGTCAAGGAGGGCGGCATCTTGATCTCGGGCTACGAGATCACCTCGCGCGGGGCGAAGAGCAAGTCGATCCGGACGCTGCAGACCTGGTGGTGTGTGGTCGACCCCGAACCGGGCTATGCGGTGCTACAGCGCATGGAGGTGCGCAGCAGCACCGGTTTCGACGTGAACGATGACGACATGCCCGACTGAGGCCGAGCCGCGTGGCGGGCTGCCATAGCTATTGGACGAGAATTTCCACTGTGTTGCTCTTCATAAAGCGGCCGATCTCGAACCACTCGACGGACAACTTCAGAACGCCTGGGTCTTTCACCATGTCCGCCGGCACGAAAGCCGATATACCCATTTTCCCGGGCGAGCTTTCCAGCTTTCTGCCGTTGAGCACAACGTAAGCCGACGGGTCTACGGGCGCGTCGACCTCGATCCAGAGCGCCGACCGACCGTCGGGCTGCACATTGAACGTCGCGCCACGGGGCGTGGCAGTGGGCCCGTACCTGAAGATCGTGAAGGTGGGCGCATCGACGCGCGCCCGCTGGCGCGACTCGGCCAACTTCGACGCACCGAACGGCACCGCCACGCAAAGCAGGACTACCGCCAATGCGGCAACAGCATGCCGCCGGGCCGGGCCTTTCCCCACTTGGTCGTCCCCTGCGAGCTTTCGGCCACTGCCGAATATCAGCCGCGGAGCGCGCAGCAATGGCCGCTCGATGAAGAACCAGCTCAGCGCGGCCAGCACTGTCACAACGGCCATGGCCACCACGAACAGGCCATAGGGGTTCAAGCTCGGGAAGCGCAATGCGAGCAGTTGTTGAACTGGGAACCCGTACAGGAAGATCCCGTAAGAGAAGTCGTTCTGAACCTTCACCCGCGCGGCGAGCGAACGAAGACCGCCAACCCAGAGCACCAGGGCTCCGAAGAAGAAATGGAAGACGATGTGAGCACTCGGTGCGGGCACCAAGAAGATCGCCAGAAACAACAACGCCACATGCTTCAATCTCACTGCGACCACGTCGCGGAGCGCATACACGAAAACGCCCCCCAGGAAGTAGAAGACCGGCACGAAGCCGTCAGACATGGTGCTCAAGTGGTGGCCGAAAAGCGGGCGGTACAGCAGAAACAGAGCAAAGAGCATTGCAGCAGTCACCGCCGCTGCCACGCGTTTCTGCACGCTGATCAACCCCAGCAGACCGAACCCGAGGACCAAGATGTACATCCGGATCTCGATGATCAGCGACCACAGCGAGCCGTTCATTCCCTGCACGTAGGGGCCGTCGCCGAAGACCGTGGGAATGTTCCACTGCACGTTTGTCAGCGACAGGTTGTTGAGCACATAGTCGTGCACTGGCTTGCTGGCAAAGTAGTTGCGCAGTGGGGCCGTGGTGCCGAGGGCACCAACAACGTATGCGGAGAACACAAGGCAGACGATCAGCGCAGGGAAGATGCGCGCGACGCGTTGAGTCACGAACTGCACTGGGTTCTCAGTGCGGCACCAGCTCTGCGCGATGAGAATGCCGCTGATGAGGAAGAAGGCATGCACGCCGAGATTGCCCGAGAGTTCCCGGAACGGAAAGGCAAGTGAGACGGGGTCTGCGAACCCCTGCCACGCGCGTGAGATCCAAAACGAATGGCCGAACACCACGGCAGCGGCGGCGATTAGTCGGATCAGGTTGAAATTGTTGTCGCTGCTCGCGATCATGTCCCCGAGAGTTCGCGGGCTTTGCGTGCTGGTCAATGTCCTTCCTCCATGCCCATATTGGTGCGGGCTGGGAGGGAATCTAACAGCACGACGAGAAATGACCCGTGGCGGGTCTTATGGACTCGTCACCGCGTCGGCGTGCCGCTCGCAGATGGTGCCGGCGGCCCCGCGTTCATCAGCGATTCGCGCCATCTCTCCCGCTCGAGCGTCAGCGCGGCCGAACAGGTCGGCAAGCAGATCGAGGGGGTCGGCGGCTGGCGGCCCTCCGGCGGCAGCGGCGGGCGCTGCGCTGGCTGCACGGACGGCGGCGCGATAGGCGGCGAGTTGCTGCTGCAGCTGGCGAGCAGCATCCCCAGCGCGATCAGCATCAACACGGGCAGCGGCAATCTGTTTTTGACCATCTTGAATCACTCCATCGACGCGAGTGCGCCATGTATGTTCGAGGGTGCGCTGCGCGCGCTCGGCCAAGCGGCCGGACTCGGCCGCAGTGGCGCGGTATTCGGCCAGCTCAGTGCGCGCCGCGGCGGAGTCGCTGCGCTGCTCTGCGAGGCGCACGGTCTGCAGGCCCAGCAGCGCCAGCAGGCCGGCGACAGCGATCAACCGCCAATTTCCGACAGCCCAGGTCAGCGCTGCAGCCATGGGCATTCCTTCGCGGTGTGGCCCTCTGCGCCGCAGTAGCAACACCAGCGGCCGGCGTTCATGCGAGCCCCAGCGCGGCGCGTGCGCCAGCGTAGAGCGCTTCCCGGTCTTCCATGCCGTTGAAGCCACCATTGATTCGGCGCACATACTCACGGAAGTTGCCCGAGTCGGCCACCGCATTGAGGCCTCGCATGTCGATGTAGTCGCAGGCTGAGAGCGCCGCCCACTGCGGGTCTGCCAGCTGCTCTGGGTGCTCCACGAAGTCGGGCACGATCGGGAAGCGGGCGCGCAGGCGATCCCGAGCCGCAGCATGGTTGGCCCGGCCCGTGGTCTGGATGAGGCCATGACCGCGGAAGCGCGAGCCATCACCGGCCTGGGTGTTGCCGAGATCCTTCCGGCCCTCGTAGCCCTTCTGCGCCGCCGTCGGCCCCCAGAGCTCGGTCGTGTACTGCAGCCGGGCGGACTCGTGCCCCACATTCGCCAGAAACATCGCCTGGCGCAGCGGCGTGTCGATCATGTAGAAGGCCATGCCGGCCGACAGAAAGTCGGCGAAAATCTGGGCGCGGCCGAGTTGCGCGCCGGTGCAGCGCGCGAGTGTCTGTGCATCCATCATTTGTCTCCCAGCGGAGCGACGTCCGTAATCGGGTCAGGATTTCCCTGGATGGTTTTCTGCGCACGGTTCGCTGCGGCCTCGGCCAGGCTGTGGACCTTCGAGAAGGCCCACTTCGGCGCGTAGCCGCACACGAGCAGCACCAGCAGGCGCAGATCTTTGGTCACGGCCGGGAGCTCGATGCCGAACCGCTCGACGCTGGCGAACTCGTTCCAGCCCTGCACGACCACATAACCGATGACGCCGCAGATCAGCGAGACGCCAAGGTCCTTCAGCAGCAGAAGCCGCGTGTTGCCGACCAAGTTCGCGCGGCCCATCAAGTAGAGCAGCGTGCGCGCGGAGCCGCCGGCGAGTCCCGCCAAGGCCGAGATGCCCAACGACACGAAATCGTAGGCGAGCATGTCCTGCGTCAGCGAGGTGTTCGCATAGCAGATGGCGCTCCAGCAGCACAGCCAGGCGATGAAGAAGCGTTCAGGGTTCTTTTGCAGCATAGTCGCGGAGGTCCTGGGCGTTGACGGAGAAGCCGAACGCGAAAGCGAGCGACACGGAGCAAAGTGCGCGCACGAGGTAGGCGGCCCACAACAGGCCGTAGTCGAGCGGGTAGGCCTTGTAGGCGAGGAAGATCCACATGCAGCACGCGGCATATGCCGCCCACCCTGCGCACTGGCGCGGCCAGCGAAGCGAAAGTCGGCCAGGCATCACACACAGCATGAACAGGTGTGGCAACACAGCGAGAAGCGAGAAGCCGTAGACACCGACGACGATCCAGTGCGACGGCTGCACCAGCTTCGACACCGTCGAGATCAGCGAATCCGGGACCGTCAGCAGGTAGAAGATCGGCTCGCACAGCATCAATGCGAGCCCGACCGTGAGCATGGTGGCGTAGATGCGCACCTCGGTGCGATCCTGATCACGAGGAAGGCTGAAGGCCCGCCGTGCGTACTCACGCGCTTCGTCGATGGTGTGAATCATGGGCAGGCCCTCAGTCGAACACCGGCGCGGCCGGCAGCATCGCGATCAACTGCTCGAGCGTCGGTTCCTCGGTGTTGCCGGCCTGCACCGCCGCCATCAGCTGGTAGCAGGCTGCATAGACCTGATCCATCCAGGTTCCGAATGCGACTCCGTCCGCGTGGAAAGGGCTCTCCGGTAGCGCTGCGCGCACCGATGCGCTCAGGATGCTGTCGTAGCCCTTGGCACGCGCGGCAGCGTTCAGGTGCGCATCGACGCCGGCCAGCAGCACCGCCGCGCGCTGCTCGAGGGTGGGCCCGGCGGGCAACGCCGGTTCGTTGTCGGCCGCCCACTCGACGAAGGCCAAGTAGTCGGCGTTCTCGGGGTCCAGCGGAATGCGCGCGTCGTCGGATTGGCGCAGGACATAGTCGGGGTAGAGGATGTACATGGCTCAGAGCTCCGCAGAGGCAGAAGTAAGAAAGTCAAAGGCGAAAGAGTCACCCGCCGAGGAACTCGAAAGCTCGAGCCGGAATCCCCGGATAGTCGCGGCGACATATGAAAACGTCGCCGCGTTTCCAGCAGAACCCGCCGTGAACGTCGCAACGGTCGGTGTAGCTCGCATCACGACCGGAAGGTTCACTTGAGCCGATGCACCTTGGCCAGCACCCGTCGCAAAGAAACGCACGCCCGTGTAGACCAGCTGGAAGTACCGGCGGCACAGCAACTCTTCGAAAGACACCGGCCGGCGCTCGAAGGGCGTGGGAACAGTGCCGAGTTCGAACTGCGCCTGGCCGACTGCGCCAACGAATTTCACGGTCACGTTCGTGTTCGCTGGCAACGAAGCGGTATTCCCGCCATTGGTGATGGCAGCGCCATTGACCGTAGCGGTTGCGGCGCCGGTCCAGCTCAGGGTGTAGACGCCGCCCACAATGTTGGCACCCTCGATGACCTGCTCACCCCCGCTTGCTGGGAAGGTGACAGTGCGATCAGGCGAGGCCGCCCCGAATGTCGCGTTTTGCCCCGACGTAGGGATGCGCCAACGATCCAGCGTGTACTGGTTCGCGCCAGTCGTGTTCGCACCCGAAACGTAGGCCCGCTGGTTGATGGCGAAATTCCCATTGATCAGCAGATTTCGGAAGCTGATCACCGGACCGATGCCGAGGGCGACGCGCGCCTCCGCTGCGTTTCCGGTCGCGCCCAACAGCCCGGTGACGTAGTCCCACAGTGCACCGATGGCCGTGCGGAACGTGGCATTCGACGGGTTCGGGTAGGTGTCGGCCAAGCCGGTTCTTGCGGGAGGTGCTGCCATGATTTGCCTTTCGGAAATGAAAAAGGCCGCCCGAAGGCGGCCCGAAGGTCGAAGCGATGAGGACTAGTAGCCCTTGAGGGTGATATCTGCGGTGGCGCCCGATACGGCGACGCCGGCCGCATTCAATAGCCGGATGACTGGCGCCAGCGGCAAAGTCTTCGTGATCTCTGGGGTGCGCGCCCCGCTGCCGTTGGCTTGGATGGTTGCCTGCACGGTCTTGATCGAAGTGAAGTTCTTCGTGTAGGGGATGGTTGTCCCCCCTGAGGAAACCGCCAGGTCCGGGATCTCTTCTTCCAGATCGGGCGCATCGATCGTCAGCACCATCTCTTCCAGGATGCCGCGGTCAACGCCGGCGCCGATGGTCACGCGGAATTGGTAGACCTCGTTCGCAGCAATGAGCTGGCCCGGCCACGGCTGCCATGCACCGGGACCGTCGTAGAACGGGTCTGCATCCGGCCCGTACATCGGATCGTTGTCGGCACCGTAGAGAGAGCCCGGGCCTGACAACCGGAAATCGATGTGCAAGTCCGTGCCCTGCGTCTGCGTGTTCAGGGTCATGATCGACCCAGCCAGCGCAGAAGAGATCGAAATCTCCGTGGTCACGTAGACCATCTGCCCATACGCGCCGATGTCGTAGAAGGGATCGAGGTCGGCGCCATAGAAGCTCTGGTCGTCCGTGCCGTAGAGCGAGTCGAGCGCATCGGCCGATGGCTTCCCGCCCACCAGGGTCCATCCGCTTTGCTCTCCCGGTTGCGCCGGCCACCCGAGGGCGTCGAAGTCCCACTGCTCGATGATGTTGGCGATCGGCGGGTCGCCCAGGTTCATCACGATGTTGGCCGTAGCCGCAGACTGGTTCCCGCTGGTGTCCTGGGCCTTGCCCATGATGGTCACCACGCCGCCCGGCCGCGTCACCAAGTCGTAAGGACTTTCGGTGATCAGCCCGTTGTGCAGCAGGGCTGCGCTGTTCCAGTCGGTGTTGTTGCCGTACTGAAATCTGAAGACGAAGCCGGCCAGGTCAGGCACACGCCGCGGCATCGTCCAAGAGAGCACGCTGCCTGAGACCGTGAGGTTCTCGATGTTGGGCGGCGGCTCGGTCTTGCCGATGACCTGGTGCTGAACCTGCTGTCCCCAGTCGCTCACCGCGAGGCTGTTGCGCGTGCGCAGGCGAACGAGGATCAGCGCCAAGTCCTCCACGCCAGTGAACTTCACCTCGGTCGCTTCCCCCGGTGCAAGCACGCTGATCCAGCCGCCATCAGGCAGAACACGGTATTGCAGTTCGACCTGGCCGCCCTGCACGATCGACTGGTCGGCGATGGGCGCCCAGGTCACGCGCACGCCATTGACGATCGTCCCGTCGCTCTGAATGACCAGCTCACCTTCGCCGCTGCTGATCGACAGCAGCGTCGGGGGATTGATGTCCCACGGCTTGGGCAAGCCGGTGTTGGGCGCATAGCCACCCGGCAGGAAGCCTGCGCCCCAGGTGAAGATCGCCGCCGTGGTTTCCTTCAGCGTCAACTGCACCAAGCCCTCGGGCGAGAACGTGCGAGCCATGACGCGAAACTCTTTGTTCACCCAGCCATATCGGGCAAGAGTCAACGTCACGCCGTCGAAGAGCTCGAGCGGGTAGGCCGACATCTTGAAAGGCAGCGAAACCGTCAGCGGGTCCCGGCTGTCGCGCAGCATGATCCCGGCGATGTGATACGCCTGCCCGGCATAGAACACCGCAGGCATCGTGACTTCCTGCGACAGCTCTGCGCCGTCGGCCGCGACCAGTGCATCAGCGCGGAATGGCGTGATCGGAGTTTCGACGTAGTTGGCCGCCTGGTCCCAGATCCGGATCGCCACCGTATTGAACTTCTCGTTGCGCGGCTGGTGGGGGCTGATCGTGATGCCGCTTTGGCTTTCCGAACCGTCATTGCTTCGCTGCACGACGGCCAAGTCTCGGTCGGTCAGGCTCATCACCGGCAGCTGGTACACCCCGGCACGCACGAAGAACTCGCCGGCAGCGTAGGCCCATTCCCCGCCCATGGCCTGCGCCAGGTCGTCGAGCACGTCGCGCGTGGCGGTGCCAAACGGAAACACTGAGGCGCCCCGGTACAAGCGGACCACGGTGCCAGGGATGTAGTCGATCGTGTCGTCGCATGCGTTGGCCGCGGCGATGATGCGCGTGTCCTCTGCTGGCGTGAACCCAGTGCGCTTGCCGAATTGGGGATGCTGCAGCACATGCCGCATCAGGAGCGCGGGATTCTCCGAGAACTCCGTCAGACCCGTGCGGGTGTCGAGCACCTTTGCGCCGCGAAGCTGAACCGTCACCGTCGGAATACCAGACGGCAAAGCCGTGTCGTTGTATGCGAACTGGCAAACCAGGTAGGCGACGCCGGACACACGGTGGTCTGGCGTCCACACTCCCGGCAGCATTGCCACCAGCGCAGGATCTGCCTGCTGCCCCGGAGCGCCGAGGTGCCAGCGGATGTTGACGAAGGAATTGAACCCCGAGTACTGGTAGTGAACGCGGGCGGTCCAGCCTGGCAGTGGCTCCTTGATGGTCACGACACGTCCGCTGACCGTGCAATCCAGTGCGTGGCTGCCGACTCCGCCAGGAGCAACTTCGCTGGCCGAGACGGAGCCGGGAACTGGATCGTAGTCGAGCGTCACGGTCAGCATGCCGAATGGCACGTCCTTGTCCGCACTCAGCGTGGCTGCCCGGCCGTAGGGCGCCGTCGTCACCTGCCCGCCGCTGTTGATGTCGACTGGCTGGTCGTTCAGATAGACCTGCTCGATGCCGTCGATCTCGTGCTCGGCCACGGCGATGCACATGATGAACAGCTCTTTGTACTGACCGACGCTGGTCTTGAAGAAGACGTGACCACCTTTCCGAACCCGGCCCAGCACCAGTTCGCGCTGCACCACGGTGCCCGGCACGTTGGCCAGGCGGTCGACCTGAGCCGCATCGAACTGAGCCCTTGCCACGCGCTCTGCCTTGCGCTTCTGGTAGCTGCTCAGCGCCAACGTACCTACGATCGAGATGGCATAGGCAGCGAAAGTCACTGCGGCCGTAATCGTTCCGCCAGTGAAAACCGCTGCCAACCCGTATGCAATTGCTTGTGGCATTAGATCTTCCAGGCCGCAAGTGCGGCTTCCATGCCCAAGGCGACCATGCCAAGTTCTCCCGGCGCCATGACGTTCACGCCATTGCAGATGCCCAGCATTTCCCGGTCTTCGTTCAGCACCAGAACGACATCCCCGACGCTTGCCAGCAAAGGGGAAACGGATGTGCCAAGGTATTCGGACGCCAGCGCCTGCAGGCCGCCGGCCTCAGCAACCCTCCGCATCGCCCCGAACTCGCTGTCGTAGGGCTCAACCGATGCCATGGGGTTCACGCCCGTGATCGCCTCAACACCGGCTGCGGCGAAGGTGCAGCAGTCGTTCGAGCCCCATGCAAAGGGCATCCTTGCGCGCGCCTTGCCGAACTCGGAAAAGCGCTTTTGCCAGTCGGGTAGCTTCATCAGCGGCTATCGATGTAGTACTGCTTGGTGGGCCAGACGATGGGCACGTTCGCCTGAGAGACGATGTATTCGAAGGCCCTGTCACCGGGGTAGAGAAACCGCTGGTCAGCATCGCTGGTGGTCAGCGAGGTCCCGCGCAGAAGATCAACAGCCGTGCTCTCTGCCGTCACCGCAATGGAGCACGTATTCCCGTCTTCCTGAATGCTCATCGTGTCGATAAGTCCGGTCCAATCGAGCGGTGCATCGAGCACCTGGGCGCCCGAGACGATGGCGAGGCGAATCGAAATCGGGGTGCCCTGAACGATGGTGGAATCTGCAAGGGCGAGAGCAAGGTTCTCTATCGGAACGCCCGACATCTCGAACTGCAGCCCCTTGATCTCCCCAGGGGAGTCTTCGATGGGGCTGATCGAGCCGAGCCCCGCCGCGCCCATGTAGGTCACCCCGCCATAAACAAGCGGCAAATTCCAGTTGTTGAGAGCAATGGGCAGACCTGGGAACCCCATGTAAACCAGCTGCGCAATGGCCAACTGGGCAGCACTCATAGCCGCCAGCGCCGGTCCCGCGATGATTCTCACGAGACCGCCTCCACGAAATCAATTGACACTTCGGTCGCGTACCCCGGGATGTACTGCACAGCAGATTGCGAGGACTGGCGAAAAAGCGCTGTCGGCTTGTCCCAGACAACCTGCGAGCCACTGGCTGCCGCTACTCTTGAACGGTTGACCACGTCGATGTTCATTGCTCCAGAGCCATTGGCGACTACGTCTTTCGCCACTTGGAATAGCTGGCCACCAACGCCAACCATGTCACCGGCAAGCAGCGTCGCCCCCGCCGTCGTCGTCACTTGGATGTTCGGATCGCCGACGAACAAGGGTGCCCCTACTGCAACGACTGGACTGCCACGCATCGTTCCCCGCGGCACCTTGCGGATCCAGTGGAAAAGCGCCACCGTGTTCGTCATGCCTCGAAGCGACGCAATGAATGCCTCGACTCGCGCCGCATCAGCAAACTTACGGTTCGGCAGGCTCAGAGAGACCAACCACCGGTCGTTCCCCATGTCGATGACCTGCTCACTGCCGCCGAATGGAGATGCGAAGGCGCGCTGATTCGTCTGCAGGCGCATGCTGAACGAGTTCGGGCAGAAGCCGGCCGGGAGTGCAATCAGGCTCATTGCGACAGACTCCCTGCGAATCGCTGGCTGCGGCCGATCCGCGATGCGGTCTGTGCTTGTGACGCGGCAATGGCTTGCTTGACCATGCTGACGCTGGCCACGTCGCCGACAGTGAAGTTGTAGACGGTGGTGCCGCCGGAGGATGGATCACCGAGCGCATGGTTCGGGATGATCTTTCCCGCCGTGTTCGGCGTGAAGAGTTCAGGCCCTCGCTCACCCACAAGGTACGTGCCGCCGGCACCAACAGGGCCGCCAGTGGCGCGAGTGCCTGCAAGCCCCTGGATGAATGTGTCGAAGACGCCCATTTCCGCGGAACTCGGTCCGCTGCTGCCGCCGCCGAGCCGGCTGCTGAGCAAGCCGGCCAGCGGGCCGGTGATCTGCTGCTTGATGACGATGCGGGCTATGTCGCTCAGGATCGAATCCACCAGGCTCTTGAAGTCCAGTTTGCCGGTCTTCACGAAATTGACCAGTGCATCTTCCATCCCGCCGAAAGCGCGCGTGACGGCCTCCTCGGTCTGCTTGAAAACATTCTGCGACTCGTCGAAGTAGTTGCGTGCGCCCTCCGAGATCCCTAGCGCGAACGACTTCTGTCTCAGTTCGATTTGAGCGTAGTAGTCCTTGTAGCTGTCGATCGACTTTTTCTGGAACTCCTGAATCAGCGCAAGCTCACGCTCGTAGTCGGCCTGGCGGCCGGCAAACTTCCCGTTCCTGTTGTCCCGCTCGAGGTCCTGGCGCTTCTGGTCGTAGGTCTGTTCGATCTGGTTCAGCGCGGATGCCAGGTCACGGCTCTTCGTGCCCTGCCCCATACCAGTGACCTCGAGTTCGCGCGCCCGGTTCGTCACGTCGAGGAACGACTGTGCCGCCTCTCGCGCATCGACGAAGGCCTTGGCGATCTTGCTTGCCGAATCGGTCGCCTGGATGTCCAACACCTTCAGGTTCGCCGCGGAATTCGCGCGGGCCTTGTCGAGGTCTGCGATGGCGTCCTTCAGCTTTCGCTGGTTGTCGATCGCGTCCTTGCCGGTCAGCCGGCCCTGCTCTTGTTGGAGTCGGTCGACGGCCTTCTGCAAGCTCTCCTGCTCTAGCCGGTCGCCTTCGACCTGCAGCTTGCGCCGCTCCTCGAAGTAGTCAGCCTCGCTGATCAGGTTTGCCGAGCGCTGCGCCGAAAGGATCTTCTCGCGGTTGTCGTAGGCATTCGTGAGCGCAGCCGTGCCCTTCTTGATGTCCTCGAGGTCAGCGGCAAGTTGAGCCTTGGCCTCTTGCTCGGCGCTGTTGTCCTTCTTTCCGGAACCGGTTTTCGGAGGCGCCGTGGCGGTCAGCACAGGCTTGATGCCGGTGATGGCGCCGGCAAAATTGAGCATCCCGCCAAGTCCAGCCGGGTCCACGGCCGCCACGTTCTGCCCTACTGACATCACTCTCGCCTGAAACGCGTCGAGTTCTTTCCGAGCTCTCTTCCCGTCCTCCTTTACCGCTTCGCTGATGGCCGTATAGCCGCTGAAATCCATTCGAATCAGCGCATCAAGCTGAGCAATCACAGATGCGATTTCTCGTGCTACACCTAGGAAAACGAAGCCCACATCAGAGCCAACGACAGCGAGCGTCTGAAACACGACGGTCGCAGCCTTCACTGTGCCGCTCAGAACATCGGTCACCACTTCCACCGTTGCTTGATTCTTCGCGAGGTCCGAGAAGAGTTCTAGAGCGGCCTGCAAAGAAGGGATCAGCCCTGCGACCTGTTGTTGCGTGAACGCAGTGAACTCTCCTCGGAGACGCGCTGTCGCCTTCGAGAAGTCGTCGGCAGCGGCGATTTGGTCAGCAGTCAGTTTGACTTGCCGCTCGCCGCCTTCCGCCAGGTCGTGGAGGAACGGAAGCAGTTCCGCACCGGCCTTGCCGAACAGGGAGACAGCGATTGCCGTCTTCCCAGCGCCGTCAGCGAAGTTGTCCAGGGCTTTGGCCACGGCGTCCATCTGCTCCACCGGGGACAGCTTCTTGAACGAGTCGAACTCGAGGCCAATGTCCTTCAGTGCCGTCCCCACCGCCTTCGATTCGTCGTCGGTCTTGGCGAGCGACGACGTGAGCTTGATGGATGCCGCGGCGAAGGTGTCTGCGCTGGTGCCAGACAGCGTCAGCGCCATCTGCAAGGTGGCGATCTGCTCGGCCGAATCGCCAATCTTGTCGGACAGGTCCTTGAAGCTGGCGATCGCTTCTACGTTTCTACTGACCACCGCTGCCGTCCCGACAGCCAGCAAGCCAAGCGCCGCCCCGACAGCGGCTCCTGCCTTCGTGACAGCGGCTTCAATCTCCTTGGCGCGCTTCTCCGCCAGCTTCGCCGAACGGTTCATGTCCGCTTCGAACGAGCCGGTGCGCGCGAGCAGGTCGACTGTGATGGTGCCGATGGTCATGAGGTTCTTTTCGGAGGCGGTTGCACGCCGGCGGCGCGGAACAAGTCAAGGTCGGCGCTGGTGTGGCCAGTGATGGGCGGAGGCTGGAGCCAATCCAGCATTGCCCTCTCGTCTCCGCCCGCCATGCTCTTGGCGATCAGGACAGCAGGCCTGTGGAATCGGTGCATGTCATCGAAGGGGTTGAGCCTGTAGAACTCGATCCATCGTTCGTACTCGCTGATGGTGATCGTGCTCTGCAGCTCGCCTACTGTTTTGCCGAGGGCGAGGGCGAGGACGTGCCAGAACCATTCGTCTCCGCGCTCGGCGAGGCTTTTCCCTTGTCGCCGACTCCATGCAGCGAAAGGATCGCGGCGAAGAGCGCATTGCAAGGGCCGGGCTTGAGCTGCAGCGCCTGGTCGTAGGTCAAAGCCGGCTTCCCGTCGGGCTCGCACAGGCTTGCCGCGATCAGTCTTGCCATGCTGCCCGCGCGCACATCCTCGTCGGCCGACTGCTCTGCGATCTGAAACTTGCGGTAAACCGACACGGGGAGCTCGCGGAAGTGCAGGATATGTGTGCTGCCATCGGCGAGCTCCACCGTGCGCTCGTGCACCTCCGGCGACACGAGGAAGGCGTCGTACTTGCTCATGCCGTGGTCATGTCGAAGTCGACGCTGCCGCTGCGCTGGATGGTGATCGTGCCCTTCCAGATGTCGTTGCCGGCGATGTCGATGTTGATGTCGGACACGTAGCCCTGGAAGATCGCCGAGGCGCGATCCGGCACGGGCTGAAGTACCGCGTTGCTGTCAGCAACAGGAACAGTCGTGCCGTCCGAGGAGTAGATGCCCCACGAAACGACATCGCCCGATTCCTTCAGCGCCAGAAGCTCCTCGTGGCTGATCTCGTTCTTGTGGACGTTGAAGCCCACCGTGACCTGCCCCGGAGTGCCGAGACCGCCAACGAAGGTTTTGTCGGTCGTGTTGTCGAGGCACGAGGTCTCGATCTGGTCCCGCGCGCCACCCAGGCCGGAGATGTTGGTGGCGCAAACCACGCGGTTGACGTCGCCATTCAGCGATGCCCAGTACAGGTCGGTGCCCTGCGATTTGATGACGGTGCCCATGGTGATGGCCTTTCTTTGGTACGAAAAAAAGGCCGCGGAAGGCGGCCTGGTGGAGGAAAAGAGAACCGCTCAGCGCGGCTTTATGAAATCGAACGTGAAGCCGATGCGAAAGCGCTTCGTCTCGAAGTCGCGTTCGTCGGCGATGTATGCGACCAGCTGCGATCCCTTCTCAACCGCAGCGCGAACGGCGCCGGCCAATACGTCGATCTGGTCCTTGTCTTCGGACCAGCAGTCGACCTGCACGCGGAACGTGTCCGCATCTGGTTGCTCAAGCGTGATCTCGGCAGAGCCGCCAGGCACGCTCCAGGTGACATAGGGCTTCAGCACGTCCTGCGGCGCGCTGCCATGGCGGTAGACCCGCGCCGGGTCGTCGCCGATAAGCGCGAGCACCGCTGGCGAGGCAGCGAGCAACGGGTAGACGGCAGGCAGCATCACAATCCCTTCGAAACCTTCCGGATTGCCCGTTCGACACCCTTGCGCAGTTCATCGACGACTGTAGACAGCGCGCGCTCCTTGCTGCTCATGAACGCCGGTGTCATCCAGGGTTCGGCGGGCTGATGCTCATCGCCAAACTCAAGCCACCGTCCGGTCATGACCGCGGTCAGCGGCTTGCCCTTGTTGGTGCGCTCCTCATACTTGCGGCCGCGCGCGATCAGAACACGGTAGCGCTCGCTTGCATTGCTGCGCTGTGGGTTGGGGTCGCGCCGTACCACTACAGCCTTCTCGAGCGTCTTGGTGCTCGCGTAGCCGTTGGCCTGAGTGTTGGCCACCACTCGCCGGACGTTCTCCTGCGCGGCCTTCTGGATCACCACGCCGCCCTTGCGCAGCGCAGCCTTCACAGGGCCGCCGTTCTTGCTGACGATCTCGGGCGGCAGAGCCTTCAAGGCAGCAAGCACGCCGTCGAGGCCGTGCAAGGTCCTGGTGTCAGCCATTCAGACCCCCATAGCTGGGTGGGTCGGGCTGATCAGGCTCGTCGGCGACTTGCGGAAGTTCGTCAGGGAAGTACTCACAGGCGACGGTCACCTGCCCGTCAGCATGGAATTTCACCTCGAACCACTTCGCACCATTGGGGATGCTCAATTCTCTGATGAGCAGGTCACGTAGATCTGCGCCAGTACCGCGATGCATCGAGATTTTCAGCATGTTCGTGACCGAGTTTGGGAGTGCGTCATTGCATTCCCCTGTTCATGATTTCGTGCTCGGCGAACCAGTCGGCCGAGCCGCGCGCGTTCCGGTAGTGCCGGAAGGTGGGCAGACCGGCGGTCCAATGCAGGACTTTCGCTCCTTCCCGCGCCTGGCCCTCGTCGATCAGGACGTTCCACTCTGCGGGCAACGCCCCAATTTCCTTGTTTTCGAAGTGCTTGAACTGCAGCAGGTCGATCGGCTCGGCCAGCGAAAGCATCTTTGGCGTCATCGCGAACCATGCCGCGTGCTCGCAGTTGATCAGCATGGCGCTCGCCCAGTTCTTCCTGCTGTAGTTGCTCTGAAAACACTCCATTTCGGTCCCGACGTACTTGCGTTGGTGCTCGCTTTCGTAGTCGCCATGCTTCACAACTTGCACGGCGAACCGCTTGTCGAATAGCGCGTCGAGCTCCGCCACGTCGGCCAGCATGAGCATGTCGCACGCATCCATGAAGATGGCCCGCCCTTTGAAGCCCATGAGGTAAGGCACCAGGAACCTAGACAGGGTGAAGGTATTCGAGCCCTGCGGCAGTCCCATCGCGGCCAACGGCGTGATTCGGACCGGCTTGGATGCACGCTTGATGACGCTGGCGCAGAAGGTGTGATACCCAGCAGCCTCTCTTTCATCGAACCCGCAGAACAGATCGATCACGTCAGGCCTTTCTAGCCTCGAGACGGAAGTCTCGATGGTCCCGGCCGGCCGGGTGAAACTTCGTCGGTCGCTCCACCACCTTGACGAAACCGTGCGCCTCCAGGAATGGCTTGAGGGTCTCGGGCATCCATCCCCACCGGTGAGCCATGAACTGGTCGCCCTGGCGCGGATCGCCGTACAACCCCCAGTAGCTCAGCTGGTCGGGCTCCTTGCCGCCGCGCATCCGGATGCTTAGGATGTTCTCGCAGCATTTGCGCAGGTTGGGCAGCTCGAGCACCAGGACGCCGCCCGGCTTCAGCAGGCGTGACCACTCGGCTATGACCTCGTCGCACTCCCACCTGTAGAAATGCTCCCAAAGATGGATCGCCATGATCTCGTCGACACTGTCATCCTCCAGCGGGATCGAGTCAGCGCGCGCCACGATGTCAGCCGCCGTCCGCTCGACAGCATCGACGCCCGTATAGCCCTCGATCCGCCGGCCGCCGCATCCGATGTTCAGCTTCATGTACTCGCCATCCTTTTAGCGAAGGCCCACGCCTCCGCAGCCTCATCCGCGCGCCACTGCCACCAGGCAAGACGCTGTAGAAATTCCAGTCTGTTGGCTGCGCTGAACTCTCGAGCCTGCAGCCACATCGCAGCGCCGTCCTCCGCTTCGAACGGAACTCCGGCAATCGTTGCGTCGACCGCGACATTGCTGTGTCGGCAGACCACAAGCGATGCGCCCTGAAGCACCTCTGCAATCAGCTCCCGCGAATCGCTCTCGCATGGCAGTTGCAGCTTTTCGTCGCCCTTCGGACGGAACACGATCCGCCGGCTGGGGAACCGCTTCTGCAGCGCCTTGAGCTTTCGTGCTTCCCACTGCGCAGCGTTCAAGTAGCTGCGCGACTTCTTTCCGAGCCCAACCAGGATGACCGGGCCGCTTGCGTCTCCGTCATCCCTCATCGAAAGGCCTAAGGCATCCCACCGGCTCGGCTCCAGTGGCGTCCGGTTGAGCCAATCCTGCGGGTGATCGCTGTCTATGCACATCCGCAGATGACCCTCGCCCTTTCGCAGTCCTGTGTATCCGAGATCCCAGTGCAGAACCCTTCCGCCTTGAGCGATCTGATGCCGCCTTGCTGCGTCGTGCCGCGAATCACCGATCCCGAAGAGCACCAGCCAATCGCACCCACCGCGGTAGCGACTTGTCTCAATGAGCGAATCGCCGGCGGCCCTGACTGCGCAGGCGAAGCGCTTGAGCAACCGTCTGGCGGTACTCGTCGGCCGCGCCGCGCTCAGAAGCTCGACCGAAGCCATTGCAGGTATGTCGCAGCCACAGAGTCGACGGCCGGCGCGGCCTTCACCAAGCGTCGAGAGGCTGCGAGCCGTTCAGCCGTCGGCGTCAGCGCGTCGAAGGCCGCGGCCAGTTCGTCTGCACTGTCGGCCCAGTGCTCTGCGCCGGATTGCGTCTCCAGATACCCCGCCTCCCTATTGCAGATCACTGGCGTTCCGCTCCCCTGGGCATTCGCCAGCTTCACATTGCTCTTCCAGTTCCTCGGCGCGTAGCCATCGCAATCCCTGAGCGCCAGCACGACGTCGACGTCGGCAAGCTCCGCCGGGTTGACCACGAAAGACCAACCGCGCGCCGCGCACTCTTGTTCTATGACCGGCAACCAGCGCCCCAGGTAGTGAAGCGCACCCTCGTAGCCCACCACCTTGAGCGGCCGAATGGGATTCACCCGAAGACCAGGTCGCGCATGGTGCGGCAGCACCAGCACTGGAACGCCGACGTGGGCGCAGTCAGCAGCCATCTCGTGCGTCGCTGCGACGATCCCTGCAGGCCGTACCGTTCGAACCATCTCCTTCAGCCATTCAAGGCAGCGCTCCCGGTTCCATTCATTCCCTGCTGGCTGGGGCCACGCATCGACCACATCCCAGATCAACGGCACGTTTGCCCGGCGCAGGCGCTGCAGTAGGTCCTCCGTCGGACGCTTCACCAGCACCGCCATGTCGTAACCGTCGAAGGTGCGCGCGTGAGGTTCAGCGGTCGCTCCCATGGCCTGTGCCAGTTGGATGCCGCGGATCTGCCAGCTTCCGCTGGTGCCGCGCCCCGTCATCAGCAATCGCATCGAATCAGCCTCTCGAATGGCTCGCCGCTCTCGATTTCCTTGAGAGTCCATTGAGCCCAAGCCAACCGGTGGAACATTGCCAGCCGCCCGGGGTCTGTGTTGTCCTGCTCGCCGATCCAGCCGGGCATGTGTGATTCAACCCGGATGCCCCACATCAGCGCCTTGATTGCCGCACCGCTGCCCCATGTCACCACTTCGCCAGCCGCGGACAAGTCCTGCTCGAGCGGCACGCATGATCGTGCGCCGGGATGCGCCCGAACACGACCGGCTTGGTGCGCCGCCCAGTCTCTGGGCATCGCCACACCAGCAGGGCCGATGCCGCGCTGCGGGAGTACGACCCGCTCGCCTGCAGTTCTCCATGCATCAAGCCGCACATTCAGACTGTCGAACCGCTCAGGCCCGCCGATCGGGAAGCGCCCCGCCGTGTTGTGCATCCCTCGAGCCAACGAGTACCACTGCCGCCCAGCAAACTCATTCCCCCATGCCGCGTTTTCGGCCACGATGACCGGAAGTCCGCGCGCCTCGTATTGTTTGGCGACCTGGTCAGCGGCGCCAATTCGATTCCAGGTGCAGAACACCTCCGGATCGCCGATCCTCTTCAGACCTTTCTCAAAGGCCGCCCGGCGCTCAGGAACCGTGTAGCGCAGGTTCAGCAAGGCACGCATTGAGACTTGCCGTCGGGTACACGCGCAGCGCTGACCCGGGCGTGCAGTTGATGATCTCCACGCCACGCGGCTGATACCGCTCGAACTGGCGCTTGAAGGCTTCCATACGTTGCGCCGTCGTCGACCTCAGCGAACCGCCGTGTCGGCCAAAGAAATGCTCGCCCGGGCTGTGCAGGTCGAATCCGCACAAAAGGACCGTCGTAGCGCCCATGAGTACTGCCACCTTGACTCCCAGTAGGCCGGAGTTCGTAGCGCTCTCGCCGGCGAGTTTCTCCACTCCCTCCACGTTCTGGTAGTCAACCATGCCGCTGAACTTGCGACCTCTGAAGCGCGCAGCCTCTGGATGCTGACGCCACCACGAAAAATCCGTCGACGCCAGAGCATCAGCCCACGGCGCGAGGCGGTAGGAATCTGAGACCGCAATCACCCTAGCGCGGCCGAGCACCTGGTCGGCGAACGACTGGCACATGCTCGGCCCCGTCGCCAGCACCGCAAAGATCATTGGCCGGTATCGCTCACGCCGGCGCTCACCGGCGAAGTCAAATATTCGAGGCCAGATTCCTTGTCCGGCAAAAACCCGGCCGGGTTGTAGACCGTGCCTCGAGCTCCATTCACCATGTGCACCAGTCGCAGCGCACCGACCATGCCCGGCCGATGCCGGATGACGATTCGCGCCGTCACCTGGGATTGAACTGCCTGCGCTGCCAGAAACTCGCGCGCGCTGAGCGGCTCGATCGCTGCATAGACCTCCGCCACAGAAACCCAGACCTCTTGTGTATCGCCAGTCTCCGGATCTTGAATCACTTCCCCGCTGCTGTCGCGCGCCAGATCCTTGCGTTCGATCAGCACCCTATGGCGGAGGCGACCGGCTGCGAGCGTCATTTCAAGGTGGAGCGGCGAAGCCCCGAAAGCAGATTCGTTGCGCCGGCGCCCAGCACGTAGCCGTGGCCGGATGTGGAAGGCACCGCAGCCGCACCGTCGCCGTCCCTGAAACGGAACTGCGAAGCGATCTCGACCAGCGTTGCAGCCTTGACCACCGGCTTGACGATCGGATCGCCGTTCGAATCCAGCGACACGATCGGATCACCGTTGCTGTCGAGCACTGGCTTGCCGTCGGCACCGAGCACTACCACGTAGGCACGCCACTCTTCCTTCAGCCAGGTCATCACCGCGCCGCTGATGGCCTGAATCATCAGGTTGATCCAGCCGTCGGCTGCATCGTTGTCCATCATCAGCTGCGACTTCACCTCGTCAAGGGTGACCAGGCCTTCCATCTCACGACCCCAACTTGATTGCCGGCGCCGGACCGGCGTTCACGGTTTTGAACGTGGTCTCGCCATCGCGACCGCGGCGCGCGCCGATGATCCAGTCGTCGGACTTCGATTCAGGCTTCGCGGCTGTGTCGGTCTTGGCATAGAAGGTCGAGCCATCGTGAACCCATGCCTCCCCAGCCTTGGCCTTGGTGCCTTCGCGCCAGTAGCCAGCAGGACGGATGCCGCCGGCGGGATAGCGCAATTCCTTCACCCGGCCGGCAGCAGTTGCCTTCAGAGCGATCTCGTGGGTCTCCGGGACGTATTCGAGTTCGAAACCATCCAGGCTCAGGCCATCTTTCCCGTCGACTCCGTCCTTACCCACCACCGGGCCGAGGTTCTTCACATCGCCATTCGTCAGCGTGATCAGGAGAGCGCCAGTGCGATCGATCATGGCGCCAGCGAGACCGAGGCCGTCAGCGCCATTGACGCCATCGGCTCCATCAATTCCATCGCGACCGTCAGTGCCATTGGCCGGAACGGGCATTTGACGCAAAACCTCGGCGACAACGTCGTCGACAACGACTGGGGTGGCGTCTAACCCGTCTCTTCCGTCTCTTGGCGGCGGAAGCGAAGCGACAGCCAAAGCAACAGCGCGCTCGACCTGTGCAGAGACGTCGACAGGTTTGGCAATCTGTGCCTCGAGCTCGCTGATGCGCTTCTGCAGTGGCGCTACTGCCTCTTCGATGAGGTCGGCCATTGCCGCACCAAAGGCTTCCGGGTCAAACATGGGCGTTCCTTTCGTGGTGCTTGCGCCGTTGCTGTGCGGCGCGGATCGCCCGGTGCATCTCGATCTCGGACTTCAGCTTTTTCTCGGCCTCACTGGCTTGGTCCGGAGGCGGCGCATCGGGGGCAGGAGCCGGCGCAGGAGGATTCGGAGGCGGTGGAGCCGGCGGTTGCATGTTCGGGTCCCAGTCCTTGCGATCCTTCAGCATGCCCAGCGGGTAATCCTGCTGCTGACCCCACAACGTGTCTCCGCCTGGTGTCGGAGCCAGGTTGAAGCGCTGGCGGCTTTCGTCCGGCAGCTTGATCTTTCCGCCGACCAGCTTGCTTTCAACCTCGGCGCGCTTGGATTCGTCCATGCGCAGCAGCGGCTCAAGGTCGAGCTCGACGCTCAGGGGTGTGGCGATCTTCAGGCCCTCGTTCAGCAGCGCTTCCATGTGCTCGATGTGCGTCTGCAGCGCGTCCTGGTAGTACATCTGGTTCACGCCGTCGACGCCCAGGCCTGATGGAATCGTGCCGATGCCCACCTTGAACGGCGGGATGCCGAAAGGCTGGCAGATCTGCTCGTCCGAATAGCGCATCTGCTCGACCATCTGGGAATCGATGCTCTTCATGGCGAACGGCGTGAACTTCATGTCCGCACCGATGATGGCCACACGGCCAGCATTCGAGCCTGTGAACTCGGTTTCCCAGTACTTCTTGACGTCGGCCGCGTCTTCCTCAGTCATGCCGGCTGGCGCAGTCAAGATGCCGCCCGGCTGCGCGTTGTTCGCGAAGAACTCGGTCGCACTGCGCATGATCTTCATGTTCTTCAGCGCTGGCCAGTGCGCCGCCGCCAGGGGCGGAATGCCGATCAGGGGATGGTGCAGCGTCATGCACCGATCGTGGATGATCTCGCTCGCCGGCACGATCAGGCCGGCCGCCGGATAGTCTTCGGGGAGCGTGTTCAGCGGGTCCGTGTAGAGCTGGTAGAACACTTCACCACGGTCGGAAACCATGGGCTGCACGCGGCAGGAATCGAGGATGTAGAGGTCGACCACGACATTTCGGTCGTCACGGCGCTTGAGCGCATAGGTGTTGCCATGCGTCAGCTTGGAAATCATCCAGTACTCGCGGAACTGCCCCTGCGTCTGGAACGCGTTCGGCTTCCGAAGGACGGGGTCATAAGACGAATTTGTGGTCGGCGCATAGACGCCTGACTCAAGCCGCCTCTGCAGTGTGAAAGGGAGCTTCCCGATGTCGGAGGCGATGCGGGAAATGCAGGCGTACAGCGTCGGATAGGTCAGCAGGTCGCCGCGCTTCTCTTCAATGTTGCGCTGCCATGCACCGCTGAAGGGCTCAAGAATCCGGCGCCAGCCGTCCCGGAAACCGCTGCCGACGTTGTGCAGCGCCTTCTGAGCGCCTTCGCGCGTGATGCTGAACCCGAGGATCTTCATGCTGACTCGCGCAGGGCCGCACGCACCTTGTCGGCGCCGGCCATGTGGTGAACCTTCACGCCGCGATCTTTCGCCAGGGCGTGCAACTGCTCGCGGTCCATGGCATCGAGGCCGTCACCATCCGTCGTCTCTGCCTCGACTTCGGGAGGCGTGGCCGCCTGAGCCACCATCGGGCGCGTCACCATCGGCTGTGCGGACATGTCGCGGGTCTGGTAGGTGCCAAAGCCTGCCTTGCCGAGCAATTCCGCCTGGCGCTTCGCCATGATCCGGGTGTGCCCGTTCTTGAAAGTGAAATCCACTCTGTCCATTTCGTCTCCTTGAACAGAAAGGGGCCCACATCGGGGCCCCTTTCAATCAGCAGCGATCGATCAGCAGCTGGTGGGCATTCCGTCGATCCACTGGACAGCGCCAGCGCGACGCGGACCCCACCAGACGAAGCGCTCGGCTCGGAATGCGACGCTGTTGGTCTGCCACATCGACACAAGGTTGACGCTCGAAGCGGCCACGGCCGGGTTCGACGAGCCGGCCGGAGTGTCGGACATCTCGATCGAAGCCTGGTCGGTGGCATCCAGTGTCACCGCGCCGTCGTCGGCCAGGAAGATTTCCGATTCATCGACGAGGATGAACGGAGCACCGCCGGAGCCGCCGTTGTTGGCCAGGTACTGCGACACGCGCACCGGCACGCCGTCGAGCGTGCCGCCCATCGGCGTCATGCCGGGGAAGGCGACGGTGCCCAGCGCTTCACGCGAGAGCGACAGCTGACGCGCGACCGCAGGCGTCGTGTAGTACGCCGGGCGTGCACCGAGGTAGGTCGAGTCCCACGGAGCCCACAGCAGCGCGATGGCGCAGCGGACCGATGCCGGATCGCTGTAGTCGATCGTGTTGCTGGCGACAGCCACCGGAGTGACGCCGTTCAGCAGACCGGCCGGCGAGACGTTGGCCACCGCGGCAAGATCCGGGTCGAACAGGTCGGCGTCGATACGCGCGATCACCGTGTCGGCCAGCGAGTCGCGCACCAGTGCGGCGGCCGACGGGTCAGAAAAGCGAGCCAGTTCCTGCGTGATCACCGCGATCGCAGCGATCTTGGTGAACGGGATCACCGTGGCGTTGAAGTCGAACTTCGTCACCGGCTTGGCTTTGCCTTGACCTACCCATGCAGCAGAGCCGCCGCTCGTCTGGCCGCCGATTCGCACGTTGAACGGCGTCGGTCGGAAGTTCGCCTGACCGATCAGCGTGCGGGGGCGCAGGTACTCGATGAAGTCGCCCATGAACGTCTGCGCGTAGACCAGCGGAGCGGCCCAGGTGGCATTCGTCGTGTCACCGGCGGCGACGGTCGCCTTCGCGTGCAGCAGGCTTGCCAGGTCGGCACCTTCGGCTTGTGCCTTAAGGGTCTTGACGACGCTCTCGGTGTGGGGGAAGTGCTTCTCGGCCAGACGAGCAGCGAGCTCGTGATTGCCCTTGGCCTTGGTCAGGCACATGGCGTAGCGCGCGAAAGCGATGCCAGGGTCGAGCTTCTCGACGGTCTTCAGTTGCAGGGGCACCAGCTCAGCTCCGCCGCGGGCGGGCTCGTTGGCCTGGCCGGGCACGATCAGCGCCTTGGCGCTGGCTTTGTCCAGTTCAGCCAGACGAGAGAGACGGGCGATGTCCGCGTCGAGGCGCTTGACCTCGGCTTCGGCTGTGTCGAACTGTTCGGCCTCAGCCGTGTCCATCGAACGGTTCTCGTCGACGGAACGCTGGCCGATTGTCTTGACCTCTTCGAACTTCGCGTCGCGGGTTGCCTTCAGATCGACGATCTGTTCAGCGAAAGTTTTTGCCATGATGGCTCCTTGAAATGCAAAAGGCCGCTCACTAGCGGCCCACGTTGGAGGAAGTGACTCAGCGAGCCCGCGTGCAACAGCGGGCCGGACGGTCAGCGGCGGATCAGAGGGATCGCGCCTTTCAGGTCGCGCGGCACTTCTGCGGCGCGGGTGATCAGTTGGACGCCACGGGTTGCTTCCCGGTGGCTGGCCATTGCTTTGATGGTCTGGATGGTGGCCGAGGCATTCGCCGGGATCGTCACCAGCGACAGCTCGTAGATCTCGGTCTTCATGAAGCGGATGCCACCCTCGTCCATGAACGAGTACTCGAGCGCGCGGAAGCCAATCGACACCCCGCGCACAAGCTTGGCTTTCACCGACTGCCAGGCCATGTCGACCAAATCCTTGAGAGCGCCAGGCTCAGCGATCACCGGCAGGCTGGCCGTGAAGGGGATGCCGTTCTTCGTGGCCTTGCCGAAGGTCGCCATGCCGACGGGCTTGTCGTGCTGGTGCTGCCAGAGCAAAGGGATTTCCTTCGCAAAGGTCGCACCCATGGGGTCAACGACGTCGCCGACACGGTCCGTCTCGGGCGTCGTCGCCATACCGGAAATCGTCCGGCTGTCTTCGTCCAGCGCCTTCACTTCCAGAAGGCTGTATGCGCGATCGATTTTCATTTGGCTTGCGCCTCCATTCGAGCTAGTCGGGCCTGCGCCCGTCTGCACATGCTGGTCATGCCTTTGCGGCACAGCCATTCGGTCAGCTTGCGCTGTCGGTCAATGCATTTGCAGGCCATGTTTCAGCGCGCCGTCGCCAGCACGAGTTTTCGTGGCGCCGTGGCGATCGCGTTGGCTGCCCCGAAGGCCATAGCCAGCGCCACCGCGGCGTCGATCTTGTTGATAGACCGGGTCTTCGCCAGCCAGTGGTTGCCCCATTTGTCCTCTTCGATCACCGCGGACATCATTGCGGAGATCAACACCGGGTTTTTCTTCAGCCGGACGCGGCCCTCGAGCAATGCGTCTTCCAAAAGGCGGAGCGACCCAGGCATCCACAGACCCTCAGGTTTCTCCTTCTTCGCTTCCGCCGCCTTCTTCATCGCCTCGGTCGGGAAGCCCTTCTTCGTGCCGCCCTGCGGGTGCTCGATGAACTCGAGGCTCAAACCCAATTCGGTGACGTCCTCTTCAAATCGCTTGAAGGCGAATCGGTCATAGGCCACCATCTGCACGTTGTAGCGCGCTGCGTCCTCTGCCAACGACTGCGCAACGTGCCGATAGTTGATGTTCTCGCCGGCCGGCGCATGGATGAATCCCTGCGCCTTCCAGACCGTGTACGGGATCTTGTCCCTGAGCTCGCGCGCCTGGATGGTGTCGCCCGGCGTCCAGGCCTCGATCCATGCGTCAAAGGTCGGCTTCTTGTCTGCCGTAAAACCGGTCTGCACCACCGAAGCTTTGGCGGTGATGTCTCGATTCTGCGAAAGGTCCAGACCGACGAAGACCTTGGCCTTCGCGTGTTCGGCCAGATCGAAATCCACAAGGGCCGGTTCCAGCGTGGCCCGGGTCATCCAAGCCGTCTCCGCGTCCGTCCACACACAGAAGTGCAGCCGAAGGATGCCGTTCAACTGGCCGGGGATCGCCTTTGCCTGCGCCACAACATCGCGCAGATAGCTCTCCGTGATCGTCACGCCCAGCAGCGGATTTGCCTTCGCCCAGCATGTCGGGTCCCTCAGCGGGTCGTCGCCGTCGTCCAGCGAGCAGACGTAGCTGAATGTCGTGTCGTCAATGACTTCGCCGACAAAGCAGGGATCATTCACCGCCTCCGTATGCCCTGCGGCCACCTTCACCGCGTGTTCATGCTCCTCCCAGGCAACCGAGTTCCGATCGCTGCCGCTGTTCGTGATCATGAACAGCAGCGGCTGCCGGCGGAACTTGAAGCCCCGTTCCAGCATTTCGATGCTTTTTCGGTCCGGCAGCTCGTGCACTTCGTCGGCCAGAACGAAATGCGGGCGCGGGCCAGATCCAGTCTTGCCCGTGTCACGCGACACCGGCCGGAAGAAGCTCGTAGCTCGGTGGTACGCGATGTTGTACTCTCGACCCTCGCCGCCCGAGAACTCGAGCCGCTTCTTCAGGCCGGCGGATGCCTTCACCATCTTGACCGCGTCGGCGAACAGAATGCCGGCCTGCTCCTTCTTGGCCGCTGCCGCGTAGACCTGGGCGCCAGCCTCGCTGTCTGCTGTAAGACCGTAGAGGCCGATGCCACCAGCAAGCGGGCTCTTGCCGTTGCCTTTGCCCTGCTCGATGAAAGCCCGGCGGAATCGCCTGGTGCCGTCGGCGCGCTTCCATCCGAACAGAGAACCGACGATGAATGCCTGACTCTGGTGCAGCTGGAAAGCCTTGCCTTCGAACTGCCCTTCCGACAGCTTCAGCACTCCCTCGAAGAATCGGAATGCCTTGGCCGCGGCCTCTTCGTCAAAGTACAGCCCGCGGTCTTTGCCCTTCTCAAGATCCTGCAGATGCCGCTTGCAGGCGTTGCGAACGTGCGGGCCGGCAGCTACATCGCCAGCCACAACGGCCAGCGCATATGACCTAGTGCGGTCGACCGAAGAACTCGTTTGACGGGTCTTCGTCGTCTTCGTCGCCGCCATGATTCACCTTGCTGACGTCCACTGGCGTCGCGCCAAGCTTGGACATGATCGAGGCCAAGGCGCTAGATGCAGCCACCCCTAAATCGTCCTTTTCCATGCGTGCAACCCATGAGCACGCTAGGCGCACCAGCACTCGATCCGAGCTTGTCAGCCACGGCATCTCAAATTGAATTTCAGCCCACGCCGCTTTTTGCTCCGACGTCATGGTTGCGTAGGGCTCACCCAGCGGGCGGGTCTGCTTCGGAGCGCTGCGCCCCTTGAATCGAGCAGCATTCTTCGAAGCTGCCCCGGACACCTCAGCCTTTGCCTTTGGTGTTCTCTGTCGTGGCATGTGACCTATATCCTGAATTGTGGATGTGAAAAGAAAGGTTGGCGCCCGGTCAGGAAGCCGGAGGGGTTCCCGATGGGCGACCTCCCCCGCCCCATTTTGGTGCGTTGCGACGATGCGACGTTGCAAACACACAACATGTCTCTTTTGCGTCACAGTGGTGCATGCAGATGCGGTTCATTCGCATTGAGCCCTTGAATCAATGGCCGGCCATCCGTCTTCGCCGACTCGCACCCGGGCGCGGCCAGACTTCTCCCGCATCTGCTTGTCCGAGTCATGGTGCCGCTTGCACAGGGGTTGCCAGTTGGTCTGGTCCCACATCAGCGTCTGATCGCCTTCGTGCTTCACCTTGTGGTCGACCACAGTGGCCTGGGTCACCTTTCCTTCGGCTGTGCACATGACACACAGCACGTTCTCCGGCTTGGAGAGGAAGGCTTTGCGCTCCCTCTGCCATCTGCCGCCGTAACCGCGCTCTGCTGTCTTGCGCTTGTCTGCGCGCCAGCTGGGTTGGCGAGGCTGGGTAGTCACGCTGACCCGGTAGGTGGCTTTGCCTGATGCATCGCCTTGCGAACCTGCTCGGCCGTAGCCACGTCTCCCACCGTGAAGTTCTGCACCACAGGCTCGGGCAGGCGAGCCCACAGCGCGCGCTGGCCGCAGAACACCACGAAGGTCAGCACCACGTTCAGGACGGACAGGACGATCAGGGCAATAAGCATCAGCGCACCTGCTCACCAAACACTTCGTAGTGATCGACCCGCTGCGGCACTGTCTCGAACACTGTGAATTCGATGCATAGCTTCGCGCCAGGCACCAGCAGTGCAGCGGTATCTTCGTCCGGTGCTGCCAGCGTTAACGCGCCAACAGGGACAAGGCCGGTGGGAAGGTCAGATCTGACAATTCTCAGGACATTGGCTGTCTTATTCCCGCTGGAATCAACGGTCACCGAATCGACCACATAGACGGGGATGTGTGGCATTTGGCACCTCAGAAATAAGAAAGCCCGCACGAGGCGGGCAAGGATCAAGCGCGAACCTGATCGAGGAGACAACTGGCGGAAGCTGAAGGAATCGAACCATGCGCCATCCCTGACGCCCACGGTTTTCAAGACCGCTTTGTGCCCTGCACGGCAGCTTCCATTTGATGGCGGATGGTCGAGGGTTCGAACCTCGGCGGCCATTGCTGGCCGGCTACGGCTTAGCAAGCCGACCCGTTGCCACTCCGGCAACCATCCAGAAACAGAAAAGCCGCCGAGGCTTGCACCTAGACGGCTTGGGAAATTCTGGAGGCACCACTGCCCCACGCGCAGGACTATCGCAAAACGCAATAGCTGTGTCAACTACTATTTCACATCACGCCAGCCGCTAGCAATCGTTTGGTGAGCATGTTGCGAGCCTCCATCAGCACAATGCCGCGCTCCTCGGGGTCACGAGGCAGGCGCGGGCTCATCCATACCTTGTGCCCGGTGTAGCAGTTGCGAGCAATGCAGTAGATCGCCGCACGGTATGGCTCGGGCATGCCTCCTTGCCCACGGCTGTCTCCGCTCACATGGAAGTCGACTGCGGCCATCGCAATTCCCTCCATCTGGCGATCGAGCACATCGCCGGCCGAATCCCACCCGCTGCGGCATTGGGCGTCACGGAAGGTCGGGTCTTCCAGGCGGTCGACGCCGTTCACCGGTTTTCCCTTCATCCAGTGATGCCAGCGGCTGAGGAGGTCGTCAAGAATCGCGGCGGAGTCGTTGTGCATCATGGCTTCCTTCCTGTGCGTAAAAGTCCACCACCGCAATAGGCTGCACGGTGGCGGAGGTGTGGTCGCGGTTGGCGACGATCGCGGCAGCGAGCACCGGCACGTACACGCCAGTGCCCGACGGACGCTTGCCCCATCCGTGGTCGAATAATTGGCGTACTGCGACGTACCCGTCGACGGTCATGGGTGTTCCTTCTCCGGAATTAGGGAAGGATCGATGGTCGGGAACTGCAGCTCTACGGGTTGCTCGGAAGAGCCAAACAGCGCCAGACATCCGTAGCCAACAGCGCCGGCAAACAGCACAGCCAGCGAGAACACATGGAACATGCCCGCTTCGGGACCGCCTTGGGGAAAGTCTCCGAACCAGAGACCAAGGAAACCGGCAGCGCTAAACGCCGCGATGACACCAGCAGCAAATCGATAACTGATCATGACGTCAGCCTCCCGCTATCGACCAACTAATGACGCGATTTCTTTGAGCAGCCAGACCTTCGGAGCAAACCACACAAGCATTGCCGTCGATAGATTTGCAAAGGTCGCGACCCAAAAAAGGACTGCTCCGATGGATCCAAGCCATGCCGCAGCAATGCGATGGCCGAGCCAGTCACCATTGAAAATACTCCAGATCTCTCTCTTGACGACCGCCTCTTGATTGCCCCAACCGTATCGCAATGCGATATAGCTGAATGCCGCCGCGGCCATAGCACAGAGCACCAACAACACAAACGAACTGATGCGGCCATAGACCACGTAGCTTTGCGCGATGTCCGGCAGCTGGGTCATAGCGAAGTCGCCGGCCTTACCAGCCGCCGTCTGGATGCTGCCGAGGATTTCGACCAGCTTCGATTGCAGTTCTTCTTTCATGCCTTCTCTCCTTGCCCCTTAGGCGTGATGTTCAAAAGCTGCAGGGCCTTGTCGAGCATGTCCTGCTCGGTGAAGCCGTAGTGCTTCGGGAAGCCCTTGGTTCCCAGGCCGTGCACTCCGGTGGCGCCGCGGTGGTGCTCAGGGCATAGAGGGATCAGGGTCATCCAGTCGCCCTTTCCCCAGCCTTGGCCGGCGCGGCGGTGGTGCAGCTCCACGTCGGGCGTGAACATGTCCAGCGCCATGTCGCAGCACATGCAGCCGAGCTCGACGAGCCGGGACTTGTGCAGTTGCTCGAGGACGCCGCCTGCAGCGCGCTCGGTCTTCGGGACCGAAACGGGGCTTCCCGTCACGGGCGCGTCATAGGTGCCGCGGCGCTCGACTGGCGCATACAGCGGCTGCGGCCTGCGGATGTAGGGCTTGCGGGCGAATGTCATGCGATCGCCCCCAGTGCCTTGAGCGCCTGTTCCGGCGTCTCCACCACGAAGAGCGGCATGTCTTTCCAGACGGCGTGCCAGTCTGTCTGCGCTGCGGTCAGCTTCCGCGCGCTCTTCACCTTACTGCCATCTTTGACCTCCAGCAGCGACAGCTTGCCGCGGAAGCCGCACAGCAGATCCGGCACACCGTTGCCGACTGCCGCTAGGCTTTGCACCGACACGCCGGCGGCGCGCAGGGCCGAGACGACCTGCGTCTGGTTGGAGTCGACTTTAGCGGCGCGCCTCATGCTGACTCCCGCTCGTAGAAGAACGTGATCTCGGGCAAAGGCTCCAACTTTGACCCGATGTGCTGAAGTCGATGGTATTGCTCCAGTGTGATTACATCGGCGTACTTGGATTGCCCAAGCGCGAGAAAGAGCCTTAGCCATTGCTCACTGCGCTGTCCCTTGGTTGTATTGCACGGCTTGCATGCAGCGCGCATGTTCGCGTCTTCATTGGCCCCACCAAGGGAAACGGGGATGATGTGGTCTACCGTAGCTTCGTCATTCGTGAAGAGGCGCGCGCCGCAATACTGGCACGTCCATTCGTCACGATCCAGCACTCGTGTGCGTTGGAGTTTCTTGGCGAGCTTCACGGTGCCTCTCCCCACGACTTCGGCGTATGCAGCGTGATGCCGCGCTCGACCGCATAGGCGTTCAGCCACTCGATGAAGGCAGCAGCCAGCCGGACCGTGAAGGTGCGCGACTGCTCGCCCACGGCCACGAAGCCAGCATGGTTCAGGGCGGGTAGCAACTTCAGCTCGCCGAACTTTTCCCACTCGGACGACAGCGCCGGATCATCGCGCGTCTCGTGCTTGAAGGCGTCGATCAGCAGGCGCTTCCAGCTTTCGGCGTCGAGCTTCTTGCCGTGCAGCTGGTCCTGCTTCGCGATGTCGGCAATGATCGCGTGGAAGTGGGCGTTCTGCCCGTCCCGGCGCGTCTCTTCCTTGAGCACCAGCCGGTAGCGGTGGCCCGCCATCGTCCCAGGCTTGATGGTGTCCCGGAACATGGCGCTCATGGCGCTATGGGCCTGCTGGGGGTTGATGAGGGCGACGGCGGTCATGCCATGCTCCACTGCGACTCGAGGTCGGCCACGGCCAGCGCCTGCGTGTACCCGATGCCCATCACGAGCCGGCCGTTGAGGACTTGGCGCCGGGCGTGCCAGACTCCGCCGAAGCGGAAAACTTCAACTCCAGCGCCAGCCATTCCGCTTTCTCCCGGCAGTACAGGGCGCAGTTCGGGTGCGGCCTGGAGTTCCGCGCCAGGTGCTCGAGTTCGCGCTGAAGGTCGGACATTCATCGCGCCCCCAGACCAGCAAAAGGGCTGGAGTAGTTACGCCGGAAGTGCCCCGCGCGGATCATGTAGACGTAGGCCTTGGTGATCGAATGCTTTTCGGACATCTCCTGCGCAGACAGACCTGACGTTCGGATCTCTTCGGCAGCCTCTTCACTTAGCTTGCTGGCACGCCGCTTGCCATTGGCGATCTTGGCGTTCCGCCCAGCCGACGCATGCATACGGTTCGTGCGCGCCACAAGCTGCGCTCGGGTGCGAGCGATGATGTGAGCGCCCGCTAGGCAGTTGATATGGCCGCAGTCGACAGACGCCACCCGGTCGGGCGGAAATGGCTTCTGGTGGGCGTCTTCCCAGACAACGCGGCGCAGCTGGATCTGCTTCTGATTCAGCGTGACCACAGGGCCACGAGTCGTGATCGCGCCGGGCCACAGCAGGCAGTCGCCGTTCTCTTCGCAACGCGCGCGGATCTTTTCCATGAGATAGACGCCACTCATGCCGACCCCGCCAGTGAAAAGGTCCGAGTGCCGGAACAGTCGTAGCCGGCCCGGATATCGCGCGGCACTTTGGCATTGCCGGCGCGGTCGCCGAGATACGCCAGTGCCCAGTTGATGTGATGGCCGGGCACCATGGGGTCACGCTGGGCTTGGTCAAGTACGTCGTGGGCAGCGTGCGCCCAACGGTCGAGTGATTCGCGGGCGCGGATCATGCGGCTTCCTTTCGGGCCTGCGGCCGATAGCTGGCCCAATCGAATGGCACCCAGCGCGAAGTTTCGGTCAGGCGGTCAAACGTGCGTTCGCCGATGAACTCCTTAAAACCCTTTTTGTCCTGGTTCGTCAGGAAGATCGACGGCTTCATGTCGCGGTAGCGACGGTCCAGCACATCGAACAAAATCGTCTGTTCGCCATCCGTGCCGTACTGCACGCCGATCTCATCCAGCACCAGCAGCGGCACCTCTGCGAACAGGTTGAGCACCTGCTGCTCGCTACGTTCAGAGTCCTTGCGCCAAGTGCCGCGCACGGTGCGGATCACGCCCATGCAGGTTGTGTAGAGACCGCAATGCTTCGGCATGAGGGCTTGCAACATGGCGGTCGCAAGGTGGCTCTTACCGGTGCCTGGAAGACCCGAAAAAATCAAGCTGTTTCCTCGCTTGGCATTAGCCTCGAAGTCCTGAACGAAGTCGCGGGCGATGCGCAGCGCGGACTGTTGCTCGGGCGTGATGGCGTTGAAGTTGTCGAGCGTGCGGCCGATAAAGCGCGGCGGAATGGCCGCTTCGCCTATCTGGTACTCGAGTTCACGTCGTGCTGCATCGGCCTTCTTCTGCGCTTCGGCTTGGCGCTCATTGGCAAGGCGCTTTTCCTCGCAGGCAGGACAAGGTGTCCAGATCTCGCGCCGGCCCATGTAACGGGCGCCGGCTGACTGGTAAGCGCCATGGGTGGAACATTCCATTTCCCGGTCGCCGAGCTGCTCGCGCATGGTCACAGGCGTGGTGGCCGTGATGGCCTTGTCGACCGATCGGCCAAACTCTTCAGATGAGCGTTCCATCAGCGGTCACTCCTTCGCGGTAATTCATGGTTTGGAATCCGGCGTGCTTCGACGCCATCCGGGGCTTGTTCTTCGGCTCATAGAGGCCCTGCCAGCTGTTTTCGATTGCGTTGTCGATGACCGTCTCGGGCGCGTAGCCAGCGGCCAAGTGCTCGGCAAGTTTCTTGACCTGCAGCCGGGCCGCGTCTTCAGTGATCGGCTTGCCACGCTGCTTGCGGTCGCGAGCCCAGCGTTGCCACACATCTCGATCGAGCCAGTCCGGCAACTCAATGAGGGACGCGTCGAAGCCGCGCGGCTTCTTACTTGCTCCTTCGTTGTTCTTTACTTGTTCCTTAGTTATTCCGTGTCCCGTTTTTGGGACCGTTACTAGGGAAATTTGGGACTGTTCGTAGGGAAATTCGGTACTGTTTGAATCCGTTTTTGGTACCGGTCCCGTTTCCGGTACTGTTTCGTTAACCATCCCGTTTTCGGCACTGTTCGGCCCAGTCGGTGCAGCCGCATCTAACGTTTTTCCATCTCCCGAAGCAGTACCGTTTTTGGGACTGTTCAATCGGTAGACGGCGACCTGTCCGGTGTTACCGCGGCGCTCGCCGGTGTCGACAATGAAACCGGCTTCGCGGAGCCGGCGCATGCCATCGAGCACTGTCTTGCGGTCCTGAGCCGTGAGGTTCACCAGGTGCTGCGTAGAAGGCCAGCAGGTCATGCTCTCCACGCCCTTCCCGTTGACGCAATGAGCCATGGCGACCAAGACGAACTTGGTGGACGACTTGTCAATGGGGGCCTCGAGGGCCCACCTTATGGCATCGAAGCTCAGATGCCGCCCCACACGAGCGCAGAGCGCTTGTCCGCATCGGCTTGCCCTTGCTCACGGCCAGCGATGCTGATGCCGTGGCGCTGGATCGACTGAAGCCCCTTGATGCGGGTCTGCGTAGGCACGCGGGAAGGCGAGATGCCGCGCGCACTGGCAACCGTCGGGAATTGCGGCTTCTGATGCATGAAGTCCGCGGTCTCGTCCATGTCGGCGACCATGGCGTCGGTGAGCGAGTGGTTCATCACGCGACCGCCCGCAGTCCAGGCTTCGAGGCCTCGTGCTTGGCACGGATCTCGTTGAAGGTCTGCATGCTGGTGAAGATGCCTTCAAACAGTTCACGCTGCAGGTTGTTGATGACGTTGTCCGTCAATGCTCCGTTGGGAGAAGAAGCCGCGGCCGATGCAGCTTGCAGCCACTCGCCCAGTTCCTTGAAGTTGCCGGCCAGGCTAGGTGCCATCTCCGACACGGCACCGACCTGCAGCGGCATGAGCACGTAGCCGAGCTCGATGGCCATCGCTTGCAGCGGCGCGTGATCGCCCGATTCCCGGCAAATCGTGATGACCTCCTCCGGGCTGCAGTGCGAACCGTCATCGTTGGGGTTGACCTTGCGGCTCAAGCTGCCATTCGAGATGTGCAGCACCTCTTTCGCCAGCCCCAATGCGCCGTTGGACCCATTGGGCTTGGTGCTTTGGTATTTGCCGACGGCGGTCTGGAGAAGAGCTTTGATGTTCACTGGGTGTCTCCTGTCAAATCGAGGCGTAAGTTGATGTTTCTTTGCTGCAGTGCCGCATCCAAAATCGGGGCATGAAACAACAACAGGTCGCGGAAAAATCACTCAGCCTTCAGGCTGTGGCGCAAAGAGGGCACGAGGAAGGCCAGGGCAACGGCCATGCAGAACAGGCCGCCAGCAAGGCTCTTGTGCTGGATGAACGCCGGCAGAGCGGCGGTGCAGGCTCCGATGAAGCCGAGGGCGAGAAGGGTGCGCATGAGTCAGGCCACCTTCGCTCGCGCCAGTTCAGGCCAGATCGCAGCCCAGTCCTTAGGAAAGAGCTTCTTACGCGTGGTGATGCCACGGGCCTCAGCGATCGGAGCCAAGCGGATCAACTTGTCGTCGGGGATTCGGCCGGACTCTTTCCAGCCAGAAACTGACGGCGCCTTGACGTTGGCGAGCTCGGCTGTAGCAAACGTACCGCCGAGAGCTTCGATGAGTGCGATGTGGTCCATGGAGGCAATATTAGGACTCGCTAATGCCGAAGTCAATAGCCAGTCCTAACATTCTTCCAATTAGGATTTCCTAATGCTCTCCGACCGACTCAAGAAGGCCATGGATGCCGCTGGCATCTCTCAGGCAGAACTGGCCCGCGCCTGCGGAGTGAAGCCGCCTAGCGTGAACGGTTGGCTCAGCGGCAAAGCGAAGTTCCTCAGGGGAGAAAACCTGCTCTCAGCGGCGAAAGCACTGAATGTCTCGCAGCAGTGGCTTGCGAACGGGATAGGCCCGATGCACGCATCATCTGACGAGCAACGCTCAGAAGAAGTCGACCTGGATCAACACCCTGATTTGGAGCCTGTACGAGTGGTCAAGCTTCGGCTGCAGGCAGGCGTCAGCGGCTTTCTCGTGGACCTTGACGAATCAGAGGCGGCACCGATCTTTTTCCGGTCCGACTGGTTGCGCCGTCGGGGCTTGAAGTCTTACAACCTAGTTGCGATCCGCGTTGCAGGCCAGAGCATGGAGCCGACTCTCTTTGCGGATGACGTCGTTGTGGCCAATACTGCGGACAAGGAGCCGAAAGATGGCGAAGTCTTCGCAGTCAACTACGAAGGCGAACCCGTCATCAAGCGGATGTCACGCGAGGGAGGGAGTTGGTGGCTCTCGTCTGACAATCAGGACCAACGGCGGTTCGCCAAGAAGGAATGCACCGGTGACTCCTGCCTTGTCATCGGTCGCATAGTTCATAGGCAAAGTGAGCGAATTTGAGGAGGAGACAATGCGCCAATTTTTTGTTCTAGCCGTATGCTTTGCAGTTGTAGGCTGCGTCCAGCCGCTGAACCCCGACAACTCGGTCACCACCACGGCCTCCTCGCGCCACACATCAGAACAGACATACCGCAACCTCCTTCGCGTCATGAAGGAGTGCTATCCAGACTACCTGACGATCCGATCGAACTATTTTCCTGAGGCGAAAGAAGGTGAGATCGAGATCTTCGGTGGAAACGAGTTTGGAAACATTCCGGTTGGCACTTGGGCGGTCAAGCCCGCTGCGACTGGGGCAGTCGTGACTCAAGTCAGAAGTTGGCGCAACAGTCGACTTGACGCGGTTCTGCCTCAATGGATCGAAGGCGACGCCACGAATTGCCCCTATGGATCTCGGTCCGAGCCCCGGCCGCCTGGCTCTGAGCTCAATCAGAACAACATGCCGGTGCGGTGACGCGTGAACGACAAACCGATCTCATATAAGGCAGGTAGCCAATTCGGTAGGATGTCTACGGCATCCCGCATTGGTGCCAGCTTGGGAGTGGTTGGTTTCATCGTCGGACTGGGCGTCTTAGCGATGTTCTGGGCCGGCCGCGCGACCGGCACTTCGCCCATCGCTTCAACCCCTGTCATGGCGAAGTCTGTCACTCCGGAGCGCACGCCCGCTCAGCTGAGGGCCGACAAGGAAATCAACATCGTCCTCGCCGGTGCCCGATGGCTCAAGGAATCGATGAAGAAGCCGGAGTCCTTTGAGCTTGTCAACGCAACCATGATTGATGGCAAGGTGATCTGCTACGAGTACCGCGCCAGGAACTCGTTCAATGACCGGCGTACCGAGCGCTATGTCATCAGCGACAACGTGAGCAGCTCAAAGGCCAAGGACTGGAACAAGCTTTGCGCGGGCAAGTCCGGCATCGACTACACCCACGTCAGAGCGGTAATGTAGATCAGCGTGCTGGTCTGGCGGAAGAGGCGGCTGAAAAAAAGAGCGACTGGAGACTGAATGGCAATCGTGAACGACGTTGAGATCGAACGACTGATCTCCTTGCGGAAGACCGTCATCAATCCAAAAGCACGCAATACCGAACAACGTGGATCGAGGCGAAAGACATTCGATCTGGAGGGCCCGGAAAGCGAGCGCTTTCAAATGTATGTTCGCCAGAATTTGCGTATTCCCGAAGCATATTCTTGCGGGCTCTTGTTCCTGCACCCTTCGGGAGAGAAAGTGACGCTGGCGCGGTACAACGGCAGCGACCACGAACATTCCAACCCGCTTGAGCGCGGCATCCCAATCCCATTTCAGTGTCACATTCACCGAGCAACGGAGCGATACATAGAGGCGGGAAGAAAGGCCGAGCACTTCGCCGAGACCACCGACAGGTACGTTGACCTGGCAGGCGCAACCAAAGCGTGCATCCAGGACTGCAATATTCAGGGTTTGAGCGACAATGAGGCTTCGCCTCAAGGCCAACTACTTTGACCACTGCCGACGCCATTCGAGACAGCCTCTGTGCCACCTTTTGCAAAGACGTGGCCGTGCAGCAGCGCGCCGCAGGAATCGCGGTTTCGCTGCCAATCGTAGGTCGCGACGGTGATCACTTGACGGCGTATGTCAACGAGGCAACGGGTGGCTGGCGGGTGTCGGACATGGGCGCTACGCTCATGCGGCTCAGCTACGAGAACGATCTGGCGAAGCTGCTGACTGGCGCAAGAGATCGGCTGTACAAGACGGTGCTGAAGGAATCCGGGTTGGACGAGGACGACGGGGAGATCTACATAGAGGTTCCCGCCGCCGAGTTGACCCGAGGCCTATTCGCACTGGGACAGGGCGTCACGCGGATCGAAGACCTTGGACTTTGGACCCGCGGCCGTGTCGAGAACACCTTTCAAGATGATCTACGCGGTGTTGTTATTGAAGCGGCGGGGGCGGACAGCGTCATTGAGAACTATGAAGTGCCTGGGCTGCCCAGCGCGGAGAACTACCCTGTCGACTTCTACGTGAAAACTCCTCGCGAACCTCTGTATGTATTCGGCGTCCAGAACCGAGACAAAGCTAGGCTGGCGACAATCATTCTTCAGCATTTGGCAAGTCAGCGGGCTCGGTTTAATTCTATGATCGTATACGCCGACATTGACGAAATAGCCGGCCCAGATCAGAAGCGGTTAATGCTGGCGGCAAACGATTCCGTGCCCAGCATCGAGGAACGCGATACCATAATCGCGAAAATAGGCCACAGAATGGCGGTGTAAGCGCACAGACCGCTCACTATTTCAGTTCAAGCCACTTAAGGGTGGCTTTTTCATGGGCGCTCGCCTGGCTCCTTCAGCACCGCCAGCAGCACACCTTCCAGCGCTGACCACGACGGGAACAGCAGCGCCTTGTGCTGCGCACTCCATCGGCCGCCGTAGGCCTTCAACGCCGTAGCTACGCCATCTCTCGCGCCGACTATCGCTGGGGACCCGTGGCCAAGGCCACGCGGCGGCGCCTCCTTAGCTTCACATCCGAGCTGAAGCGCGAGCGCCGCCGCGCGCTCCCCAGTTCTTCCAGGTGGTTCGAGCATCCGACCATTCTTTCGAGAAAAAGTTAGGAGAAGCTATTGACGTCATGATTAGCTAGTCCTAATATTCATCCCAACGCAGCACACCGCTGCAGAAGGAGATGAGATGGCAAACATCGGAATCACGGAACGCATCAGCCGCGAGCTCGACGCGCTGCATGCGGCCCGCTCCATATCCATGCGCACGCCGGCCGAAAAGCTGCAGCGCAATGTCGACAAGACCACTGGGCGCTTGATTGCTGCGCTGCGCATGGTTCTGCCGCTGGTCGACGTTGACGGCCACGCCTGGCAGTCCCAAGAGGTTCGCGCTGCGATTGCTGAAGGCGAGGCAAAGCTTCTCGCCGGTGACGAACTCTCGCTCGAGGTGGTCTCGTGAATACCGCCGTGAACATGAACACGGTGAAGCGCGGCAGCGTGCCGATCGTGCACGTCGACCTGCCGGCTAACTTCGGCTCGATCAACTACCGAGGCTTCGCTCCCCGCCTCCCTGCAGTGACGAGGGAAGAGCTGGAAGAGGCATCGCGACTGTTTGTGTTGGCTGAGCAGCAGCGGCGCGAAGGGAGGGCGGGATGAGCGCGCAGTACACGCCCGGGCCGTGGACGATCGGCGAATACAACCGCATCCTGACCGCGAATGGCGAAACCCTGAAGGTGGAGGGTATCGCGCTGCCAAACGTCAGTTGCGATGAATTCAGAGCTAATGGTCGCCTTATCGCTTCCGCGCCCGAGCTTTTGGCATTCGCCCGGTTCATCCTGCAAGGCGTGCGCTCCGGCGCCATCAAGGCCGCTCCTTACACGGACATGGATCCAAATGCGGCATCGCTTGAGTTGAAGACTGTCGGCGGCTATGCGGCCGAAGTCATCGCAACAGCCACGGGAGAAGCATCGTGACCACCCCCACCAACAGCGCCCTCCACATGATGGAGGGGCAAGGCTTGAGCGATGAGCAGATCGTCGCCATTGCAACCAAGGCACATGCCGAAGGCCGCCTTTTATGGATTGGCTTTGAAAAGGATGAGGACGGCCGCTACACCATCCCTACGCTGAGTGGCAGTGACTTTCAACTCGTGCGCGCTGTGCTTGAGGCAGTGCCCCCCAAGACCGCCCTCGACCACTTTGCAGACGAAGTGGAAGCTTCTGGAGAGGCGGAGAAGCATGCGGCACGAGATCAAGCGATTTCGGGCGACGGCTGGTTGCTCGACAGCGAAGGACGTCGCTTGGTCGGCACTTCGTACCACTACACCGCACAGAGCATAAAGGCGCTGATCTGGGAACTGCAGGCGCTGGAGGACCCGCGCATGACGACGCAGGCCGACTTCGAGAACAGGGACTGGCGCGCGTGGTGCGGCATCTTGCATCGCGTCATGTCGGGCCTTGCGTCGGAGGTGCCGCTTGCACCCGAGAGCGCTCCGGCTGGACAACGCATCGTTGATGGCGATGTCGAAGGAGAGGACTGATATGACCCAGCAATTCGACAACGCCCTGCACACATGGAAGTGCAAGGCGGCAGCTTCGTGAAGTCGCTGGCGGCCTGCTACTACTCGGCCGACTCGACGAACAAGGCCATCTTGCGCGAAGCCTTCGCCAAGTACTTCGACGCCTACGAGCTGCGCTACCAGCAGCACGTCGCAGCGCGCGGCGCGGAGATGGCGGCATGAACTTCGCCGCCCTCCCTAACTGGTTCATCTACCTGCTGGTGTTCGCCCTCTTCGGCGTAGCGCCTGCCGTGTCTCCCCTGCTTGGCCCTGATGAGGTCGATGCAGCAAGGGTGACCGCTCAAGTTGTCAACGACGCCGCCGCCGACTGGGTGGCAATCAACAACCTGAAGGAGTGAGTAATGGGCTACGACTTCACCATCAAAAAAGAGAACGCTTGGCGCGTCAAGCAAGACGGCGACTACCCATGGCCTCCCTGCGCCAAAGCCTTTCCTCTTGAACAAGATCGAACAATCCATTTGTCCACGCGCGACGTTCTCACCAAGAGCGACGAAACGGGAAAGTACATGAAGCACACAGGCCTCGGCTGCACAAACATCATCCTCAAGGATGAAGAAGTTGAGCCATGGGGACAAGACGTGAAGCTGAGGCTCCTATGACCACCATCAAGCACTCCTACCCCGGCCAGTGGGGCTCCATCCCCACCGCCACCGAGCGTGATGAAGCAGACGAGTTTCACGAGCTGCAGCGCACTGGCAACGCAACCATTCCCGTTGGTGCCTTCATCGCCATCGGCGTGCCGTTTCTGGTGGCGGTTCTGATCTGGTGTCTGGCATGAACGATACCGCCGCGTCCCTTCAGCAGGAATACGACCAAGCAGTTGCTAAACACGGCGAGCAATCGCCACAAGCGCTCGAGGCGGAGCGTCAGGCGCTCAAGTTTTTCAAAGGTATGCGGGCACCTGTAACGCCTGCAGTTCAACGTCAAAAGGAAACATCATGGGCTTCGTAGCATCGGATTCGGGTGGCGGCGGCAATTTCAAGCGCGTCCCCGCAGGCGTCCACATTGGTCGCTGCTATTCGCTGATCGACTTGGGCACGCAACTCACCAGCGGACAGTTCGGCGAGAAGTTGCAGCACAAGATCCGCATCGGCTGGGAATTGTTCGGCGAGGACGAAGAAGGCAAGCCGCTGACCATCGACCACGAAGGCCGCGAAATGCCAATGGTCATCAGCAAGAACTACACCGTCAGCCTGCACGAGAAGGCGAACCTTCGCAAAGAATTGGCGCAGTGGCGAGGGCGTGACTTCACGGAAGAAGAAGCCAAGGCGTTCGACATCTCCAAGCTGGTCGGCGCGTACTGCATGGTCAATGTGACCACGAGCGAAACAAACGGCAAGACGTACAGCAACGTTGCTGGCCTGACGCCGATTCCCGCCGCCCTCAAGAACGCCAAGCCGGAAGGCGTGCATGCCATCGTGAAGTTCGATCTGGATGCGCCTGACATGGTGGTGTTCAACACCTTCCATGCGCAGCTTCAGGAAACGATCAAGAAGAGCCCGGAGTGGGCCCGCCACCAGCGCCACAACGGCGATGCCGACGAATCGCTGAGCGAAGACGAAGCCGCTCAGTTCGCAGACGAACCCTTCTGATTCACGGGAGGGGCGTCAGTACGCGAACACCGTAAGGCCTGAGTCGCCGAGCGCGAGTAGTCGAACCCTAACCCCTCCCGAATTTCATCAAGAAAGAACTGTCATGACTTCCGTTGCCCTGTACAACTTGACCGGCGAATACCTCGCCCTCATGAACACGCTGTCCGATGGCGACTTCGATGCACAGACCATCGCCGACACCATCGAAGGCTCCGGCCTCACCGAAGCCATTGCAGAGAAGGCATGCGGCGTTGAAATGGTCGCGCGCAGCATCGAAATGCATGTGCCCGCTATCGACGCCGAAATCGAGCGCCTGGCAAAGCTGAAGAAGCAACGCCAGACTGCAGCGGCAGGCCTGCGCGACTACTTGAAGCGAAACCTGATTGCGGCCGGGATCTCGAAGCTGGAAAGCCCGTTGTTCAAAATCGCGCTGCGCGACAACCCGCCTGCCGTTGACATTTTCGATGCGAGCCTCTTGCCCAGCGAGTTCATGACGCAGCCTGCACCGCCTCCCCCCGCGCCGGACAAAGCGGCGATCAAGGCAGCGATCAAGGCAGGCGCAGAAGTGCCGGGCGCGCGCCTGACCCAAGGTCAACGGCTGGAGGTGAAGTAATGCCCCACCCCACCCCCCAAGGAGAGACGATCTCCGCCCACGGCCGAGGAGAGGACTGCTCCGATGTGGAGAGCGTTGCATCCGACATCCGCAAGCTGATCGAGAGCGCACCAGAGCAAATCTGGCTTGATCTTGGCGAGAACCTGAAAGCGCTTACGGATGACGCCACCTTCCGCAACCTCAGCGAGGTGACGTGGAGCGAGGACAACGCGACGGGCGTTGGCATCAAGTACGCACGCGCCGACGTTTTCGCCGAGATGCATGAAATTCTTATGGCTGCCCACATCGACGCAGTTCACTTGACCGGCAATGAGTTTGCGATCTCCCGTGAGACGGTCAAAAAGATCGCGAACTTCATCAATCGCAAAAAGGATCGTCCATGAGCACCGACAAGACTGAGCGCGCGGCGCTGCTCCCTTGCCCGTTCTGCGGATGTGACGCTGACACAGAACACAGCGACGATTGCTACTTCACGGTGCAGGAGAAGTTGACCGCCGCGCCATTGGCCGACGTGTCTCTGGTGACGTTCGCACGTGTTGCATGGAATCGCCGTGTCGCCGCCCTCCCATCCCAGCCCGCAACGGTGGTGCAGCCGGTGGGAACGCTCACGGTGTCGAAGTTTCGCGGGCACCTCGAGAACACCGCATTCGACTACACGGGTTCTCTTCCGGACGGCACGTATTCGCTTTACGCCCACCCCAGCGCTCCAGCCGAAAGCGGGTGGCAGTGGGTGCCGGTGGAGCCGACCGACGACATGGAAGTCGCGGCCGAGAACGACTACGAGAGCACCGGGGTCACGTTTCCGGACTGGAAGTCCGCCTACCGCTCCATGCTCAAGGCCGCCCCAAGCGCAGCGCAACCGGGCGGGGCGGATGGGGGTGCATCGTGAGCGCCATCATCAGCCCGTGTGGCAACTACCGCTATCGCCTCGAGCGAACTGTCGGCATGGAGGGTCCTGTCTATGCCTTCTTCGGCATCAACCCGAGCACGGCCGACGCAACGATCGATGACCAGACTGTGAAGAAGTGGATCGGCTTCACGAAATTGTGGGGCGGTTCTCGCTTCATCGCCGGCAACGTGTTCGCCTACCGCACGAAGGACGTGAAGGTGCTCGCTGAAGTGGAGGACCCGTTCGGCGACGACATCGGCGACCACACCACGGACATCATCAACGAGGCCGACATCCTCGTGCCGTGCTGGGGCAACACCGAGAAGGTTCCGCCAAAGCTGCGCTTTGCGTTCGACGTGCTGCTCGACGCCTTGCTGTCGTCCGGAAAGCCTGTGCGCCACTTCGGGCTCACGAAAGGCGGCGACCCAGGGCACCCGCAAATGCTGGCCTATGCCACGCCGCTCCTGTCATTCACCAAGGACCCCCAGCCATGACCCCAACCAACACCACGGGCGCGCAGGCGCTGAGCGACGACGAGCGATTCGAGGCGTTCTTCTACGGCTCATTCCGAGACGCCGGCTTCACTGTCGGCGGCCACCCGGTCAGCAGCACGAACGCACGGCACATCTGGGATGCCGCCCTCTCCAGCCGGGAGCAGGCCGGGGCGGTGGCTGACTTGGGGACCGCCCGAGACCTAACTGTGCATCGTTTCGGATGCCCTGCGCTGCGTGATGCTGTTGGCTGCACTTGCGCCGCTCCCGGTGCCGCTGTCGCTGCGCGCGAGCAAGAAGAGCCACCGGCCACACTGGAGGCTGCGCTCTACAAAATCAGCCGACTGCAAGACGCCCTCGCCATTGCAACGAACGCGATTGAGTTTCGCGGACTACGCATCAAGGAACTGGGCGCCGCCCTCGCATCGCGCGAGGAAGCGCCGGCAGCGAGCGCGGATGCAGCGCAATATTCGTTCGTCTGCAATGCAGGCTGCGGCGTCTGCGCCGTCAAGGTTGCGCCCTTCGAGTACGAGCGCACCGAGACGCTTGAGGGCGAACACCTCGGCAGCAAGTATCAACCCCAGATCGTGAGCGCGTGCTGCGGCTCAGAAGTGCATGTCTACGACAACAGAGCGGACCAGTGGGGCGAACAGGTCATCATCGCCGCCCCCGAGCAGAGCGCCAAGGGCTTGACGATGGGCGGGGAGGATGCAAAGTGACCACAACCCCCACCGCCCCCCTCACCCTGGAAGCAGCGCCTGAGCAGTTGAAGGTGGTTGCTTGGCGCTATATCCCGTCCCGCATCTGGAGTGACGTTGTTCTCACCGACAAGGAAGACCGCGCCAAACTCGCTATCGAAATGGGCCGAGCAGTCGATGAGCTTGTCCTGAAGTCCGAAGCTCAATCCGCCCTTACCGCCCAAGCCGCAACCATCGCCCAGCTCGAGGCAAGGCTGCGCGAGGCGGAGGCTGATGCTCGGCGCTGGGACTTCGTGCGTCATCACTGGTCGCACGCTCAGATGCGCTGGAACAACGACGCGACCAATAGCCTCAAGTCCATCGTGCTGACGATCAAAACGGCGCATTGGACCAGTGCAGCAGACGCCATCGAAAGCCAGATCGACGCGGCAATCGCCGCCCATGGAAAGGACTCGACATGATCGGATTCGCAGTCGCCATTCGCCGCGATGACGGCTCGCTGTTCTTCGCCTCTGCAATAGAAGGCTTCGCAACCCCTGTTTGGTTCTTGCATTCTCAGGCCCTGAAGCATGCGCGCGATTGCCGTGTGCACGGGCTGGATGCGGTCGTCGTCAAGGTCAAGTACCACGAACCCGACATCATCGGCCCGCAACGTCATGTAGGAGCATATTCATGACCTCCGCAACCCCCATCACCGAAGCGTTTGAGGCGCTGGCTAAGAGCGAGGGCCACGACGTTGCCTACACCTACGACACCGAGCGCAGCCGGCACATCTACCTCAGCCCGATGACTGCTGACCTGTGGCGCTACTACCGCGCAGCCACTGAGCGAGCGGCTGTGCTGTGCGAAGAAGAGGCGGGCTGCGCATCCTTCGTCAACAACATGGGCGCGTCACTCGCTGCTGAGCAATGTGCTGCTGCCATTAGGGCGAGCAGCGGGAAGGGGGAAGCGTGATGACGGATCGTGAACTTCAAGAGGCTGCCGCAAGGGCAGCCGGTATCCGCGTGAAGTGGGAGCCGGTTCATGGGTGCTTCTGGATTGAGCCTGGCCAAGGTCTTCAGATCGATCCATGGACTCCTTTGACCGACGATGCACAGGCGTTCCGGCTGGCGGTGAGGCTGGAGCTCAAGGTGAAGTACCACGCTGTGCTCGGCCAAGCACTGGTCTGGGAAATCCTCGGCAAGGAGCATCAGGTCAACGTCGAGGACTGCGGTCATGACCGTTACGTCGCTACCCGCCGCGCCATTGTCCGCGCTGCTGCCGAGATCTCTAGGGAGCAGGGGGAGGGAGGAAGATGAGCGACAGCGTTGTTCTCGACAAGGATGAGATCGAGGCGCTGACCGGCTACCAGGTCAGCACCAAGCAGCTCGACGTACTGCGGCGCCGCGGCTTCCATCGCGCCTTCATCAACCGCAAGGGCCTGGTGGTGCTGGAACGCACTCACTACGAGGCCGTATCCCGCGGCGAGGTCCAAGCCCCGTCGAAGGCCAAGACAGCCAACCTGTCGTTCCTCCGGACTGGAGTCGCATGATCCGAGCGCGCAACAAGCCTGACGGTCTGCCCTTCCGCGTGTACGAGCGATACGGGAAGATGATCTACAGCATCGGCTACAAGATGAAGTCCGGAGTCTGGGCGTTCAAGTTCGCCTGCCCAGTCACCGATGCGCACGAGATCAAGGCGCTGCGCCGGCGCGCGATCGAGGAGTCGGCACGAGGCATCGAAGATCGTCCAGCAGGCGGCTTCAAAGCGTTGGTCGAAGCATGGTTCACCTGGCAGGAGGCGCTACCCGCGAACGACAAGCGCAAGCGTGCATCGTCGACCATCGCCGAGAACAAGCGCGAGGCCGAGATGCTGAAGAGTGTCTGGGGCCACTTCGGCGTGCAGGAGATCACTCGCACGATGGGGTACGACTACCTCGAGACGTGCTTGACCTCTGTCGACAAAGACGGCAAGCCCCGGCCGCGCCCCGAGAAGGGGAACAAGGAGATGGCGCTCGCGCGTCTGATCCTAGAGTTCGGTATCCGGAAGGGCTTGCTCGATTCCAACCCCCTGGCCGAACTTGAGAAGCTACAGACGCACAAGGAGCGCCGCTACGTCACCGACGAAGAGATGGCGCTGGCCGTGGAGATGGGTCGGAAGTTCGGCGGTGCCCGCCTCATCGTGGCGCTCGCGCTGCGCACTGCCTGGCTGTGCGTGCGCCGGTCCGTGGAGGTGCGTGGCCTGACGCGCGATGCGATCAAGGAGACCGGCATCCTGTGGCAGGACGGCAAGGCCAAGACTAAGAAGCCGCCGGTGTTGATCGAGTGGAGCCCCGAGCTGCGCGCGACGATCGATGAGGCCCTGGCCATCAAGCGCGACTCGGTGGCCGGCACGATGTTCGTGTTCGGCAACATGCGCGGCCAGCGCTACACAAAGGGCGGATGGAAGGCGATGCTCGACGACCTGATGCGCGAGTGCGTGAAGGCCGCGGCGGAGCGCAAGATCGCGTTCCAGAAGTTCAGCCTGCAGGATTGTCGGCCGAAGGGTGTTAGCGACAAATTGGAGGCCGGCCACACCGACACCCAAGACGCCACGCTGCACACAGATGGCGCAATGATTTCGCGCGTGTATGACCGGAGGCAAACGAAGAAAGCGACGCCGGCGGCGTAGCCATATTCCAAAGTCTCTGATTCAGATTCCAAAAAGGAAAACGGGCTACGTGATTTCTCACGTAACCCGTTGACTTATATGGCGGAGTGGACGGGACTCGAACCCGCGACCCCCGGCGTGACAGGCCGGTATTCTAACCAACTGAACTACCACTCCTGGTAGACAACGTTCGCTCCTTGCGGAACCGAGTGTTGACAACTCGTGCCTGCTTCACTTGCGTGAAACTGGCGACCCTACGGGGATTCGAACCCCGGTAGCCACCGTGAAAGGGTGGTGTCCTAGGCCTCTAGACGATAGGGTCAAAACCTTGGACGTGCTGCGATCAGCATCTCATACCTTCTCGACACTTTGGTGGAGGTAAGCGGGATCGAACCGCTGACCTCTTGCATGCCATGCAAGCGCTCTCCCAGCTGAGCTATACCCCCGTGTGGGCGTCGAGCCTCAAATTATAGCCCGAATTTCAGGCCTTTTTCAATCGTTCGATAACTTTTTCGCGGGAAAAAATCTCGAGGACCGAATCGAGGGACGGTGTCTGCGACGTTCCCATCACAAGCACTCGTACTGGCATCGCTAACACTGGCATTTTCAATGCGTGTGTCGCGAGGACTTCCTTGATGATAACTGCGATTGAGGGCCTATCCCATGTCACCGTCATCAATTTTTCAACGAGTGTTGCGATCGCGGGCTTCACTGCATCGGTGATGTGCTGAGCACGATCCGCATCGCTCACGTTGATGTCCGCGTAGAACGCAGCAGCCCAGTCGGCGAGCGCGACCGTGGTATCGCAACGATCCTTGAACAACGCACAGATCGCGGGCAGACGGCCATCGGCCACGATGCCCCGCTTTTGCAACCGTGCTGCAACAAGCGGCGCAAGCTCTTCGCCGCTCTTCGCCTTGATGTACTGCGCATTGACCCACGCGAGCTTGGCTGCATCCCACTGTGCAGGGCTCTTCGACAAGTGCGAGCCGTCGAACCAGTTCACCATCTGCTCGCGGGTGAAAAGCTCGTCGTCGCCGTGACTCCAGCCCAGGCGTGCGAGATAGTTCAGCATGGCTTCAGGCAGATAGCCGTTGTCCTCGTAAGCAGTGACGCTCACTGCGCCGCGGCGCTTCGACAGCTTCTGTCCGTCGTCGCCAAGAATCACGGGCACATGGCCGTACTCGGGCAGCGACGCTCCAAGCGCGCGGAAGATGTTGATCTGCCACGGCGTGTTGTTGATGTGCTCGTCACCGCGGAACACGTGCGTGATGTTCATGTCCCAGTCGTCGACCACCACCGCGAAGTTGTACGTCGGCACGCCGTCGGGCCGCAGGATGATCAGGTCATCGATCTCGCGGTTGTTGATGGTGATCTCGCCCTTCACGAGGTCGTTCCATGTCACGTCGCCCTCGGGCGGATTGCAGAAGCGCACCACAGGCGGCACGCCCTCGGGAACGGGCGGCAGTACCTTGCCCGGCTCGGGACGCCAGCGGCGGTCGTACAGCGTCTTTTCGCCGCGCGCGCGCTGCGCCTCGCGCATCTCGTCGAGCTCGGCCGGCGTGCAATAGCAGTGATAGGCCGTGCCGGCCTTCAGCATCTGCGCGATGACTTCGCGATAGCGCTCCAGGCGCTGCATCTGATAGATCGGACCTTCGTCGTACTCGAGGCCGAGCCAGTGCATCGACGCAAGGATCTGGTCGGTGGAGTCCTGCGTGGAACGGGCCACGTCTGTGTCCTCGATGCGCAGCACGAATTCGCCGCCATAGTGGCGTGCATAGGCCCACGAATACAACGCCGTGCGCGCAGTGCCGAGATGAAGAAAACCCGTGGGGGACGGTGCGATGCGGGTACGTACTTTGCCGGTCATTTCTTATATTGAGTTCAGGGTGCTCAGGCCGCGCGCAAGGTCGGCCTTGATGTCTTCAACGTGCTCGAGACCGACCGCGAGGCGGATCAGCCCCTGACCGATGCCGGCCGCCTGCCGCTGCGCTTCGGTCAGGCGCCCGTGCGAAGTGGTGCCGGGATGCGTGATGATCGTCTTCACATCGCCCAGGTTGGTGGCAAGGCTCACCACGCGCGTGCTGTTCATGACATGGAAGGCATTGGCGCGCGCGGTCTCGGGCGTGTCGCCGACCACGTCGAACGACACCACCGCGCCGCCCTGCCCCGACTGCTGCTGCATGGCCAGTTCATGCTGCGCATGCGACGGCAGCCCTGGGTAGTACACGCGTGCGATGCCGGGTTGCTTCTCGAGCCACTGCGCCACGTCGAGCGCATTGGCGCCATGGGCCTTCATGCGCACGCCGAGCGTCTCGATGCCCTTGAGCACGACCCACGCATTGAACGGCGCCAGCGCCATGCCAGCGGTGCGCACGATGGGGCCGAACACGTCGACGATGAGCTTCGACGGCCCGCAGATCGCACCCGCCATCACGCGGCCCTGGCCGTCGAGGTGCTTGGTGCCCGAATGGATGACGAGGTCGGCGCCCAGCGAAGCCGGTCGCTGCAGGATCGGCGTGCAGAAGCAGTTGTCAACGGCCAGCAATGCCCCGGCGGCATGCGCCAAGTCGGCCAGCGCGCGGATGTCGCAAACCTCGGTCAGCGGATTGGTCGGCGTCTCGGCAAAGAGCAGCTTCGTGTTGGGCTTGACGGCCGCGCGCCATTCGGCGACGTCGGTCTGCGACACGAAGGTGGTCTCGACGCCAAACTTGGCGAACTCCTTGCCGAACAGGTTCAGCGTGGAGCCGAACACCGAACGCGAACAGATGACGTGGTCGCCGGCCTTCAGCAAGCCCATGCACATCATGAGGATCGCGCCCATGCCGGTCGACGCGCCGATCGCCGCCTCGGTGCCCTCGAGCGCCGCGATGCGTTGCTCGAAGCTGGTCACCGTCGGGTTCGAGGTGCGCGAATACGTGAACCCCGGCTCGGTGCCCGCGAAACGGCGCATCGAGGTTTCTGCATCGGGCTGCACGAAGCCGCTGGTCAGGAACAGCGCGTCGGAGTGCTCGCCGTACTGGCTCGGCGCGAGACCGGTGCGCAGCGCGAGCGTGTCGGGATGGAGGCCGGGCGGCAGGGGGCGTTCGTCGCTCACGTGGGCTCTCTTCTCTTGCTTATTCGCTCAGGTTGGGAAGCGCGAGCCGCGAGGAATCTTCCTCGGTCTCTTCGATGCGCGGACGGTTGCCGTTCATGCGCGAAATGGCTTCGGTGTCGATGTCGCCCGTCACGTAGACGCCGTCGAAGCACGAAGCGTCGAAGCCGGCGAGCTTGGGGTTCAGCGAGCCGATGGCGCGCTTCATGGCGTCGACGTCCTGGTAGATCAGCGCATCACAGCCGATGAGCTCGCGAATCTCTTCCACGGTACGGTCGTGTGCCACCAGTTCGCCCTTGGTCGGCATGTCGATGCCGTAGACGTTGGGGTAGCGCACCGGCGGCGCGGCACTGGCCAGGTACACCTTGCGGGCTCCGGCGTCGCGTGCCATCTGCACGATTTCCTGGCTCGTGGTGCCACGCACGATCGAGTCGTCGACCAGGAGCACATTGCGGCCCTTGAATTCGCTCGCGATGGCGTTGAGCTTCTGGCGCACCGACTTCTTGCGCACGCCCTGCCCCGGCATGATGAAGGTGCGGCCCACGTAGCGGTTCTTCACGAAGCCCTCGCGGTAAGGCACGCCCAGCAGGTGCGCGAGTTGCGTGGCGCTCGGGCGGCTGGACTCGGGGATCGGGATGATCACGTCGATCTGGTTCGGCGGCACGGTCGAGACCACGCGCTTGGCCAGCGTTTCGCCGAGGTTCAGGCGCGCCTGGTAGACCGAGATGCCGTCGAGCACCGAGTCCGGACGGGCGAGGTACACGAACTCGAAGATGCAGGGGTTGAGGCTCGGCGACTCGGCACACTGCATCGAATGCACCTTGCCTTGCAGGTCGACGAACACGGCTTCGCCCGGCTCGATGTTGCGCTCGAACACATGGCCCGAGCCTTCGAGCGCGACAGATTCGCTCGCGATCATCACGGTGCCATCGGCCGGGTTGCGGCCCATGCACAGCGGACGGATGCCGTAGGGATCGCGAAATGCCAGCAGGCCGTGGCCCGCGATGAGCGACACCACCGCGTAAGAGCCGCGCAGGCGCTTGTGCACGCTCTTCACCGACTCGAAGATCTCCGCCGGATGCAACGGCACGCCACGTGACGAGCGCTCGAGTTCGTGCGCCAGCACGTTGAGCAGCACTTCGGAGTCGCTCTCGGTGTTGGTGTGGCGGTGGTCGGTGGATGACAGTTCATTGCGCAGCGCGTGCGCGTTGGTGAGGTTGCCGTTGTGCACGAGCACGATGCCGAACGGTGCGTTCACGTAGAAGGGCTGCGCCTCTTCTTCGCTGTACGCGTTGCCTGCGGTCGGGTAACGGACCTGGCCCAGGCCCACGCTGCCCGGCAACGCGCGCATGTTGCGCGTGCGGAACACGTCGCGCACCATGCCCTTGGCCTTGTGCATGAAGAACTTGCGTTCTTGCAAGGTCACGATGCCGGCCGCATCCTGGCCGCGATGCTGCAGGAGCAGCAGCGCGTCATAGAGCAACTGGTTGACGGGTGCGTTGCTGACAACGCCGACGATTCCACACATGAACGATTCCTCTCAGGGCAGGTAGCTTGCCAACTTTTCAGGCAACGCGGGCTTGAGGCCCTGCAATGCCGCATCGAGAACAACGGCGCTGTGCGATTCATGCCACCAGGCACTGTCGCTCAACGCCAGCAAATGAACAACGACGGCCAGCACGAGCAGGGCCACCGCACCCCGCGCCGCTCCGAACGCTGCTCCCAAAATCCGGTCCACCGGCCGCAGTCCCACGACCGTGATCAATTTGCGCGTCAGCGCAGCCAGCAGTCCCACGCCGAACACCACCGCCACGAACACCAGCACGAAGGCCAGCGGATAGCGCCATGCTGCCTGCGGGTCGCCGAACGGCAGCCATGCCGCCACGCCGGAAGCCAGCCACTGAGCCGCGATGAAGGCGGCCACCCAGCCGATCAGCGAAATCACTTCGAACACGAGCCCGCGCATCAGGCCGAACAGCATCGACACCCCGATGAGCGCGACGGCAATCCAGTCGAGCAAGGCCACGGCGACAGGCTGCGGTGCTTACAACGTGAGGATCGCCGCCGACAAAGACAAGCCCTTGACCTTTTCCGCCGCGCGGTCGGCCTCGGCACGCGAGCCGAACGGGCCGACACGCACACGCGTGCGTTCGCCGTCGGCCGTCTTGGCGACGTGCACATAGGTCTTGAGACCGGCGCGTTCGAGCTTCTGGCGCACTTCGCGCGCCTTGTCCGCATCGGCGAACGCGCCGACCTGCACCACGAAACGGCCGGCTGCTTCGTCCGAAGCCTTGGGGGCCGCAGCCGCTGCGTTGACGGGCTTGCCTTCGAGCAGTGCGCGGGCACGCGCGCCGTCGTCCGCGGAAGCCGTCCTGGGTTTCGGCTCGGGCTTGGCTTCCTTGGGCTCGGGCTTCGGCTTGGCCTCGGGCTTGGCTTCCGGCTTCTGTTCGACCTTGGCTTCCGGCTTCGGCTCGGGCTTGGCCTGCGGCTTGGGGTCGGGTTTGGCTTCGGGCTTGGGCTCAGGCTTGCGCTCGGCGGGCGGCGGCGTGGCCGGCTTGCCGGAATCGATCTCGGTGCCGTCTGCGGTCTCGGTGATCATGCCGCCGTTGCCGGACGATGCCGAGGCCACGCGCGAACCGCTGTCGGGAGCGGCAGGGGCAGTGCTGACCGCGGGTGCCGGCGTGGCAGGCACCGGCAGTGGCTTGACCTTGTTGCGGTCGGGAATCTCGATCGGGATGTCGACCGACACCGGCCGCGGTTGTGTATCGAACAGCAACGGAAATCCGATCACGCCGAGCAGCACCAGCACGGCCGCGCCGAGCAGCCGATGACGCGCCCGGCGACGCATGGTTTCGACACTTTCCGCCGGCACGGCAGCCGGTGCGCTGCGTCCTTCGTTGCCTTGTGGGCCGCGCGTGCGGAACTTGAAAAACGCCATGAAGTTCGATCCCTGAAGGAGTGCAGCGAGGTGATGCCCGATGGTGCCGGATGGGTGTGTGTACAGCCCGACGATCAGCCGCCTGGCAGCAGGTGTTTGGCTTGCAGCCGGGGAGTGCCGTTTTCGAGCACGCCACCCACGGTGAAGAACGATCCGAAGACGACGATTCTATCAGTGGGGTCTGCGCGATCGATGGCTGCGCGCAACGCCTCCATGGGGTTCGCGTGCACGCTGCCAGAGGCATCCGTGCGCGTGTTCTGCGCTTGCCAGGCGGCCAGCAGATCGGCCCCCTTGGCGGCCCGCGGCGTGGGCAGGTCGGTGAAATACCAGCGGTCGATCAGCGGGCCGATGCGCGCCAGGATGGGCGCGAGGTCCTTGTCGGCCATGACGCCGAACACGCCATGCGTCGTGGGGTAGAAGCCCATAGCGTCGAGGTTCTCGGCCAGCGCGGCGATGGCATGCGCGTTGTGCGCCACGTCGAGCACCAGCGCGGGCTCGCCCGGCACGATCTGGAACCGGCCGGGCAATTCGACCATCGCCAGGCCGTTGCGCACGGCCTGCGCGGTGATCGGCAACTGCGGTCGCACGGCCTCGAGCGCCGCAAGCACGCCTGCCGCGTTGATGAGCTGGTTGGCGCCGCGCAATGCCGGGTACGCCAGACCGCTGTAGCGCCGACCGCGGCCCGACCAGCCCCACTGCTGCTTGTCCCCCGATACGTTGAAGTCGGTGCCGAAGCGCCAGAGGTCGGCGCCGATGGCGCTGGCATGGTCGATGACGCTCTGCGGCGGCATCGGGTCGCTCACGATGGCTGGCTTGCCGGCGCGCATGATGCCGGCCTTCTCGAAGCCGATGCTTTCGCGGTCGGGCCCGAGGTATTCCATGTGGTCGAGGTCGATGCTGGTGATGACCGCGCAATCGGTGTCGATGATGTTGACCGCGTCGAGCCGGCCGCCGAGGCCCACCTCGAGGATCGCCACGTCCGGCTTCTGCTCGATCATGCAGTGCAGGATGCCGAGCGTCGTGAATTCGAAGTACGTCAGGCTCATGTCGCCGCGCGCCTTCTCCACCACTTCGAAGCTTGCTATCAGTTTGGAAGCATCGACGGCCTCTCCCTGCAACCTGAGCCGCTCCTCGAAGCGCACCAGGTGAGGCGAGGTGAACACCGCTGTGCGATAGCCCGCATGCGTCAGGATCGACTCGAGCATGGCGCAGGTCGAGCCCTTGCCGTTGGTGCCCGCCACCGTGATCACGGGACAGCCGAAGCGCAGGCCGAGGCGCTGCGCCATTTCCCTGGCACGCTCGAGTCCCAGCTCGATGTTCTTGGGATGGAGTTGCTCGGCGCGTGCGAGCCAGTCGTTAAGGGTTTCCATGGAGGCGGGCATTGTCGCCGACATGCCGGACGGGGCATCATCGCGGCCATGACAACCCTATACGGCATTCCGAACTGCGACACCGTCAAGCGCGCGCGCACCTGGCTCGACGAGCACGGCGTCGCTTACACCTTCCACGATTTCAAGAAACAGGGCGTGCCCGAGGCCGAACTCGACCAATGGCTGACGAAGCCCGGCTGGGAGGCCCTGCTCAACCGCAAGGGCACGACCTGGCGCAAGCTCGACGACGCCACCCGCGAAGCGGTGGTCGATGCCGACTCCGCCCGCCCGGTGCTGCTGGCCAACCCCAGCCTGATCAAGCGCCCGGTGGTGGACTGGGGTCCGAAAAAGCCCGTGACCACGGGATTCGATGCGGCTGCGTGGGCTGTCAACGCCGTGTAAACCCCGGAACCCGCCTCGCCGCCCCGCGTCAAACCGCCATCCGCAGGAGAGACACACCATGAACAAACACGTTTTTCGCACCCTGGCCGGCCTTTCCGTGGTCGGCGCGCTGGCGTCCGGCACCGGACTCGTCCATGCCCAGCAGAACCAGGTGGTCCAGGCCCGCGTGGTGTCCGCCACCCCGATCCGCGAGACGACCGGCAGCGACGTCAACTGGAACGTCACCTACGAATACAACGGACGCCAGTACACCACCCGGATGAACAGCCGGCCCGGCGCGACGATCCCGATCCAGGCGAGCGCCTATGGCGTGACCGCCGGCGCAACCACCTCGCCCGTGGCGCCCCAGCCGCAGATGCAGGCCTATCCGGTGGAGGCCAACAACGGCGCGTATCCGCAGCAATCGGCCGGCAACCCCTGGGACAACGTGGTGCCCGAACCGGGCGTGGTGGTTTCCAGCGCGCCGGCCCCCGTCTACCAGACGGCGCCTGTCTATCCGGCACCGGTCTACGTGCAGCCGGCCTACAGCTACCCTTATGCCTACCCGTACGTCTACCCGCCGGTCGGCGTTTCGCTGAACCTCGGCTATTCGCGGGGATGGGGCGGCTACCACGGCGGCTATCGCGGATGGGGCGGCGGCTACCGCGGCTGGCACCGCTGAGCACCGGCTGGCGGCATGCGTCGGCCAAGCCCCTAAAATCGAGGACTTTTCCAACCCCTGACGGGTGCGCCGCTGGTGCGGTGCGTCCTCGATTTGCCGACCGCCAGCGCGCCGGCGCCACCCAATGACGACGACTACCGACACAATCAACAGCGCCGCAGTGGCCACCAAGGCCAATGTGTATTTCGACGGCAAGTGCGTGAGCCACAACCTCACGCTCGCGGACGGCACCAAGAAGTCGGTCGGCGTGATCCTGCCCTCCACCCTCACCTTCAACACCGGCGCGCCCGAGATCATGGAAGGCGCCGGCGGCAGCTGCGAATACCAGCTCGCGGGCACCACCGAGTGGATTGCTTCGGGCCCGGGCCAGAAGTTCAGCATTCCCGGCAACTCGAGCTTCCAGATCCGGGTGACTGGCGAGCCCTACAGCTACATCTGCCATTTTGGGTAAACCCCCCAGGCTTCGCGCACTTCGTGTCGCTTCTCCAACCCCCTTGCAGGGGGCGACACCAGTGACCCGGCAAAGCCGGTTCACGGTGTCCACGGCGCAGAGTCGTGCCGCGAATGTCATGAACCATTGAACCGCGCCACCACCAACGGAACTCCCATCATGTCGACCATCCTCCAAAACGTTCCCGCCGGCCAGAAGGTCGGCATCGCCTTCTCGGGCGGCCTGGACACCAGCGCGGCGCTGCACTGGATGCGCAACAAGGGCGCGATTCCCTATGCATACACGGCCAACCTCGGCCAGCCCGACGAGCCCGACTACGACGAGATCCCGCGCAAGGCGATGCTCTACGGCGCCGAGAACGCCCGCCTGATCGACTGCCGCGTGCAGCTCGCCAACGAAGGCATCGCCGCCCTGCAGGCCGGCGCCTTCCACGTGACCACCGCCGGCGTCACCTACTTCAACACCACGCCGCTGGGCCGCGCGGTCACCGGCACCATGCTGGTGTCGGCCATGAAGGAAGACGACGTCCACATCTGGGGCGACGGCAGCACCTACAAGGGCAACGACATCGAGCGCTTCTACCGCTACGGCCTGCTGACCAACCCCAACCTCAAGATCTACAAGCCCTGGCTCGACCAGGTCTTCATCGACGAGCTGGGCGGCCGCGCCGAGATGTCGGCATTCATGCAGAAGGCCGGCTTCGCCTACAAGATGTCGGCCGAGAAGGCCTACTCGACCGACTCCAACATGCTCGGCGCCACGCACGAGGCCAAGGACCTCGAGCACCTGAACAGCGGCATCACCATCGTGCAGCCCATCATGGGCGTCGCGTTCTGGAAGGACGAGGTCGAGGTCAAGCGCGAGACCGTGTCGGTTCGCTTCGAGCAGGGCGTGCCCGTGGCGCTGAACGGCGTCCGCCATTCGAACCTGGTCGACCTGATCCTCGAGGCCAACCGCATCGGCGGCCGCCACGGCCTCGGCATGAGCGACCAGATCGAGAACCGCATCATCGAGGCCAAGAGCCGCGGCATCTACGAAGCCCCCGGCCTCGCGCTGCTGTTCATCGCCTACGAGCGCCTGGTCACCGGTATCCACAACGAAGACACCATCGAGCAGTACCGCGACAACGGCCGCAAGCTCGGCCGCCTGCTGTACCAGGGCCGCTGGTTCGACCCGCAGGCCATCATGCTGCGCGAGACGGCGCAACGCTGGGTGGCACGCGCCATCACCGGCGAGGTGACCATCGAGCTGCGCCGCGGCAACGACTACTCGATCATGAACACCGAGTCGGCCAACCTCACGTACAAGCCCGAGCGCCTGAGCATGGAAAAGGTCGAAGGCGCGTTCACGCCACTGGACCGCATCGGCCAGCTCACCATGCGCAACCTCGACATCGTCGACACGCGCGAAAAGCTGGGCATCTACACGCAGGTCGGCCTGCTGTCGCCCAACGAAGGCGCCTCGCTGCCCAAGCTCGCGAACGACGACAAGGCAAATTGATCGCTCCCGGCCCGCCCTTCAAGGGCAGGCGCCAATGACAACGGGCCCTCGGGGCCCGTTGTCATTTGGCGTCGCTGCACGGCGGGCGGATCACGCGCCGGATCAGTCTCCGCCTCCACCTCCGCCGCAACCGCCACCGCAGCCCCCGCCGCCGTCCGACGCCCCGCCCCCGTCGCTGGAGCCCCCGTCGCCGCTGGAACTGCTCGATTCGCTGCCACCGAATCCGCTTGCATCGCCGGCACCGCCGCCATCGGACGATGACGAATCGCCGAAGCTCGTGCCGCAGTGGGTATCGGAGCCGATGTGCCGCTCGACGGCGTTGCAGTCGGGCACATACTGAAAGCCGCCTGCAATGGCGAACTTGATGTCCAGCGCAAACAGCAGCGGCAAGCGCGCCGGCTTGCGTGGATCGATGCTCTCTTCCTTGCACGCCCAGTACCAGCTGCGGCGCAGGCCGTCGTTGCGCCTGGCATCGCGGCCCAGCACCTCTGCGGGGCTGTGGTGCAGCGTGCCGCCGAAGGCCGCCTTGCACCAGTTCTGATAGCCCTGCGTATGCAGGATGAACTCATGCCAAGCCGTATCGACCACCTTCGAGGGCATGGCCACGAACTTGCGGTCGCTGCGCAGGTGGGCCATGAAGAACTGCCGCAGGCCGCGCAGCACCAGCTCGGCGTCGCGCCGGCTCAGTTGCGGGTGCGCCTCGCGCAGCTTGCCGATGAGGAAGGGCGGCAGCCGCGCCTCACGGATGAACTGGCGCCGCAGGCTGGTTTCGAGAAACTTGAGAACGGCCGAGAACAGCAGCGCCACGACGACCACCGCCACCACCGAGCCCCAGCGGCGCGAGCCCAGGAACAGCGCCAGCAGCGCAACGAGCGGCACCGCGCGCCGGGCCCACACCAGGGCGCCGATGCGACCGCGAAAGTTCAGGTGCAGGAAGTCGAGGTCCATGCGCTCAGACGACCACCGGTTCCGGCTCCAGCCGGATGCCGAAGCGCTCGTACACGCTCGTCTGGATCGCCTTGGCCAGCGTCATCACCTCGCCGCCCGTCACCGGGTTCTCATGGCCGCCGCGGTTCACCAGCACCAGCGCCTGCCGCTCGTAGACGCCGGCGTTGCCGACCGACTTGCCCTTCCAGCCGCAGGCATCGATGAGCCAGCCGGCGGCCAGCTTGATGCTGCCGTCGTCCATCGGGTAGTGAACGATCTTGGGGTCTCGCGCGATGATGTCGGCGCATTGCTCCGGCGTGACCGTCGGGTTCTTGAAGAAGCTGCCGGCGTTGCCGAGCACGCGCCAGTCGGGCAGCTTGGCGCGGCGGATTGCGCAGATCCAGTCGAAGATGTCCTGCGCATCGGGCGTGAAGTTGCCTGTTTCCTCCATCTTCCGCTCGAGGTCGAGGTAGCCGACCACGGCCTTCCACGGCTTGGGCAGGCGGAAACGCACCCGGGTGATCACCGCCCGGCCGGCCAGACCGAAGTCGTTCGGGCCGCTGCGCACGTGCTTGAAGACCGAGTCCCGGTAGCCGAAGGCGCACTGCGCCGCATCGAGCGTGAAGCTGCGGCCGGTCTCGAGGTCGTAGGCGTCGAGCGATTCGAAGCGGTCCTGGAGTTCGACGCCGTAGGCGCCGATGTTCTGCACTGGCGAGCCGCCCACGGTGCCCGGGATCAGGGCCAGGTTCTCGAGGCCGGGATAGCCGTTGCGCACCATCCATTCGACGGCGTCATGCCAGACCTCGCCGGCGCCGGCCTCGACGATCCATGCGCGCGGTGTTTCTTCCACCAGCCGCAGGCCCTTGATCTCGACCTTCAGCACCAGTTGCTTGACGTCGCCCGTGATCACGATATTGCTGCCGCCGCCCAGCACGAAACGCGGTGCATCGCGCCACGCCGCATCGGCGTGCAGCGCGACCAGGTCGGCCTCGCTGGCAATGCGCGCCAGATGCTGCGCACGCGCGACGATGCCGAAGCTGTTGTAGGGCTGCAGCGGGACGTTGGACTCCACGATCATGGGAGAATTGTCGCATCCAGCACCAGTGAATTCAGGAGAGAGTCCATGCCGTCCTTCGATACCGTCTGCGAGCCCAACCTGCCCGAAGTGAAGAACGCGGTCGAGAACACTGCCAAGGAAATCGCGACGCGCTTCGATTTCAAGGGCACCGCCGCCGCCGTCGAGCTCAAGGACAAGGAAATCACCATGATCGGTGATGCCGAGTTCCAGCTCGTGCAGGTCGAAGACATCCTGCGCAGCAAGCTCACCAAGCGCAGCGTCGACGTGCGCTTCCTCGACAAGGGC